>JBAZYQ010000051.1:0-7960 GCA_041659245.1 Candidatus Nanoarchaeia archaeon
AGGGCATTGGTAGCTAGTTACTTTGCTTTTTGCGCCATACACTCTGACCTTGATTTCCTTCAATTGTGTTTTACATCTTTCGCAGTTCATTTTGCTTATCCCTTCTTGGCATTAATAACATATATAATGCCTTTTTTTGCCTCAAACAATATGTAATAACCGTTTGATTCTATTTCAAATTTGCTTCCTTTTTTTCTCGGGTTTTTCGTGGCCAGTATAATTTCAACCACTTCTTCCCAAGGAACATCCCTTGCATGCTCTTTAATATAGTGCGTGTCCGGAACTATCTCCCTATAAAATACAAGGGAAGCAGTTATTGCTACAAATATGTAGTCTAATTGACTATATAAATTTTTCCCTATTGCTTGAGGCAATCTAACCAAACAAGCAATTTTTTCAGTTCCTCTTTTTTCCATGGCGGGCACTTATGCGGAACTAATATATAAAGTTTTGTCCGGAAAAGTGCGCATTTTTCCGTCGTCGCCGTAAACCTTTCAAGTTCAATGTAAAAACTTCAAAAAAGACAAAGAATAAAGCACAAGAGCCTCTTTTTGCATTAATTATTATATATTTTTTTCATTAATTTAGGCACATCAGCAACGCTTCTAAGAATATAATCAGGCTTTTCCCCAAGCAATTGCTTTTTTGAAAAATCTCCTGTTAATACAGAAATAGTATTCACCTTGGCTTTCTTTCCTGTCCTTACATCATATATTGAATCCCCAATCATATATACAGTATGGGCATTCAAAACCTTCTTAGCCTTTATTATCTCGTCAGGCCAGGGCTTTCCGTGCTTTACGTCATTGGCTCCTATGGCTGCGTCAAATGAATTAATGTCAATGTTTGCGCTTTTCAGCATTTCATTTATCTCGCCGTGCGAGCAGTTAGTCAATAAAGCAAGCTTGTATCCGCTTTTGTCCAGCTGCTTTAATGTCCTGTCAGCGCCCGGAATCTGCTTTGCATATTTGGATGTTTCCTCAACAACAAACCTGTTGTGCCATTCAAGTATTGAATGAATCTTGTCGTCAGAAAGCTTTGGATAAATGGCTTTTATCACAAGATATCCTATCTTGCCGAAATGCTTTATCAGTCTTTTAGCACTTACTTTCTTCAAGCCGTGCAGGGCAAATGCCTTGTTGAAAGCCTCAACATGAACCTTATTTGACTTAAGAAGAGTATTATCCATGTCAAAGCACAAGAGCACCATATATATTCCATGGCTAAAGAGGTTTATAAAACTAATCAGCCCGGCTTATTATTATCTGCCCGATTGCTTTTAAAAAACTTTATAAACAACCAAGTCCTATAAAAAAAGAGCAATACTCCAGTGACAATACAGTGTAACTATTGCGAAAAGGGAAAAGGCATTGGAACCATCATTCCATGCTTGTCATAAAAAAATCGTGAGGTGATTTGATTGATAGTGGAAAAAGATTTTTTGAATAATTTGCGCCATTTTTTCAAGTTAAACCTATATGAAGCCAAAGTGTGGACAGCCCTTCTTTCGAGGGGAGTTTCAACAGCAGGAGAGCTTGCTGAAATAAGCGATGTTCCGCGTTCCAGGACTTATGATGTTCTTGAAAGCCTTGAGAAAAAAGGCTTTATCTCATTAAAAACAGGAAAGCCTATCAAATATCTTGCTGTCGAGCCGAGAGAGGTTGTTGACAGGGTAAAGAAATTTGTTCATATCGAGGCTGTTGAGCACGCCAAGCGATTGGACAGCACAAAGGGAAATAATCTTGTAAAGGAGCTTGAGCTTTTGCACAAGAACGGCGTTGCGTTTGTTGATGCAAGCGACTTGTCGACATCTGTAAAAGGAAGGCAGAATCTTCAGATGCAGATTGAGACAATGGTGAAAAATGCTGATAAGGACGTATTGATTGTAACAAGCGCAAACGGAATTTCAAGAAAGAAAGAGAATCTTGCAGCATTATTCCAGAGCCTTAACAAGAAAGGCGTCAAGGCAAGAATTGCAGTGCCTGTAACAAAAGAGTCAGCAGATGCTGTAAAAGAGCTTATGCCTCACGCTGAAATAAGGCACCTTAGCAAGCCTGATTCAAGATTCTGCGTTGTTGACAACAAGGAAGTCCTTTTTATGCTGATGAATGATGCAGGAGTCCATCCAACAAATGATTCAGGCGTATGGGTTAATTCCCCTTTCTTTGCGCAGGCAATGACAGGAATGTTTGAGCTTGCATGGAAAGACATGGAACCTGCCGAGAAACAGCTTAAAAAACTCTGAGGTGCTTGTTTGGCATTTGCTATAAAAGGCGATACTGTAAAAGTTGATTATATAACAATGCTTGATGGGAAAGTGATTGCCACTTCTGTTAAATCATTTGCAAAAGAGGCAGGTGAATCTTCAAATAATTACGAGCCGCTTGTTTTCTCAATAGGCGAGGGAAAAGTCGTAAGGGGTTTTGAGGATGCACTTATTGGAATGAGGCAGGGCGAGGAAAAGACAATTGCTGTTGAGCCTCACGCAGGTTACGGCATTTACAGGAGCGAGCTTGTAAGAAAATACCCGCGAGCCTTGTTTGAGCATACAGGCATTAACCTTGAGAAAGGAATGGCGCTTAAGATTAACACATCTAAAGGCAATCTGAGGGGAATTGTTTCTGCCCTTGATGACAATGATGTTCTTCTTGACATGAACCACGAGTTTGCAGGCAAGATACTTATTTTCAAGATAATTCTGAGAGAGATTGTGAGATAAAAAGAAAAGGGTAAGAACGCCCTCAGGAACAAGAACGTCCTCCCACTTTAGCGCAGATGTTCTTTTAGTTCTTCTGCGCTCTAATCTCTATGCCAGAAAAGATATATAAATCTTACGGCATCTCTGCGTAGTGTCTACAAAAGCCGGGCTTAGATAGCTTTAAATATGATTTAATTTTAATCAAAGACATTACGGGCCCATGGTCTAGCGGCTATGACGCTACCCTTACACGGTGGAGGTCGAGTGTTCGAATCACTCTGGGCCCATTTATTTTAATATATCACCATGAATTATGCAATAATAACGTCTAACAAAGACGAGGCTGGAAAGAACATAAGGGCTTCGCTTCTTCAATTATATCCATTTAAAGCAGAAAGGGGCTTTCATTCTTTGGGCAATATCCTGCTCTATGAAACTGACAAGGATTCCATTCACGCAGAGAATATTGACAGGGAAATAAGCGCAGACATTCTTATATTTGCCACAAAGCACCAGTCAAAGGCAGGCACGAAGTCATTGTCAGTGCATGTTCCGGGCAATTTTGGAAAGGCGGAGATGGGCGGGAAAGATAAGTCTTTGTGCATTGCCCCTGCTTCATTACTGAAAGCAATGTTTCTTGAGTTGAATGAGAATGGAAAAGGGCTTGAAGGCTATGAAATAACTCTTGAAACAGTTCATCACGGTCCTTTGCTTGAAAAGCCGGTTATGTTCATTGAAATCGGCTCATCGCATAACGAATGGGGAATAAAAGAAGCAGGCAATATCATAGCAAAGACAATAATGAATGTCCTGCAAAAGCCAATAAAAGAATGCAAAGCAGTGATTGCAATCGGCGGCCCTCATTATCCAAGAGAGTATAACAAATTCCTGCTAAGAACAGAGTATGCAATAGGGCAGATGTGTCCTGAATATCAATTAACTAATCTTGATGAAGCAATGCTTAAGCAAATGCTTGAAAAGAACGTTGAAAAGCCAGAATTTATATTATTAGACTGGAAAGGATTGAAAGCCCATAAGGAAATTGTCAAAGCATTATTGGAAAAAGCAAATATTCCTTATAAGAAAATTCAGGAATTCTGAATTAGCCCAAACATTTAAATATAGAGCTAATTTTAAGCGTGCCATGGAGCAACAGATAGTTTTGGATTCAGCACAAGTAAGCCTTTCACTATTAACAGGAGACTTAGGCAGGCTGGTTTTTGCTGAGTATTGCAAAATTGTTGATGAAAAATTCAAGAAAAAAGAGCCGTTGCTTTGGGATTTTCTAGGCAAGAAAAGATATGATTTAATGATTAATGAGGAAAATGGGACTATAGAGGGCTGCGGCCCTTTCTCAATGTGCTTGGTGGAAGATATATTACTGGAGCATGGATTCAGGACAGCTAACTTTTTTGATTATTCACATTCTGCGGAATTTGATGAACAAGTTGCATCAGCTTTAAAGGGAAACCACTTAAATTTAGGGCTTCTCTTGATAGCCAACAGGGCGTTAGACTTAAGAATTGAAGAGCTATATGATAAAGGCAATAAATACCTAAAAAAAAGACTAAGAGAACAGTTTCAGGCAATAGGATATCCGCTTTCGCCACCGGTTTATATTCCCTTTTCATCAGTCACACTTGAGCTTGATGATAACTCAGAATATGGCATATATTTTAAGTTAAAAGAAAACCCCTTTTTGCTGTCATCTGCTTCATTTAAGGGAAAAGACAGGCATATTTCAACAGGAACAGGGATATTTCATATCCATTATCCGAAAAAGCAGGGACTTCATATGTTTCGCTTTTTTCACAATACTTCAGTAAGCTTGGACTGGGCTGTTGACAATCTAAAGGGCGATGACTGGCTTAAATCTCACCATAGCCTGAGTATTTGTGAATTTGACAAAATGTCTGGCAGTTACGGGAGAATTCTTATAGTGCCTGCAAGCCAATCATCTTACATTAACCAGGATAATCTATTTGAATTAAAATAAACTGCAGGATTTTTAATCAGACTCTTGCCTTAACTCTACAGGGCTTCTTATTGAGATTCCAAGAGCCAAATCCTCGAGCTTGCGGAGATTCCACTTGATTGAATCCGCTTTCTTCCTTAACTGCCCGCCCCTCAAATCAAACTGAAGAAACTCTCCGTAAATCTCAGAAACAAATTCTTTTATTTCAATGGCTTCATCATATTTTTTATTGATAACGGCATTTACAGCCTGCCTTACAAGCTCGCCTGTCAAGTCGCAAAGCCCCAGAAGATAATCTCCTGTAATGACTCCAAGTTCTTTTCTTGTCAAAAGTTTTTTATTCTTCACAAACTCATAAAAGCATACAGCCTCAACATATTCCTGCACAGCAACTGTTTCCATGTCAGTGTCATAATTGCCTGCAGGCAGTTCTTTCACTAATTTTCTTATTTCTCCGCAAAGCTCTTCTGCTTTTTTAAGCTCATTTCTCTGCGTGGAATATATTATCTGCTTTGAAAGCATGATTATGTCCCTTGATTTCCTGATGGTCTCCTCTCTCTTTTCCTCAAAATCCTTCAAATCCTTTCTTATTCCGGCGAATTCATTCTTGTTAATCATTTCCAGGCGCGTAATCTGCGTTTGCAAAATCCCATTTCTCCCTTACTTTTTCTATCAATGTTGCCCACAATCCGTTTAAAGGCGGCAGGTAAAATCCCGGGGACTTCATATCCTCTTCTAACTCTTTTTTTCTTTGAGTAATTTTGGTATAAATCTCCATGAGTTCTTCTTTGAATTCCTTGTTGAGCAATGCATCAACGCATTTTTTTTCAAGCGAATATGACCTTTCTTCAATGCTTGTCTTAAGATTCCTGGCTATTGCTTTTGGCAGTATCGGGCTTAATATTGGGACAAGGGCAATGTATGCAAGGTGTATGGGGTTTCTTTTTACATAGTCCCTTATGCCTAATCTTTTTATTTCCTGATATTCAAAGCGCATGTGCGCTTGCACACCTTCCATTATCTGGTCATTCAAAAGCTGAAGATTGCTATATTCTCCTTCAGCATAAACATTTCCATTTAATACTGCTTCGAGAAATCCTTCCTTGGTTTTTGCATGCGGGGCAACTGTGTAAGCTCTTGCAATTCCGCTTAAAACGTGCGCATCTCCTCCACCGGTAGTTCCCAGAATCTGCTCAGGATTCTTATCATGCATCTTGTAACCTTTTGCCTTTACAAGCCTTTGCGCAATGTCATTTGCCCTCTCAATGTCGCCGTTTATTGTTTCAATAACATTAAACAGGTTTATCCAGCCGATAACAATCTCGGGAGTAAGCTTTGGATTCATCTCAACAGGCCACGCGGGGTGTGCCAGTGTATGCGGTATCTTGTTTTCCTTTACATAAGCTGCAAATTCTTTTACGCCAATTTTTCTCAAAGCCATTAAATCCTTGTGCTGCTTTTCATTTATGTCGAGGCATACGACATCAACCTTGTGTGCAGTATCATTGCATTGTATTGTGTATTCGCATCCTGTGAAACATTTTTTCCTGTCAATCTTTTCAACAAGGTAAACAGACTTGTCAAGCCTGTTATGGTCTGTGATTGTGACATAGTCCATGCCTCTTGCTATTGCAAGCTTATAGATGTCTTCAGGGGTTGAATAGCATTCCTTTACGCCGCACAGCTTTGTGAATGTTATGCCTATAACTCCATCTGAGCCTTCAGAATGAACATGTATGTCGCACTTTCTCATTGCATTCAAAGCCTCCCTTCACTTCGTTCGGTAGATTTCTTCATGTTTTGCCTCAAGGGTGGTATTTTCCACGCATTTATAAGTCTTTTGCAGCCCTGTAATCAATAAGGTCCTGCTTGTCCAGCCCGATTCCCCTTTCTCCTGCAATTATTTTTTCAAGCTTTGCAACCTCTGTGCTTGGGGAAAATGCAATATTCTTAATGCCCTTGCCCAGTGTCCTTATGACTGCCATCTGGTACAGCATTGCGGGCCCAAACAGCCATATTGTCGGGACAGGCATAGTCACCGGGTTCCATGAAGCAAGATATGCAAGAGCGCATGCGCCCAGAATAGCCCCGCTTTTTATTTTTTCTTTTTTCACTATGCGCAAAAAGTATTTCCTTGCGCTGCTTTCGGAGATTTCATTTGAATAATTCAGGATTGCAGAGTCAGAATGTGCAGCTTCTTTCAGTATGGCTGACGTCCTTGTTCTTATCTTATTGCTTATTTTTTCCATATTGCTTTTTGAGCTTTCGGCAAACTCGCTGTATGCCTCATTAATGCTTTCTTCCAAATCAGACGAAATCCTGAATTCCCTTGTTGTAAGCCCTGTTCTTTCGCCTTTGGGATTTTCACTGCCTCTGCCCAGCCAGGCATAACTTTTTTTAATAATTTCAGCTTTCGGATGTTTCTTTGGGGGATTATAGTAAAGAATATGCTTATTGCCTGTGTTAATCATATAAATTTCCATGATACGGGTGTGTTATTGCATGAGATTAAAAAGCTTGCGGCGAATCAGCCTTAATCTTTGCAAAAATAGCAGGCAAACAGAAGTAAAAGCCAATACAGCAAACCTTATATAATCTCCAAGCCTATTAAAACACAAGAGGCTGATACTTTGGACAACGACTTAAAAAAACTGCTGCTTGAATCGCTTGATGAGGCGCAGACGGCTTTTGCATCAATTGATTCAAACAAGCTCAAGGCAATAAGCGACTATACAATACATTATGCAGGCATATTCCAGGATTCTTATTCTGTTTCAATCGCGATAATTATCTATTCTCTTGGAAAGATTGTTGAAAAGAGAAAGATAAGGTCTGAGAAGCAGTGGGGAAGGTTCAAGGCAGATGTAATGGCAAACCTGAAAGAGGCAAGAGCTTATCTTAAGGAGGATAATTTTCCAAAATATCTTGAAGAGCTCAAGCAATTGCTTGCAAGCATAGGAAAGATAGACGCGACTTTCGGCATTTATGTGACTGAAGTCATAGAAAAGGCAAGAATCAAGAAGGGGTTTGCAGTTTACGAGCACGGCCTGTCAGTCGGAAGGGCTGCTGAGATGATGGGCGTAAGCCCCTGGGAACTGATGGACTATCTCGGGCAGACAAAGCTTGTTGACGAGATGCCGATGTTCACGAAGCCCATAAGGGAAAGGCTGCAGACGGCAAGAAAAATATTCAATATGTAACTGAATGAGATTATATGGCGCGCAAAATTAAAATTAAACCAAGGGACAGGAGCATTGTGTTTGACACAAGCGCGATAATCAGCCTTG
>JBAZYQ010000052.1:0-7861 GCA_041659245.1 Candidatus Nanoarchaeia archaeon
CATGATGAAATTGTATTGTTATATACAATCCTTATTTTCGAATTTTTATCCTTTATAGCCTCTTCTTTGATTATGTTACACCTTTTTAATATTTTCCTATACTTAATGGTAGTCTCTTTTTCTATTTTCAAGCTTTCGCATAGCTCATTAATACAAACTATTTTGTGTTCTTTAATATAATTAAATATGTCTTTCAAAGAGGTTATGCTGGCATTTTTCTTTGGAAATGTTTTGTCCAATGCAAATATTGCTTCAGACAAGCAATTAGGCTCTTTTTTATATCCATATAGAATATCTAGTATTTTCTGGTGTTTTTCGGAACCATTTTCAAATAGTTCAGACCATTTCTTTAATTCTTCTCTAGTTAAATTCCATGTGTGTAACCTCCAAAATCCGTTTTTATCTGCTTTGCCGTTGTATGTAAACTTTATATTTAACTCTTTCAAGAGAAATACTACATCTTTCAATAGCCCTTCATTTTTTACTGAGAATTCGATACTATCACTTAAATTAACTCCTGCATCAAAAGTAAGAACCCCGATTAAAAATGACTTCTTTTTTATCTCATTATCTAAAAAATCAGGTGCCCTTATAGTATTGCTCTTTTTATTAGTGGGAAATCCTAATATCTTAACAAGATACCTTCCGACTATTTTATTACTAACACAAATTCTCCAAGCATTGCACTTCTTGTATCTGTAAACATTTGGCTTAATCCCAAAGCAATTTTCAAACCATTGTTGGAAAGCATTTATCGCTTTCAGGTCGCACTCTGTTATCTGAATTATATACTCTGCTTTTGATTTTGTTGTTATATGCCCGTCTGCAGTTAATGCTCCCCATATTTTGCATAAGTCTGCATCAATATTTTTCGGCAGCTTTACGATTCTGGCTGCTGTATTGTTAGCAGCATAGCTTTCAATTTCATAATTGCATAGCATTCTTAATGGGAAGAATTGCCCCCTATATTTTCTGATAACTATTCCCTTTGATTGCTCAATAATTTCCGGATTGATTTCTCCGATTGGTTTCCCAAGTATTAAAGAGTGTTTTTTATCTTCTATAGAATCCAATATTAAATGGTTAAAGTCCATATTACCTCTTTAACTTACGAAATTAGTTTATAAGCTTGAGGTGTATACTTGTCAAGTGGCAAGTGGTTCTTTTGTATTTCAAAAGCATTTGCATCTAAGAAAGCCCGCCTGCTGTCACTTCGTTCCGAACTCCACTCGCAAGCTCGCAGAGTGCCGGCATTAATTCTTTTAATATTTTATCTTTGCCACAGAAATCTATTTAAGCAATCACAATATTCCTTACTTATTCAAAAGGAGGCTATACAATGAGAGATTCACACAAAAGGTCAATTGAAAGCAAGATAAACTGGGATTACGGCAAGGAAGTTGAGGCAGCAGGAAACAGGGCAGATTATGTTTACGGCGATGAATGGAGAGACAATGGTGAGAGAAGACAATATATAATCATGGAACTGACAAAAAGCTTTCAAACATATCTTAATGGGATTGGCATGATGGCGGGAATTGAGTTTTCGCATCTGCCTGACAAAGATATATTTACAGCCATGAAACAGCCTCCTGCTTCAACTTATGGAGTTGCAAGCATAGGCAACTCTTTTGAGAGAGTCGAGCTGTCTGTTTACATGATTCCTTATTCTGAGACAGAGTCGCATTATTCTGTTCTTGTTGATTTCATGCAGCCAGCAGGAAGATGCAAACAGCCCTCTTTCTTTACAAAACATAAGGAAGACCTGCTGGAGATAGCGGCAATACCCGGGGTAAACGCAGGTAGCTCATCTGTACAGGGAATTAATTACGAAAAGCTGGAAAAAATGCAGGATGCAAATGGATTAGAGCTGGACATAAGAAGCAATATGGCATTTATGCTTGCGCTTGTGAAGATGAAAGAGAAACTTTCCACATACAAGCCATAGGGGCTTTCCACTGCCTTTTTTTTATATTTTAGCTTCCGAAAGCCTTAAATAGTGGTATTTACTAATAAATAGTAACACTTTTAGGGTAAACTATGAAACTAAAAAGACCTATGGAATATGCAACAGAAGCATATATTGCAAAGAGCCATGGCAAGGATGATGAAGCCGACAGGCTGGCTAAAACAGCCATTTCCGGGTTTAAGGCACAAAATGACTATATTTCAGCAGGCAATACTGCAAGGGATGCAGGGCTTGAGGACATAGCTTTTGAGATGTTTGACAAAGCAATTGCTGAAAAAAAGAACGAAGGCAATTCTCTTGGGGCTGCTCTTGTGGCTGACATGGCGGGCATAAGAAGGAAGGCAAATGACCTGTATGAAAATATGTCAGAAGAATATGCAAGAAAAGAGATGTACCTGGAAGCTGCAATCATGGCTGAGCAGGCAGGGCTTAAAGGCAAGGCAAAAGTGTATATTAAGGCTTACAAGATAATGTGGCCTATTTAGGCTTTCTACTCTAAAATTCTCTTTATAATCTCTCCGCGCAGGTTCTCCATTATCAATTCCTTAACCTGTTTCGGATGATTGCTTAGAAGCCAAGCTAATTTTATGAATGTGCACTCGGGAGTCATCGGGTTGAAATTGCCCAATACGCCTGCGTCCTGCAAAACCCTTCCAGGAGAATATACATTCAAGTCAACCCTTCCAAATATGGTCTGGCATGACATCACAACAGGCATTTTCTTTGCAAGCTTCTGGATAGCGGCAAGAATCTTCTTGTGCTCCTTTGTATTTGCATCAATTTCAGAGATTGGGAAATGCCCCAATCCTGTCCCTTCAAGAACAAGCCCGTCAAAGCCCTCATAAGCCAGAAGCTCTGATGCAAACATGTTTGGATGGGAGATGACAAATCCAATCTTGAGTTTTTCATTCATCACGTGAACCTGCAGGTTTCTTTTCTCTTTCTTCTTGTAATTGCCGTGCAGCATTCTTACTGAGCCTGAATGATAGTCAACTTCTGCAATATCCTCGCCATTGACTGCCTTGAATGCGTCCCTTCTTGATGAATGCATCTTCCTCGCGCTTGTTCCTGGAATGATAATGCACTTGCTGTCATTGATTGAATGATGCATGCATATTGCAACGCCTGCAAAGTCTGATTTTACAATGAAATTCACAGCGCAAATGAGGTTCATTGCGGCGTCAGAGCTTCCCCTGTCAGAGCTTCTCTGCGAGCCGACTAATAGAACAGGTATTGGAAGGCTTTCCAGCATGAACTCAAGGGCTGCCGAGGTGTAATGCATTGTGTCAGTGCCGTGGGTTATAATAATCCCCTCTGCCCCTGCCTTGACTTCTTTTTCAATCTCTTTTGCAATAAGGTTATAATGCGCAAACCTCATGTCATCAGAAGCCATGTTTCCCATGAGCCTTGACTTGATGTTTGCAATATCTTTTATTTCAGGGAACATTGCAACAAGCTCTTCAGGGGAAAAATGCGGGGTTACAGCTCCTGTTGCATAATCAACTGCAGAGCTTATTGTGCCGCCTGTGTGGAGAATAACAACTGTTTTTTTATTCTTGTCCTCTTTCACTGATTCCTTGTTTTGTTTCTCAGCGTGAAATTTTTTTATTAATTTAATTGATCTGACTTTCTTTTTTTCAATTCCAATGTTGTATCCAGAGTCGAGCTTTAATGTGACAAAATTCTTGTCAGCGCTTTCAATGTACTTGCCGTGCATTGATTTGTCCTCGAGAACAACCTGTATCTCATCTCCATTTGAAAACTCCATAGCATTTCTTAAATGTGTTATTGTTTAAAAATCTATCGAGAAATAAAACTTATTTTTTAATGCGAAAATTATTTTATTTACTCTTTCATAGTCCTGCACCACAGCGCAGGGACTAATATTTTTTTAAAATTCGTGTTTTTCGTCTTAAAAAAGGGGCAATTATATTCTGCAAAATATAGTTTGCAATTCAATAATCTTTAAATACTCCCTCATTCATTAAAAAATATAGAAAAGCTTAACAAGGTTTTTGGCGAGACCTTGGTGACTGGCTTTCAAAACCTTTTGGCGAAGGTTTACGATTTGGCGAAACAAGTGTTTTGGCGAACACACATTTCTAAAGAGAGTATAGCATAAACTAGTATATAAAGATTATTGTAGTTTACAATATACTTTCGAATGTTAAAAACTTCAATAAAGGAGGCAAAAAAATGGAATTTATCGTGCAGAACGCACTGAAGGCAGCACCGGACTTCAAGTCCAGTGAATCGACAATCGGACAAGCCAACATTAAGGTAATTGGTGTTGGTGGCGGCGGCTCAAACGCCACAAACTGGCTATACAAAAAGGGAGTTCAGGGTGCAGAAATTATTGCAATGAACACCGACAAGCAGCACTTAGATCTCATGGAAGCTGATAAGAAGATACTTATCGGAAGAGACCTGACAAGAGGGCTTGGATGCGGCGGTTTCCCGGACAAGGGAAGAGAAGCTGCAAAGGAGCAGATTTCAGAGGTAAAGGAAGCTTTGAAAGGCTCTGACATGGTGTTTGTCACAGCAGGAATGGGCGGCGGCACAGGAACAGGCGCAGCACCAGTTGTAGCACAGATTGCAAAAGAAGCAGGCGCAATTGTTATCGGCTGCGTTACAATGCCTTTCGACATTGAAAGGGCAAGAATTGACAAGGCAGAATTCGGATTGCAGCAGCTTAGGGAAGTCTCTGACACAGTAATTGTCATTGACAACAACAGGCTGGTACAAATTGCAGGAAACCTGCCAGTACAGCAGGCATTTGCAGTTGCAAACGAGCTAGTCTCAACAATGATTAAAGGAATTGTAGAGATAATCGCAGTACCGTCATTAGTCAACCTGGACTACGCAGACGTCAAGGCTATCATGGCCGGCGGCGATGTGTCAGTCATCGGAGTGGGCGAATCAGACTCTGAGCACAGGGTTGAAGAAGCGGTAAAGCGTGCATTGAGCAATCCTTTGCTTGACGTAACTTACGAGGGTGCAACAGGCGCTTTGATCCACATAACAGGCGGAGCAGACCTGACACTTGACGAAGTTAGCAGAGCAGGCGAGATGATCACCGAAGCTTTAGACGCAGACGCGAACGTCATTTGGGGCGCAAGAGTCACAAACGACATGGCAGGCAAGATGAGGGTTATGACAATCATAACAGGCGTAAACTCGCCCTACATCCTCGGAAAGTCTGACAAGTCAAAAGTGACAAAAGGCACTCAGATGAACCACGAGCTGGGAATAGAGTTTATCAGGTGAACTCATGGTTAAGGGCATACATATTTTAGTTCTAACTAGAATACCCCCGATGCCCTTACTATTACGCTAATGCTCCCATTGCCTCGGGGGCATTAGCTCTTTTCTTTTTTTGTTTTTTTAATCCGAGGCTGATTTTCTTTTTTAATTTTGGTGTCCTAGAATGGAAGCTAGTAGTAAAGCCCGGCAATTGGAAAAATAATTCTTGATATGCTTGAAGCGGCAAAGAAATAAATCTTATTTTGATTATTTTTTGAAAACTAAAAAATTACAGTTTGTAAACCTTTCGCATCTTTTCTTTTATTTCTTTAAGATTAGACATGGGATTGTACAATGAAACTAGAAATTCCAAATATTCCGGGCTCTTTTTTTGCGCAGGAGTAAAAGCCAGCTCTACAATGTCATCTGCTGTTCCTCTTACTCTCCATCCAAGTTTCTTGAGGTCAGCGAGGCTCTTTTTTGCGAGCCATTCTTCAATACTAGGCCTACTGGTCATATAGGTGGGAATATTACAGCTATTAATAAGCCTTTCCATTCTCCCTCATCTATCTCTCTTTGCTTTCCCATAGAAAGCTTTTCTCACTATCGTTCGAAACCTCTCGTCGCCTTTCAGGCTCCGAAAGGTTTAGTCACTTCGTTCCTAACCTTTCGGTTCATAGAACCAAAAGGTTTATATATTAGTTAGTGTATTCTATACAATATGGTTAGTGTAAGAAAGACACTAACAAGGAGAAAAACAAAATGACAAACCTCGAAACAAAGGCAAGCAAGGGCTTTGTAACTGAAGACAACATGGCAATGCTCACAGACTTATACCAGCTTACAATGGATGCAAGCTACCAGCAGCACAAGAAGACAGAGACAGCAACATTTGACATGTTTGTGAGAAAGCTGCCTCAAAACAGGCACTACATGATTGCGGCAGGGCTTGAGCAGGCTCTCCAGTACCTTGAAAACATGCATTTCACAGAAGAAGATGTGGAATACCTGAGAAGCCAGGAGCTTTTTTCTGAAGAATTCCTGCAGTCATTAAAGAACTTCAAGTTCACAGGAGAAGTATATGCTGTAAAAGAAGGAACGCCTGTTTTCCCAAACGAATCAATTTTAAGGATTACAGGCCCGAAGATGGAAGTGCAGCTGGTGGAAACCTATCTTCTTAACGCAGTGAACTTCCAGACAATGGTTGCCTCAAAAGCATCAAGAGTGGTGGAGGCTGCAAACGGAAAAGCAGTTGCAGAGTTTGGATTAAGGAGAGCGCACGGCGCAGACGCAGGATTAAAAGGCTCAAGAGCCTGCTACATTGCAGGATGCGCATCAACTTCAAATGTTCTTGCCGGAAAAGAGTTTGGAGTGCCAATCTCAGGCACAATGGCGCACGCCTATGTAATGTCTTTTGAAAATGAGGCAGACGCATTCAGGGCGTACGCAGAAACCTTTGGAGACAAGTCAGTTTTTCTCATAGACACTTATGACACTGTTGAAGGCGCAAAGAAAGCAGCAGCTGTTGCAAAAGAGATGGAGGCAAAAGGAAAAAAACTGAAAGGAGTGAGATTGGATTCTGGCAACCTGACTGACTTAAGCAAGAAGGTAAGGCAGATTCTGGATTCTGAGGGGCTTTCCTACGTGAAGATAATGGCAAGCGATGACCTGAATGAATACAAGATTCGCGAGATGCTTTTGAACGGAGCAAAAATCGATGCTTTCGGAGTAGGAACAGAGATGATAACTTCAAGAGACGCGCCTGCAATCAGCGGCGTGTACAAGCTTAACGAGGACACTCTTGAGGGAAAACTTGTTCCAAAGATGAAGCTGTCTGAAGGAAAGGAAACTCTTCCGGGAAGAAAGCAGGTTTACAGGATTTATGATGCAAACGGAAGAATGGTGAAGGATGTGATTGCTCTTGAAGGAGAGCAGGTGCAGGGAGAGGGACTTTTGCAGAAAGTCATGGAGAATGGAAAGAGGTGCGTTGAGCTGCCTTTAATCCACGAGACAAGGAAGTACTGCATTGAGCAGGTTGCAAGAATCCCTGAGAAGACAAGAATGGATGACAAGTATGCGCACATGAAATTGTCTGACATGGGATATGGAATGAAGGATATGGACGTGCTGATTGAGAAGAACACGCCTTACAAGGTTGAAGTAAGCAATGGACTGCAAAAGCTAATCGAGGATTTGAAAGAAAAATACAGGAGGGAAAAATGAAGTACTATACACTGGAAAAAATAGACAACCTAAGAAATTCGTCTTATAGAGTTGGCGAATATAAGAACCAGGATGCCTTGAAAGCCGCGCTCTTGTCTGCCGCAAAAACAGGGCAAATGCCTCTTGCCGCAAGGGAGCTTGAGATGAAACTTTCTTTTGAGGCTGCGCCGCCTGTGAAATCAATAGAAGGGCAGTACTATCTTATTCGCAAGACGCAGAGATACTATCAGGGAGATGATGGTGGCTGCTATTCCGATGAATATGCAGTTGAGGAATACAAAAATACATCTGCGCTTCTTGTTGCAATGCAAACAGAAACCTTTTGCACAGAAGTAATACCTGCGCAGGGGCTTGAATACAAGATTGAGCTGATATTAGGCGAAACAAAACTAGGGAGGAACTAAAAATGAAAAACATCTGTTTTTA
>JBAZYQ010000053.1:0-7748 GCA_041659245.1 Candidatus Nanoarchaeia archaeon
ATCAGGCACAAAATGGAAAGCCAGCCTGCCCTCGTTTACGAAATTGTCACCATCTTTCCCCAGCTGTCGTTGGTATTCGTCAACCATGCTGTCCGTATTCTCAGGCAGGCTGTTAAACTCATGAATTGTAAGCCCTTTTTCCTCTGCAAGCTTTCTTCTTATTGCGCCGATTGAATAGAAGTCATACCCCAGTTTTTCGGCAACCTTCTTTGCCACAGTGCTTTTACCGGCGCCAGGCACACCCCCTATTGTTATCTTCATGCTAAGAAGAATAATCTGCTAATATAAAAGCATTTTAGAACTCTAATATGTAGTTTGCAGAATATACTTTACTTAATCATTCCAAAGCCAATCAATCTGAACCTGTGCCCCAGGAGTCTTGAGATTGTAATCTTGTCTGATTTCCTTGCGCAGACAGGCCTCTTTAACACGACGTGAACAAGCTCTTTTGCAATATTGCTTACAACGCCTGTTGTAACGCTTGAATTAACATTAAGCATAAGGACTTCCCCTTTCTTTATCGGCTCCACTGTTATTTCTTTTTCAGAGCCAACCACTCTTTCAAGCAGTTTTGGAGTTAGGTCAAATTCTGTCCAGCTGTCAGGCAGTTTGCCCGGCAATCCAACCAGGTTTCCGCCTAATGCATCTGCTTTTACAAGCGCAGGATCAAGCTTTGTCATTAATGCTATTGAGCCGCCGGGTGTTGCCTCATCAATCGGGTCTTCGCCTGTTCTTATGCTGACAATTTCTGTATTGATTGGAAGCCATACTGTTTTTCCTTCCTTTCCCTGCTTTCTGCCTGGCTTTATCTCAACTTTCTGCCCTTTCTTAAGCAAACCTTCCTTTAATGCGCCGCCAAGAACCCCGCCCATTATTTTTTCAGGCATTGTTCCGGGCCTGTTGATATCGAAACTTCTTGCAATGAACATGATTGGGTCTTTTGTTAGGTCCCTTATCGGCGTCTTGAATAATTCCTGTATTGAGTAAATTAGTGCGTCAACATTAATTCCCTGTTGCGCAACCATTGGTATTATCGGGGCATTCTCTGCAAAAGTCCCTTTTGTGAATGTCTTTATCTGCTCGTAATTCTTCAATGCGTCTTCCTCTGAAACCAGGTCAATCTTATTCTGGACAATTATTATGTTTTTCACACCGCCTATTTCCAAAGCCATGAGGTGCTCTTTTGTCTGCGGCTGCGGGCACTGCTCGTTCGCGGCAACCATAAGAACTGCGCAGTCCATTATCGCGGAGCCTGAAAGCATTGTTGCCATCAGTGTTTCGTGCCCTGGCGCGTCAACAAATGAGACTTTTCTTAAAGGAATGCATACTGAATCGCATTTAGGGCATATTGCTGCTGAAGTGTATGCCTCAAAGCCCTCGCATTTAGGGCATTTGTAGAAAATTGTGTTTGCATAGCCTAATCTGATTGTGATTCCCCTCTTGACTTCCTCGCTGTGAGTGTCTGTCCACTTGCCTGTAAGGCGGGAGACTAGTGTAGTTTTTCCGTGGTCAACGTGCCCAATCATCCCTATGTTTATTTCAGGCTGGACTTTTGCCAGCTTTGGAAGGTCCCTGTGCTCTACTTTTTTTGGAGCTTCTATTGGCTTTTCTTGCTTGGGTGCTTTGACGTGCTTTTCTTTTTTGGATTTCTCGTGTTTAGTAACCTCTTCAACAGGCTCTTCTTTCTTGACTTCCACAGAAGGCGGCTGGATTTCAACTGCTTGTTCTGGCTTCTTGGTTTCTGCTTTTATTTTTACCGGCTTTTGCTTTTCCTGCTTTGGCTTCTTTTTCTTAGAATCTTCTTTTAATGGCTCTTTGATTACAGCAATTGGCTCTTTAACTGCAATTGGTTCTGCTTTTGGAAGCTCTTTGGCAGGCAATTCCTGCTTTATTGGAGCATTATTCTGCGGTGCCGGAGGCGCTTTAAGCTCTTCAATCGGCTTTTCTGCTTCCTTTTTCTTCCTCGCCATAGGGCTATAGAAAATAAAGAATGTTTATAAATGTATAGGAAACCAGGGGATATTGGCTCACTTAAAATAGCTCAATGTCTTTTCCCTTATCTGCCTTGATATCTCCGGGTCCTTGCTTATCACTACTTCTATTGTTGTGTCCTTTTCCAAGGCTTCTTTAATTAGCTTTTTCACGTCAACATCAGCTATTGTCTTTGCTTTTTTTAAAATAGAATCCATTGAATCCCTGATTGCAGACGGCAGGAACACCTGTATGACTGTGTCTTCAAAAACAATAAGCTCTGCAACATCTGCGCAGCTTGCATTGCATTTGGCTTTCTGGTTCAATTGCCTGTAAAAAGAGCAGCACCATTTGTCTGTCGCCGTATCCCCCCTGCAAAGCCTGTAAATTTTCGTGTGCATTGCAGCAATTCCCTTGTTATATTCAGCCCTCATGTAGAACAATGGCGCCCATTCGTGGACGTGGTGAATGCATATCTCTTTTATCTTTGATGTTGCAATCGAATGCTTTAGCAGGTAATAGATATATTTCTCAGTGTCAAAATAATTCTGGAACTTGAGGATATTTATGTTGCCCTCGCTTTTTGAATCCTTCAATCCCCCAATTGCAGTCAGCCTTTCCTTTGTGAAATAGTTTGACTCGACAACTTCTGTGAACTTGTGAAGCGATTTAACCCAGTCCTCGCTGATTTGGTAGCCTTCGCCTGACTTCTTGATAACCATCTCCTTCATTAATTCATGGACAGACTTGTAAACAGCCTGGTAAGTGACATTCTTTCCGTATTTCTTTTTTATTGCAAGATGGAGCTTCTTTGCAGTAAGCGGCCAGTCGTTTGAAAGAATCGAGACAATATGGTCCTTGACTGTTGCGTGCTTTTCAAGCATTGGAAGCGTGAGCCTTAGCGCCATGGATTTTTGGAATTCTTTATTGCTTATATACTTTTACATTTAAGTTGCTAAAACTAAACCATTTGGTTGCTTTACTGATAAACCTCTGTTTAATAAGACTTTATGAGAATATTGTATTGTTCCCTTCGTTAAAAGAGGTTTTAGCTGGGGAAAATAGAGGTGGTGATTTTTATGAAAACAAGTGAGCTAGAGAGAACTCTGCAGTACGACGAAACAAGGTGGGAGGAAGTTCCAGCGCGGCTTTCAAGCACATTGCAATTGTTCATTACAAACAAGTGCAACCTTCGGTGCAAAGCCTGCTTTTATGCGGACAGCCTTGGAAAAGACGACATGCCTTTGGAAGACTACAAGGAGCATGTTCTGCATTACAAAAGCCAAATACAGAAAGTCATTCTTCTTGGAGGCGAGCCTACGCTGCACAAGGATATTGAGCAGATGGTTTCCTTTAACAGGGAGAACGGCCTGAGGACAACAATCTACACAAACGGCGCAAAAATAAAGCGGCTTGAAAGCATTGACATGACAGATGTTGAAGTGCGGGTTGGGGTTTACGGCTCGCATCACAGCGAGAAGCCGCTGGACAAGATAGACAAGGTTTCTTTTCCCATAACAATTGTCTACATGCTTCGCAAGGATAATGTGTGCGAGCTGATGGAGACGGCTGAGATGGCTGATTCATATAACTGCAAAAGATTTTTCATTTCAAGCATAAGGGACATTGCAGACACAGGCAGCTTCTGGGATGACAATGAGGACACTCTTCCATTGGAGGAATATGCAGATGTTTTGCAGGACTTTGTATTGAATTACAAGGGCCGCATTGAGCTGAACATCTCAAAGAGGGGGGTATTGAAGGGAAAGAAGGAGCCAATGCCTGACAAGTGCAGGTTTGGCAATATCTTCCCTGACAAGAAGATGGTGATTTGCCCATTTGATATCTCTTTGAAGAAATATGCAGACGAGCTTTGCTTCAATGAGAGGCAGTGCAACAAGGATTCCCATTGCCTGTTGATGAAGATAGTGCTGAAGCCTATCCTGGAGGATAGGATTGGAGCGCAAGTGACAAAGCCTATCGAGCGGCCTGTTCTGCCTGACAAGAAAAAATTTTGGGATGGTGTTAAGGAAATGGCTGATGAGTTTGACAGTTGGCCTGAATGGAAACAAAGGGGCGTGGCACAGATACCGGAAAAGGAGGTGAAAAAATGAAAAAAATGGAGCTTGAGGCCATTATAGCCGAGAGGATAAGGGAAGCAGAACAGCAGGGAATTTATGAGAAAGCATGCACTGTGGCAAAGGCACATGGCAGGGCTTATGACTCAGTGGAAGGCACAGACCCTTTTGGTCCGGCTGCATATTATGATACTGCATGGCGCATAGATTTTAAAGATGTTAACATTGACTACAGGTCTGAGTGCTATGTGGGTAGGAAACTGACAATAAAATTCAATTCAGCAAAAGTTTTTCATGCAGAGGCAGAATATGACAGGCATCATAACGAGTTCCATAATCTGAAAATAAAATCCTATGTGTGGGGAGACTGGGTTGGGCATCTTGAGAAGTATTTCACGAATCCATCTGCAATGCAAAAAGAGCTTCGCGAAGAGCAGGAAAAGAAGTGGAAGAAAGACAGGGAAAGGGCATGGCGTGAATCGCCTGAAGCGCCTGACAGGGAGATGGAAGAAGCTGAGAAGAATTTTGGGATAAAAAAGAGGAGAGAAAAATGAAAAAATTTGAGCTGGAACAGCTAATTTCTGAAAGGCAGAACGAGGCGAAGGAGAAGCAGATTGCGCAGAAGGCTGATTTGCTTGTCATGATATTCGGCGACACGACAGACTGGTCCGACGGTGAATATGGAACTGACATTATAGTATTGGCATCGGCATTTCAATACAATGGGCTTAAGATAGAGGCACACTTTACTTACAGCCATTCTATAAGAATAGATTATGGCAAAGAGAAGGTATTTTTTGCCACATATGTTCAGGATGGCTCCAGCAGAAGGCCGGGAGAGCTGATTAAATCTGCGAATGGCAAGATTCCTGCCGTTGAAATTCCTATGAAGATACATAGATATCTTCCAGGAGAATGGGAGAAAAAGCTTGAGGCATATGCAAAAAACCCCGGCAGAATAAGCAAGGCATATTGGCAGGAAAGGAATAAGCGGCTTAAACAAGAATGGGAAGAGAAGAATAAGCCAAAGAAAACCATCGTTCCTGAGAAGATTGAGGCAACAGAATATGATTTTAAGAATGCTGAGGAAAAATTCGGAATAAAAGGAGGCAATTAAAATGAACAAGGACTATACAGACAAGGACTTGGAGGCAAGCCTGAAAAGGGCTTTTGCTGACAGGGGAGCAAATTTTATTATTGTTGATGGGCACACTATGAGAAACCAGTTTTTGGTTGACGGCGTAAATTATGGAATAGAGCAAGGATGGCTTAAGCCCGGAAAGGACATAGATGAAGATGAGATTTTAGGGCATGGATTGGGACAATACCTTGCTTATACTTATGTGCTGACTGACAAAGGCAGGGAATATTTTGGGGTGAAGAAATGAAATACTACCTTAAATGCAAATACCAAAAGGGAATGTGGAATAACGAGAAAATAGCAACCATCAAGACGTGCAGCGAGGCTCATGAATATTCTTTTTTCACGTTTGACACTGAGCTCACTTTTTTGGACAAGGAAAATGCGCTGATAGAACTGCTCGGCATGAGAAAATTGGATAATTCAACAGTGCAGGTAATGGCAAGGGAAGAAGGAAATCCGAGATACTTCTTTGTGCCACTGGAAGACATTGTTGAAAAGGAGGGAACAAAATGAAACACTACGTAAAATGCACTTACAGGGACGGCTTGTTAAACGGAGAGAAGGCGGTTATGATAAATACGCCTGATGATGAAAGAAAGACTTATGAGCTTCTTGCATGGGACAGCGAAGTTGTTGTCCTGGACAGCAGGAACAGTCTGATAGAGATTGTTTCAGGATATCCCATTGATGACAAAAATGCAAGAGTTGCGCTTAGAGAGCAGGGGTATGCGACATACTTCACAGTGCCTTTGGAGGATATAGTGGAGAAGAATAATTGAAATAATGCCTAAGAATAAATAATTCTTTTTTTATTTTCTTTCCCACTGACTGAACCATTCTTGCGTTATATTGTAAGCAGCACGCATATATGCTGAATTAAAGCAAACGCCGCTGGCGCGCATAATTCCTATACCGCCAAGCGGGTACTCGCCATTTTCATTTTTCATTATGTGCAGCCCAACAAGCCTGTCCATGATTTGCCTTACTTTTTCGGCAGAATCATATGCAGCAAATACATCAGGAGCATCTGGAGGCAGGACAGCCCTTACTCTGCGCATTAAGTCATACAGCGATTCAGGCGTAATCTTTGCTTTAAAATCAAATTCAGCGCTTAATGCAAGAACAATTCCCATAAGGCTTTTTTCTTCTGATTTCATATTGCAACACCTTATTTTTTCTGCTTTCCACTCAAGTGTATGTGCTCGCCGTGGACATCAACACTGATGGATTCAAGGTCATTCACTATAAGGTCATTGCCGGGCAGCAGGTAATTCACGTCAAGCCCGTTGATTATTACCTTGTGTATTGCGTCAAAATCAAGAACTTCAAAAGGAACTTCGCCGGATTTGTGCGGCTCATTGCCATTAAACAGGCTTATGAAACACGGCTTGAAATCCGGATTGTCACCTTTCTTTCTACCGACTATCGCACTTTTTGCTTTGTAGGTTTTCATTGAGCTGTTTCCGCTTTCTCTTGCTTGCCTAAAAGCTTGTCAAGAGATTCTGGACCGTAAGCTATGACTTTCAAATTAACCTGGGCAGTCTTTTCTATGATTGTGTTTGAAGCAACTGTTCTTCTTAATCTTATTCCCTGCTCTTTATTTATTCTTACCTTGTTTCTTATTCCGACGCCGCTTGTAAGCATTGCGCTTCTTTTTAAGAGCCCTTCCATGTCGCTTCTCATTCCAAAGCCTGAGTCGTCAGAGCCACCTGTTATTTCCAATTCATATCCTGCAAGCCCTAATTCATCGCCTTTTATTTTCTGCTTTAGCTTTTTTCCGATAAGCACATTCTCTGCAAGAGCCTTTTGGTAGCTCTTCCCTGTCTTTGGGTCGCTTACTACAATTTTAAGTTCTGCCATGAGTGAGAGAATTACGCACGTTGTTTATAAACCTTTTGTTTTTCTTTTGGCATTAAGGTGGAGAAAGCCGATAAGTATGGAGGGAAAGCCAATAAGGGGGCGCCCTTATAATCCCCTGATAATGATTAGATGGCTTCTAAGAAAATAATAAAAAGAAAAGATTACTGCTTTAGGAATTCGCAATATGCTGCGTAAGTATCATAAGTTGTAGTTGGAAACACATAATGAGTGTGTTGCTCAAGAATGCAACATACATATTCAGTGTCTACATTTCCCTCTGGGTTAATGCCTCTTAATTTTTTGACTTGTGTTAAAAAATCAATGAATCGGCTACTGCAGACATGCGCTTTATTCTCACCTTCATTCTCAACCTCATATGCTTCTTCAGTTTCTGAAACATATTTCCATCCTTCATTGCTTAAGAACTGTGCTGCCCCTTCGGTTACATAATTATGTGTTTCTGTGCATCCAGCCAAGCTAAGTGCCGCGACCAAACCGCCTACTGCGCCTAATGTTTTTCCTTTCATTTTTTACCCCCTAAACTGTCTAATGCTGGAATTCCAAGCTGCCTTTTATACTTTACTCTTTTCAGCCCGAAAGCTTTTTATATATGCTTTCTTTATAGTACTATATGGGTATTATCAAGTACCAAAAGAGTACTCTTAAGATATGGAGCTTTCTGCTGAAAGAGCCGC
>JBAZYQ010000054.1:0-7742 GCA_041659245.1 Candidatus Nanoarchaeia archaeon
GGCTGTTTCAACGGCGTTTGCTTTACTGACTTGATTATATCGCCTGCATTTCTCGTGTTTAATTTCTTCACGTGCTCAACAAGCTCATACTTCCATTTGTCTGCTGTGAATAAAGTAACCTTGTTTGGCTTCTCTATCTTTGCAAGCTCAAGGACTTTTCTTATATCAGAAGCTACATTCTCTGCAATCTGCTCCATGGCTTCTGCTTTCAAGTCAATCTTCTTCTCGTCAAAAGAAGGCCATTTTGAATTTGAGACAAATGGCTTTTTACCAAGTGTTTCCCAGCATTCTTCGCAGATGTGGGGTATGAACGGAGATGACAATAAGCACAATGCTTCCAATGCCTTTTCCCATGTTTTCTTGCTGACTCTGCCGGAATATGCATGCAGGCTGTTAATGAATTCCATCAGTGAAATCACTGCCTTGTTGAATTCAAACTGCTCAATATGAATTGTAACTTCTTTTATTGTCCTGTGAGTCTTGCTGATAATCAATTTGTCTTTTGAATTATTTTCTTCCTTATATTCTTCAAACAATGCAATTATCTTGTTTACTATCTTGAAGCTGCCTTCAATGCCTGTTGCGCTCCATTCCATTTCTTTTTCAGGGGATGCTACAAACATTAAAAATAATCTTGCGGTGTCAATACCATAATCCTTTGAAATGTCATCCTGAGTTACTGCATTGCCTGCGCTCTTTGACATCTTTTTTCCATCTCTATATACAATTCCCTGGTTGAACAATGCAGAGAACGGCTCATCGCATTTCAAAAGCCCCATATCCCTTAATGCCTTTGTAAAGAATCTTGAATATATCAAATGCCCGACAGCGTGCTCTATTCCGCCGATGTACTGGTCAACAGGCATCCAGTATTCCACTTCTTTTGCGTCAAAGGGCTTATTTTTTTCTTTTGGAGAGCAGTATCTCATGAAATACCAGCTGCTGTCCATGAAGCCACCCATTGTGTCTGTTTCCCTTCTTGCTTTTGCGCCGCATTTTGGGCATTTAACATTCTGGAATTTCTTGCTTGTAAGCATAGGGTTTCCGTTTTCCTTGAATGAAACATCCTCTGGAAGCAGTAATGGCAGTTCTTTCTCAGGCACTATTCCGCACTTGTCGCAGAAAATCATCGGGATTGGAGTGCCCCAGTATCTTTGCCTTGAGATTAGCCAGTCTCTTATTTTGTAATTGACTGTTCTTTTTCCTAATTTCTTGCTTTCAATGTAATCAGTGATTTTTTCAATTGCTGTCTTGTTTTCAATATTGTTGAATTGTGCTGAATTAACAAGAATTCCTTCTTCTGTGTATGCTTCTGTCATCTCGTTTTCTTTCAATGGCTTATTCTTTGGCTGAATCACAACCTTCAAAGGCAAATTGTATTTCCTTGCGAACTCAAAATCTCTTTGATCATGTGTCGGAACAGCCATTACCATGCCTGAACCATATTCTGCAAGTACAAAGTTTCCTGCCCAGACAGGTATCTTGTCATTTGTAATAGGATTGACTGCATACTTGCCTGTGAAAGCCCCTTCCTTGCCCAATTCTTCAATCTCTTCCCTTGATTTTGCTCTTTTGCATTTCTCAGAGAAAGCCATCACGCCTGCTTCTTCTTTTGTTCCTTTCACCAGCTCTTTCAGCTTTGGGTGCTGGGCTGATATTACCATAAAAGTAACGCCAAAAACAGTGTCAGGGCGTGTTGTGAATACAGGCCATATTTTATTGTCTATTGTAAAATTAATTATTGTGCCGTTGCTCTTTCCAATCCAGTTTCTCTGGATTTCTTTTATCTTGTCAGACCAGTTCAGCTTGTCAATGTCATTCAAAAGTTCTTCTGTGTATGCTGTTGTCTTCAAAAACCACTGGCTCAGTGACTTTGTTGTGACTTCTGTTCCGCAGCGCCAGCACTTGCCTGCCTCGACTTCTTCATTTGCTAATACTGTGTTGCAGGAATCGCAGAAGTTTACAGGAGCTTCTCCCCTGTATGCCAATCCCTTCTCGAACAATTTAATGAAGAAGTATTGATTCCACTTGTAGTATTCAGGGCGGTGAGTTGCCAATACCCTATCCCAGTCGTAGCTGTTTCCAAGGGCTTTCTGGTAAGCCATTATGTTTTTTATTGCGTTTTCAGTGTATTCTTTAGGATGAATTCCTGCTTTCTTTGCTGCGTTTTCTGCTGGAAGCCCGAATGAGTCATAGCCCATTGGGTAAAGAACATTAAATCCCTGCATTCTCTTGAATCTGGCAATTACATCGCCCATTGTATAGTTTCTTACGTGCCCCATGTGCAGGTATGATGCTGAAGGATAAGGAAACATCTCAAGAACATAGTATTTTTTCTTCTTTGGATTCTCTTTTGACTTGAAAATCTTCTTTGCTTCCCAGCGTTTCTGCCACTTGTCCTGTATTGCCTTGAAGTCCATTATAGGGATTTAAGATGATGGAATTATATAAAGGTTACGTCGGGAAAGCCGCTTGGGATTAACTTTATTAACTCTTAATTTATCAATTATTCTTAGGTGATACAATGGCAGACTTAAAAACGTTAGAATCAATGATGGACATGGCAACATTCTTTGGTGATGATTTGCACCATTTGCCAGACAAGATAATTCATGAGCTTTCCCCCGGAAGATATGCTTCTGTTGGAAGGCAGGCTGGAATGGCTGTTGATTGTGTTTTTGAAATATTATTCTCGCCGCCTTATAATGTCACTGCAATAAATCAGGGTACAAAAGGCAGTCTTGTCCAAATGTCCCAACAGCAGTTTAATTCATTTAACAGGCATGGCTTTCTTTCAAATTGCCTGCACCGCGATCCGAGATACATACTTAAGTTCTCAAAGAACCAAAGGCAGATACAGCCTGATGTGTATGAGATGATACTGGATGACAAGGATGCGCGTGAAACTGCAAAAGGGATGCCTGGTTTGCTTCCTGGCATGGAGCAAGTTGCTGAGATTTATTTTGAAAATGATTTCATCAAAAAGCTGATTGTGAAAAACAGGAATATTAAAACCAGAAAAGAGCAAATATTTGCAGAAATGGCTTATCGCAAGTAAGCCAATCCGCAACTTTTATAAATAACTTCATTTATTCTTCTTCCAACATGAATAAAATTTTAATGTTTGCACTGGCTTTAGTTATGCTGCTTTCAATAGCATCTCCGATGGCATCTGCGCAGAATGTGGATGTAGGCTTGTATATACTTAACTTGGGAAAGTTCGATATTTCCACAGGCTCATTCACAGCTGACTTCTATCTTTCAATGAAGTGCGAGGACAAGTGCAGCGACTTTGAGTTTGTGAACGGAAGGGCTTCATCTGTTGACAAGATTATAGACGAGCCTAATGAGAAGTTCTATAGAATACAGGCTGCATTAAACAGCCCTGTTGACTTAAAATCATTCCCGTTTGACAGCCAGAAGATGCAAATCATACTGGAAGACAAGGAAAACACAGTAGACAGCCTGGTTTATGTTCCTGTTGAGAAGGAAAGCGGCATTGATGACAGCATCGCATTCACAGGTTGGAACATTGACGGCTGGGAAACAGAAGTGAAAGAGCATTACTACAAGCCTTATGATGAAACCTATTCACAATACATATTCAATGTTGATATTTCAAGAATTGCATTCAACTCATTCCTAAAGACATTTCTTCCTGTGTTCTTCATTATGATGGTTACCATGTTCAGCTTTGTATTGGATCCTGACAAGATTACAACAAGGCTGGGAATGGCGGGCTCAAGCCTGGTGGCAGCTGTCATGTTTCATATTGCAATATCAAGCCAGATTCCGCCTGTCGGCTACCTTACACTTGCAGACAAGTTCATGGTATTGACTTATTTCATATTATTGGTTACATTTATCCTGAATGTTGTAATGCTTGAGCTGCATGAGAGAAAGCAGGAAGCAAAACTGATGAAGATGCACAGGATTACAGAGTTCAGCATGCTGGGCATAGTGCCGTTAATCTATGTGATATTCTTTGTGTTTGCTTTTATTTTCTAGACATTGCACCAGCTTGAAACAATCCTGTCAGCTGACTGCATAAACACAAGCTCTGGGCATTTATGCTTTATTGTCTCTGAATTCGCCTCATAATTTGCGTCATAGCCTCCCATGTGCCATCTTATCAAAAGCATTTCCTTCTCAGTCGGCTCTATGTATCTGCCAACTATCCACAATGATTTCTCTCCGTGCCCTATTGGCATTTCATCATCAAAATTATAAGGCTTTGAAGGGGCTTTTCCTGCTTTTGTCACTGTTGCTTTTTTATAGATTCCAATCTTGCATAAGTCATGGCAGATTCCCGATATTATCCTGCTTTCAGAAGGCAGATTAGAGCCGTGCTTTGAAAGCATTTCATCAAACTCATGATAAACCAGATAGCTGTGGCTAGCCAAGCCGCCTTCGTAATTGCCGTGGAACTTTGTTGAAGCAGGCGCTGTGAAAAAGTCGCTTGTTTCAAGATATTTTACAAGCTTCTCCATGCCTTTCCGCTTTATGCCTGACATCTGCGCAATAATTTCATCGTGCACGCCGGCAATTGTCTTGCCTGAAAGGCAGCCTTTCTTTCCCTCTTCCAATAATATTTTTATGTCCAAGCTCATTTTAATTTTCCTCCTGTAATTTGTATAAATCCCCAATTTTATTTGTTGAAGTTGCCTGCATTGGCTTCTTGTCTTCCCTTATCTGCATTGTCCATGCAATCCTCAATGAATAAGATTTTCCGTCTTTCAAACCGCAGCTGTGCCAGTTCCTTCCATAATTAATGTTCATTGCCTTTATTTCCATTACTATTGAAGACATCGGCTCTATATACCTTTGAGGCAGGTCCTCGGATTTTGCATTAGGGGAAAGTATCACTGACTCTGGCTTTTGAATCTGGAATTTTTCATTCAGCTGCGCCGCAATTGTGCTATAAATCCTTGTTGCATTTACCTTTGCAAGGGTTTCAAAGCATCTTGTATCAGTATTATAACTGCCGCACAAGAGCTGTGTTATCTGCTCATCTTTCATGTAAACTCCCAGCACAACCAGGTCAAGCGTCTCAAATCTCTTTAGCTTAAGCCATTCGCCGCTTTCATCCCCCGGAATATATAATGAAGAAGGGTTCTTGCATACAAGCCCCTCATTCTTTTTTCCTGTAAGCCCTTCAAACAAGTCTTCAAGGCTTTTTGAATCTGATATTTTCCACTGCTTCCCGGGATTTATCTTTGGAGTTTTGATTTTTTCAGTGTATTTTCTTCTTTCTGATATTGGAAGTTCCATGAGCCATCTTCCCTCATAGTTAATCACGTCAAAAACCCTTAATTCAAGCTTTTTGTTCATGTCCACTTTTTCCATGTAATTGTTCATATCCTGCGGCTTCAGCCTGAATCTTCTTGCCACTGTTTTATATCCTGCATGCCCTATTCCGCCGTTAAGCTCACAGTCAAGAACGCAGTCAGGAAGCTTTTGTATTGAAGATGAAAGCTCTGGATAAATATCAAGGGGCACTTCATTAAGGTGCCTTGTGAATCCCTTTACTGCATCGCCTTTCTTGTGCAGCTGCATCCTGTATCCGTCGTATTTCAGCTCTGCAAGTGTGACTCCATTGTGCCTTTCAAGTATTTCATTGTATGCCTCCTCTCCTCTGCCTGCATACACTGCAAGCATAGGATTGATTGGCGTCAGTATTTCGTGTTTTGTGTTTTCCATTGTGCCCCTCCAGCTCTATCTTATACTTCTATATATTGCAATGTCTTATATTAACAAATGGGGTGATATAGGTTACCACAAAATATATAAGCCAATCAGCCTTAACAAGCAATATGTACGAAGAGCTGACGGCATCGGGGCTTACAAAGGCGGAGGCTAGGATTTATGCTGCTTTGGTTGAGCTTGGAAAGGCGCAGGCAGGAGCATTGTCCAGAAAAACAGGCATTCACAGGAGGAATGTGTACGATGCTTTGGAAAGATTAATAGAGAAGGGCTTTGCCAGCTTCATACGCGAGAACAACAAGAGATTCTACATGGCTTCAGAGCCGCAAAAGATTATTGATTCGATTGACGCAAAAAAAGAGGCTTTGCTTTCTGTAATTCCCCTGCTTGAGCAGAAATTCAATGCAGTGAAGCAGAAGCAGGAGACTCTTTTCTATAAAGGCGTTGAAGGCTTGAAATCTGTGTTTGATGACCAGCTTAACTACAGGGAGATTCTTGCGATAAGCCCTGCATTTGCGGCAAAAGCTGCGCTGCCTTATTACATGAAACATTACACAAATGTGCGGATTAAGAAAAAGATAATGATGAAAATGATTTACACGGGAGGCATAAGGGGAAAGCAGATGCCAATGTGTGAGATAAGGCACCTTCCAAAGCACTATGAAAGCCCTGTGTCATTGAATATTTACGGAGATAATGCAGCCATTATAGTATGGGGCATTGAGCCTGCCGCTATTTTAATATCAAATAAAGAAGTAGCCAGGGCTTTCAGGAATTATTTTGAATTAATGTGGAAGATTGCAAAGAAATAATAATTATTTTGAATTAATTTAAAAGAAATATTAAAACCTAAGGCTCCATGTGGGCAACCCAGTCGTGGTGCACTAATTTCTTCTTTTCCAAGCCAGGCTTTCCGCAGTACGGGCAGACTGACAATGGAAATGCTTTTGCCCTTGAGAACTCATATTTGCAATTTGGACACCTGTAGTCCACCTTGTCTGAGATAATGTCTTTTGCGCCCATATTGCTTTCCATTCTTTCCCTCACTGTCTGGGGCTTTCCAGCCTCTCTTTTTACTTCCGGCTCTTCCTGCATTCCCTGCAATGCCCTTTTTACTTTTGAGCCTTTTTCAAGCTTTGCTGCCTTTGAATTAAAACATTCAGGGCATATGAGAAGTTTCCTGTTTTCAGGATCATACTTCATGTTATCCATCGAGCCTTTTTTTCCGCATGCTTTGCAGCTTATTTTTACGTCTACCATCGGTGAGTATGATATTTGCCTTGTTTATAAAGATTTCTTATGCGGGGCAGGCATATGCTGAGAAAGCCCGCCTCCGGCGTGAATTAAATCTATATATTTCGTTTTGCAATAATGCGCTTATTTTTGCATAACGCTGAGGCTATTCCTTTGTTTCCAGAATATCTCTCAGCGCATTTTTGTGTTTATTGTATGCTGTTTCGTCAATTACGCCAAATACTCCCTGCAGTCCGTCCCTAAATTGCTTTGAAGAAATGTTTGTGATTATTTTTTCGCTTCTTTCTTTGATTGAGGTTCTTTTGCTTATTTCTTCCCTTACAAACTCCTTGTCTTTTATGAGCGGGGCAAGCATGAAAATGTCCCTTATGTCTGAAGCCCTGCAGCTCACTGCTTTCATTGCAAAAAGCGCATCTGCTGTTATAACTCTGGATGTAATCTTCTCTGTTATTGTTTTCCCTCTTAACAGGATTTCTTTTGAGTGCTTAAACACCCATGCTGCTGAGAATGTTGCTTTTGTCTGCCTGTCAAGTATGTCTTTAACAAGAATGTCCATGCTTACTGAAAAATCCTTAAGAATGGTTTTTTCATATCTTTCAAAGCTGCCGTGATAGGGCGTGCTGATTTTGTTAGCTTCTTTTCTTTCATATCCTCTTGCTTCAAGCCTTTTCTTTATTTCTTCCAAAGCTTGCTCTTCTTCTACAACAATGTCGCAATCAACCGAGAATCTCGGCAGGGCATAGGCATTCACGGCGTAACCTCCGATTATTGCGAATTTGCATCCC
>JBAZYQ010000055.1:0-7285 GCA_041659245.1 Candidatus Nanoarchaeia archaeon
TTACCGCAGGATCAGGGCGGAGTATGACGAGAAGATTGAAAAGCTGAAACAAGCCCTGATTAAGTATGCTGTTGCCCACAAGGTCTCTGCTGTGTTTGGAAGCGATGTAAAAGCCAATGTCAAGATTGCTGATGTATTGAAGTTTCCAGGCAAGAATGATGAAGATGCAGAAGAATTGCGCAAAGTGCTGAAAGCCCTGAAGCTTTATGACGAAGCTTCAATGGTTGATAATTACAAGCTGATTGAGATGGTTAAGAGCGGGGAGCTGGACAAGAAGATACTTTCTAAGCTGAAGAAGTTTGAACGTATGGATAAGAATGAATCAGTTAGGTTGAGCAAGTTTGAGAAAGAAGAAGAGGAGTGAGCCAGTTTGACGAGGGAGTGAAAATAAGTTTCCGGCGATGCCGGAAATATGCTTCTAAAATTTTAGTTTTTGCTTTGAATTTTCAGATTCGCTGCGGGAATTTCCGGAGGTTGCCGGAAAAACGCATGTTTTTTGGGCGAAGAGTTTATGAACAACCTCATAGAAACCAAAAAGCCATGAACAGAGAAGAGGTTGCGGAGCTTGCAAAAAGCGGTGAGGGATACACACTTGAGCTCAAGGAAAAAGTTCCGGGGGACTTGGGCAGGACAATATGCGCGTTTGCAAATTCCTCAGGCGGAAAAATAATCCTTGGCGTCAATGACAGGAGGGAGATTACAGGCATAAGGCTTTCAAATGATGACTGCTCAAGGATTCATGACACTGCAAGGAATCTTGACCCCTCATTTGAAGTAAGCATAGAGCAAATTGAAGACACAGCTGTTATACACGTGCCTGAGGGAAAGGAAAAGCCTTATGCTTCGGCAGGGCATTTCTACATAAGGATAGGCGCAAACTCGCAGCAGCTCAGCAGGGATGAGATAAGGGATTTTTTCCAAAAGGAAAACCAGCTGTTCTTTGACAGGAAGGCCTGCCCTTATTTTGAAATGGCTGATTTTGACAATTCCAAATTCAGCAAGTTTCTTGAAAAGGCAAAAATTCCTTCTGAGCTTCCTTTTAATCATCTGCTTAAAAACCTGAACCTCCTTGCTGAGGAAAGAATTAACAATGCAGGCGTGCTGTTTTTCACCAATAACCTGAAAAAATATCTGATGAACGCCGTGGTTATATGCGCGCTCTTCAAGGGCAGCGAAAAGGTGGAAATCATTGACTCAAAGGAATATTCAGGGGATTTTGTCTCAAATTTTAATGCTGCCTATGATTATTTACTTTCAAAGCTTAATACTAATTTCATTATAAAAGGCAAGGAAAGGACAAGCAGGCTTGAGATGCCGGAAGAGGCGCTAAGGGAAGCCCTAATCAATGCTATGGTGCACAGAGACTACTTTTCGTTGGGGCACGTCCAGATTGACATTTTCATAGACAGGGTTGAGATTTCAAACCCCGGCAGGCTGCTTTTTGACAAAGAGGAGCTTGGAACTGTAAGCATTCCCAGGAATCCCCTGATTATGGACCTTGCATTCCGCATTGATTTGGTTGAAAGGGTTGGCTCAGGGATAAGGAGAATAAGGGAGCTTTGCGCTGAGTACGGGCTTCGGGTTGACTTTAATTCAGGGGATGTGTTCAGGGTTGTGTTTCACCGGAAAGCAGTAGAAAATGCCATTGTAAAAGACACTGTAAAAGACCTAGAAAATGAGGGATTAAATGAGGGATTAAAAACTACCCCCAAAACTACCCCCAAAACTACCCCCAAAACTACCCCCAAAACAGAAGATAAAATCTTACAACTTGCAAAGCAGAATCCTTTACTTACAAAAGCAGAAATTGCAAAAACATTAGGCATGACTCGCGACAACATAAAATATCACCTGAAAACATTGAAAAAGAAGGGGCTAATGGAATGGAAAGGTTCAAGCAAGGGCGGGCATTGGGAGATATCTAAACAGCCTAATGTGGAATAAACTGTGGAATAAACTGTGGAATAAACTGTGGAATAAACTGTGGAATAAACTGTGGAGAAGAAAGACCTAGAAAAAGACCTGGAAAATGAGGGATTAAATGAGGGATTAAATGAGGGATTAAAAACTCTCCTTGCCTTGATAATCAAAATGCCCGGAATAAAAGCAAAACAGGCTTCAGGTTTGCTTGGAAACAGGTCAATTAAGACAATAGAGAGGCAAATAAAAACACTTATTGAAAAAAAGCTTATTGAAAGAAAAGGCAGCAGAAAAACAGGAGGCTATTGGGTGCTAGTTGGATAAAAGTTCCCGGAAAGACCTAGAAAAGTGGTCAGAAAGGTTGGGTATAAGGTTGGGTGTAAGGTTGGGTGTAAGGTTGGGTGTAAATGAGGGATTATATTCTTCTAAAAGAGATTTCACAGGCTACAGGAGACTAATGCTGAATAAGCCTGTTTCAGGAAGGAAGGGCTGCATATAAGGACTGCAAAGGATGTGTTCTCTTATGCTTCTCCCAGGCTTTGTGATAAGGATAAGGAGCATTTTATTCGAAAACAGCAGTTTTCGGATACCGGAAACGCATGGCGTTTCGAATATATGATTATACTTCTTGATTCTAAGAATAAGGTGATTAAGGATGAGATTGTGTCTATAGGTTGTGTGTAGAAAGCCAATGGCTGCGATGCAGCCATGTTCTATTGGCAAAGCCCGCGGGCTTTGCAGGTGCCCGAAAAGCTTCGCTTTTCGTGCGTCTAGTTTACGAACTATTCGTAATTTTCGAATAGTTGGCAATATATGTTTTTTACTTTGATTTTAATTTTAGCTTTCGGTTTTTTAGATTGCCTGAGCTTTCAACTAACCTGTCAAAATCTGACTCAAATAATCTATCTTGGACAATACGGTATTTTTCAAATTCGCTTTCAGCAAATTCTTTTGCAATCTTCATTGTTATTTTGCCCGCATTTTTTAGCACTTCTCTTTCATCAAATTCTAAGAATAAGTCAAGCCTTTTTGACCAATCTCCCATAGTCATGGGTATTTTTCTTTTTGCCCGCTCTTCTGCCAAATCAAGATATGCGCTTACTATTCTCCCTAACGATTCCAACTCTTCTTTTGTTAAGTAATTTTTAGCGATAGCTGCGTCTGTTTTGATTATTTTGCCTTCAGGCGAGTTTTTCCATGATGTTAATCCCATATGCTCTTTTTTGCTGTCTGCCCTTTTTACAATTAATTCAGGCGCAGTGTGCTTATGTATTGCATAATGAAGCTTGTTTTGGACTTTTGCGAAGAATTCTTTTGTTGTTTCTGCGTTTTTATCATAGTCGAGGCTTGTTGCATAAATATCTGTTATTTTCTGGTAAAAATTTCGCTCACTTAGCCTTATCTCCCTGATTTCAGCCAAGAGCTCATCAAAATAGTTTTGATTTAAGAAAGCCCCGTTTTCCAGCCTTTTCTTGTCTAAAACATACCCTTTAATTGCAAATTCCTTAATTACTTTTGTCGCCCAAATCCTGAATTGCGCAGCGCGATATGAATTAACTCTATAGCCTAATGAGATAATTGCATCTAAATTATAAAAATCAATATCCCTCTGCACACTTCTATTTGCTTCATTTTGAACTATTCGGAATTTCCTAATAGTTGAACTTTCCTCCAATTCTTTGTTTTGATAAATGTTTTTAAGATGCTCATTTATTGTAGGAATAGCCACCTCAAACAGTTTTGCCATCATTTTTTGAGATAGCCACACAGTTCCCTCTGCATATTTTACCTCGATGCATTCTTCTCCTGACTGCGCAGTAAATATTAAAAATTCCGCTGTTGAGTTTCTAATAGCCAATTCTTTTGCCATGCTATCATATTTCTCATTCTTTATTTATAAACCTATGGCGCGCGCTTGGCAAGTGGTCTCTTGTTTTTACAAAATGTTTGAAAGGTTTTCAGAAGTTTTGGAGGATTTTCAATGCTTCCTCGGGAAGAATATTGTATTTTTTGGAGAAAGCTCTTAAAACCACTTGACAAGGCTTTGGCAAGTGCTGGAAAGCCACAGGGCTTGCAGCCCTGAACCCTGCCGTAGCGGTGGGGTCTGGAACTTCAGTTCCAATACCCGCTGCTGGTTTTATGTCAAGTGTCGACAAGATGTCGACGGTTCAATTTCAGTTGTACCCAAATTGGGGACAACTTCCTAAACCCCTTGAATTCGATGGGTTTAAAATTGGCAGACACTGTCTGCCAAATCCCAAAAAATCACGCACTGCGTGAATCTGCCAAAGGCAATGCAGATTAAGGCTGTGCTGAATAAGCCTGTTTCAGGAAGGAAGGGCTGCATATAAGGACTGCAAAGGATGTGTTCTCTTATGCTTCTCCCATGCTTTGTGATAAGGATAAGGAGCATTTTATTCGAAAACAGCAGTTTTCGGATACCGGAAACGCATGGCGTTTCGAATATATGATTATACTTCTTGATTCTAAGAATAAGGTGATTAAGGATGAGAAGAATAAAGCATGGAATAAGGAAGAGATTGAGAAGAATAAGGCATGGAATAAGGAAGAGATTGTGAAGAATAAAGTATGGAATAAGGATGAGATTGAGAAGAATAAGGCATGGAATAAGGAAGAGATTGAGAAGAATAAAGCATGGAATAAGGAAGAGATTGTGTCTATAGGCGCTGTTGGATGTGAATAGAAAGCCAATGGCTGCGATGCAGCCATAGTATATTGGCAAAGCCCGCAGGCTTTGCAGGTGCCCGAAAAGCTTCGCTTTTCGTGCGAGCTGGGATTGACGACGGAAGAGAAAATTCGCTTCCGGCACTGCCGGAAATATACTTCTAAAACTTTATTTTTTACCTTGAATTTCCAGATTCGCTGCGGGAATTTTCAGGGGTTGCCGGAAAAACACGTGTTTTTTGGGCGAAGAGTTTATGAATACCACGCAATAAATCCAGCTTATGGAAAAAGAGGAATTTGAACTTCTGCTGTCAGAAGGCGAAGGATTTAACCTTGAATTCAAGGAATCGCTTTCAGATACAATAGCCAAAGATATCTGCGCTTTTGCAAACGCAAGCGGCGGCATAATCCTGCTTGGAGTAAGCGACAAAGGGGAAATAAAGAGAATAGAGATAACAAATAAGCTGAAGTCGCAGATACAGGATTATGCAAGAAATATCATTCCGCATTTGACACTTGAAATAGAAAGCATTGGAGATGTTATTGCTGTAACTGTGCCTGAAGGCAAAAGCAAGCCGTATTCTGCAGGCGGAAGGTTCTATTTGAGGCAAGGGGCAAACTCACAGCAGCTTGACAGGGACGAGGTAAGGGACTTGTTCATCAATGAAGGGCATATTCGCTTTGAATCGATGCTTAACAGGGAATTTGAAATAGAAAATGATATTGATAACGAGCAATTCAGCCTTTTTCTTAGCAAAGCGAAGATAAGCAGCTTTATCCAAAAGGAAAAATTGCTCGAAAGCCTTGAGCTTGCCGAAAAAGGGCGCATGAAAAATGCAGGCATATTGCTTTTTTGCAAAAAGGTTACAAGCTTCTTTCCAACCGCGATTATATCCTGCGCAGCATACCAGGGAAAAAGCAAGTATAAGATAATAGACAAAAAAGATTTTGATTCCGGCTTATATTCCAATTACGAGAATGCCATACGTTACCTTAAGCTTGCATTGAATACAGAGTATATAATCAAAGGAGGCGGGCCAAGGGAAGAAAGGCTCGAGCTTCCTGAAAAAGCATTAAGGGAAGCCCTGCTTAATGCCCTTGCACATAAGGACTACTTTACCAGCTCGCCAATACATATTGACATATTTAAGGACAGGGTTGAAATAACAAATCCCGGCGGTTTAATCGGAAAGCTGAAAGTATCTGACTTATACGGAAGAAGCATACAAAGAAATCCCCTTCTTTTCGGGCTTATGCAAAGAATGGAGCTTGCTGAAAGGGCAGGCTCAGGGCTGATCAGGATTAACAATGTTATGGAGGCATATAAGCTGCCTGAGCCCCGCATCAATGCAGATAAAAATTGGTTTTCAATCTCTTTCAAAAGGCCGGATTTGCAAGATACAAGCTACGAGGACAGAAATGCACCTGTAAATGCACCTGTAAATGCACCTGTAAAATTGACAATAATACAAAAGAGGATATTGGGAGAGATAAAAGAATCTCCTTCTTTGACATACGATGAGATTGCATCTGCCACAAACAAGAACAGGACGACTGTCATGAGGAATATAAGGGCATTGAAGAATAAAAAGCTCATAAAAAGGATAGGCTCTGACAAGGGCGGTTATTGGGAGACAGCTGGATAAGCCTGTTTCAGGAAGGAAGGGCTGCATATAAGGACTGCAAAGGATGTGTTCTCTTATGCTTCTCCTAAGCTTTGTGATAAGGATAAGGAGCATTTTATGATTATACTTCTTGATTCTAAGAATAAGGTGATTAAGGATGAGATTGTGTCTATAGGCACTGTTAGATTTGTGTAGAAAGCCAATGGCTGCGATGCAGCCATGTTCTATTGGCAAAGCCCGCAGGCTTTGCTTGTGCCCTCGAAGCTGATGCTTCTCGGGCAATATGAAACGCTTTACTTTTTCTTTTTAAGCTCAATCCTTTTCAAACTTTCCGGTTTGTCAATATAGTTTTCTCTTGACGTAATCGGGCGGCCCAATTCTTTTTCAGTTTCTTTTCGCGCATTGCCTGCGATTTTTCCGCCTTTTTTTGAAGCTTCCTTGCACTCATCAAATCCTTTTGCATCTTCTTTTCTGGTTATCTCGGTAGATACTCTTTCTCCAAGCATATTAAAGATAAGCTCCAAATCGTTCATATGGTCTCTCAGGTTTTCTGTTTTTAAGCCTTTAAATTGCTTGTATTCTGTTGGCGTCATGCCAAATGCTGCTTTTGATATCTCTGCTGTAAGAATAGCATAGTCTCGTTCTTCAAGCAATCCTCTTTTTTTCCATTCATCTGTCAGCTCGTCCCTTATTGCAATGCCCCTGACTCTTTTTTCAATCCAGTCATCCGAGTAACCCTTTGCCTTGTATATCTCTTTCATTCGCGTTTGTGCAAGCTCGGGGTTTTCTATTTCCTGTATGCGCTCGTAGCCAACTTTTGCCAGCCAGAGCTTCATCGGCTCTGCTTTAGGTGAAGGAATAGACTGGATAATCCTGAAAGCGCCTTCTGTATTGGCGCAATTCATATTTTGAGGACCGCCAGTAGTAGGCACTAAAAGGGGGGTGACAATTTGTCCCCACCCTTTGTTTAACCCCTCATCCCTCTTTCTAATCTTTTTTAGGTAATCAGAAGGGTTTACTGAACCTGTAAGCGCTAGAACCAAATCTTCAATGAT
>JBAZYQ010000056.1:0-7151 GCA_041659245.1 Candidatus Nanoarchaeia archaeon
GATTGATGCGGAAGGGAATCCGACGTCTTTCTTCTTAAGGGAAACAAGTTATGATGCGCATCAGCAATTGTTTGATGCTGCTGACCAGAGCCTGAAAGAGATTAAGGCAATATTTGAAAACAAGCAGTAAATTCTTTTCTTGTTTTATTTTTTCTATTCTTCCGTAATCTTTCCTTTATGGACAATTGCACTGATGAGGTTACAAAATTGGTGCAATCGAAACTGCGTTTCGGTGCACCAAAAGCCGCAGCTTTTGAGTGCAATTGTCCGATAGATAATTGCGCCTATATCTATAATGTAATTAGCGCAATTATCTATAACTCCGGAAATATGTAGCCCATTTGCCACTTGCCAAACGCACGCAAAAGCTTTAAAAGAAATGCAGCATAATGCTTTTGTATGGAAAAGGAAATTGTTACAAGGCTAACAAAAACATTTGAAGACTACGCGCAAAATGCTGATGGTTTGGAATTCTGGTTCGCAAGGGACTTGCAGGTACTTTTGGGTTATGAGAAGTGGGAAAACTTCTTTAATGTTATTGAGAAAGCGAAAATAGCATGCGGGAATTCAGGGCAGAATATAAGCGACCATTTTCCTGACGTCAGGAAAATGGTCAAGATAGGCTCTGAAACTGAGCGTGAGATTGAAGATATTATGCTTACAAGGTATGCCTGCTACCTCATTGCACAGAACGGCGATCCTCGAAAAGAGCAGATTGCATTTGCCCAAAGCTATTTTGCAGTGCAAACAAGGAAGCAGGAGATTATTGAGAAAAGGATTGCGCTGATTGAAAGGATGAATGCAAGGCAAAAGCTGGCTGTATCTGAAACAGAATTGTCAAAATTGATTTATGAAAGGGGCGTTGATGACGAGGGTTTTGCAAGAATAAGGAGCAAGGGGGACGAAGCCTTGTTCGGCGGGCATTCCACTCTGGCTATGAAGAATAAGCTTCAAATTCCGCAAAATAAGCCCATTGCTGACTTTCTGCCAACCGTTACAATCACTGCAAAGAATCTTGCAACTGAAATCACTAACTTCAATGTCCGCAAGGACAACCTTAACGGCGAGACGCCGATTACAAAAGAGCATGTGAGGAATAACAAGGATGTAAGAAAACTGCTGGTAAAAAGAGGAATAAAGCCTGAAGAGCTGCCTCCTGAAGATGATATTAAGAAGCTTGAAAGGAAAGTAAAAGCTGATGAGCAAAAGATTGTCGGCTCTGGCAGGAAAAAGTTGCCTGGTTAGTTCAGAACTGCTTTTTCTATTATTAATCTTCCAACGCAATCTGATTCCATCTTTATTTCTGATTTTTCAATCACTATTCTCTTCTTGAAGAAAGGGGCGTTAAGGACTAAGCTCTCGAATTCCCCGCCTTCGCCTGCTATATTCAGGCTGGTTTTGTTGTTTAATTCAACTAACTTGTCAATGTCTTTCTCTGTTATTGTTCTTCCAAGCCAGGACTTGTCCAAGCCGTCAGCTGCTATTGCAGTGAATATGAATTCAAAGCCTTCTTTGATTAATTCCCTTAATTCTGTCTCCTGGTTCTTGTGCCACAATGGGGAGAATGCCTTTAATCCTAACTTGTCTGCTATTTTCTGGATTCTTTCGCTCTGGTATTCTGAGAACAAGGCGCCTGTGATGATGCCTTCAATCTGATACTTCTCTTTTGCCTCTCTTATTGCATCTTCAAGGTCTTTTAGTTCAAGCTCTTTGTTTCCCTCTGTCTCGTGGAACATGATTGGTATTTCCATTGCTTCTGACTGGAGTTCAGCCATTTCAATTGCAGGAGTGTGGAACATGAACGAGTCCTTGTTTTTGCTTTTGATTGTGATTAAGCAGCTGATTTCATATCCTTGCTTTTTCATCAGGTACAATGCGTATGAGCTGTCCTTGCCTGAGCTGAACAATGCGCCTAACTTCATTTTCTTTTTTAATAATGAGCTTAAGTATTCTGTTTTTGAAGAGCCTTTTGCCAGCTTTTCAATTGCCTTGTCTGCATTGCTTCCGTACTGCGCTGCTTTCTTTGCCCTCAGGGCTATTTCTTCAGGCACTCCCATGCTTATTGCTATCTGCCTAAGGATTAATTTATTGTGCTCTCCTAGCTTTTTTTCTGGCGGAAGGGATAATGCTATCTTAGCCAATTCTTCATCCATGAAAGGGGATATTGCTTCCAAGCCGTTTGCTTTTGCAATCAGCTGGTCTCTTATGCAGTCTTTTGTCTGGATAGCCAGGAAGTCTTTCCTGCAGTCCTTGTTCAACGTGTTTGTTTTCTTGTATCTTGCATAGCCTGCGAACAGCTCGTCAGCGCCTGTGCCGTTTAAGACTACTTTTACATCTTCTTTTGCCATTTCGCACGCTGCATACAATGGCATTGCAACGCCTGCCTGTATTGGGTTTGAGTCGTTCAGGATTGGGATTACTTTCTTTAAGATTGATTCTGCGTCTGCTATTCTTGTTTTTAATTTGAAGTTTAGGGCTTTTGCAGCTTCCTGTGCTTTCTCTATGTCTTGTGCGTCTTTTGTAAAGCCTATTGTATAGCATATGAAGTCTGCTTTTAATTCCCTGCAGATTCTTGCTATTATTACTGAGTCTAAGCCTCCTGAGAAGAGTATTCCGAATCTTTCTTTTGGGATTCTTGATTTTACTGCTTGCATTAGTGCTTTCTTTACTTCATTTAATGAATTATCCATGTGGAGAAGGAGGAAAGAGGTGGTTTATAAATGTGAGGGAAAAGCACGTGCAAAGAAGGAGGCAGGGGAAACCCCTGAACCCCCTATTAGATTATTTTCTAAACCCATCGAATTCGATGGGTTTAAAATAGATTATTTTTTAGCTGCAAGCAATTTGCCAGACGTCTGGCAATTCGTCACGCAGTGCGTGATATTTCAATGACTTTTTTCAATTGCTCCGGAGAAGGCAGGCTGAGCATGTATCTTGATGCAAATATCTGGCTGCTTATTCCGCCAAGCGCATATTTTATCTCAATTTTTTCATTATTGCGGGATAGAATTATGCCTATCGGCTCATTGTCGCCTTCTGAATTGACTTTGGATTTAAAATAATTCAGGTAAAGATTCATCTGCCCTATGTCTGCATGGCTGCCGCTTATCTTTAAGTCTATCAGGACATAGCACCTCAAGGTTTTGTTATAAAAAACCAAATCTGCATAAAACTGCTTTTTGCCTATTTCCATCCTGAATTGCCTTGCCACAAAACTAAATCCCCTGCCTAATTCCAGCAGGAACATCTGGAGATTGCTTATTATCCTGTTTTCAAGCTCCTTTTCAGAATAATTCTCTGGCATGTTGAGAAATTCAAGCACATATGGGTCTTTTATTATGTCTTCCGGCTTTTGAACAGCCTGCCCCTTTATGCTTAATGCCATTACTTTCTTTTTATCCCTGCCTGATGCAAGGCGCTCATAAAGCAGCGTGTTTATCTGCCTTTCAAGCATCCTTGTGCTCCATCTGCTGTTTATGCATTCTATTGTGTAGAATTCCCTTGCCTTGCTATTTTCCACACGAAGCAGGGTGCGATAATGTGTCCAGCTCAATTCAAGACGCAGTGCGTCTTGAATTGGAAATGAAAGGAAAAATTGCCTCATATGCCTTATGTTTGATTCATCAAACCCCTGTCCGTATTCCTTTGTGAGCCTTGCTGAAAGCTCTTTAATCAAATAAGTGCCGTAATTGGCCCGCTTTGTTCCTTTCTGCTCTTCTTCCGCTATAATCTTGCCAATATTCCAGTATGCAGCAACCATTATGAAATTGACTGTGCGGTATGCTGTGTTTCTTGCTCTTTCTATTACCTGTTTTATGCCTTCATAAGCATTTCCTATTCCCTGAACAGGTTGTTTGTCCTCTTTTTTCATTATTTGGAGTTTATCGTATCTTATTCATAAACTCTTCTGTCAAAAAACACGTGTTTTTACGGCAGGTGTTGAAAAATCCCGCGGCGGATCTGAAAAAAGACATTGAAAAAGAGGCTTAAAGGCTTGAATTTTCAATGTTGCCGGAAGGGGATTTTGTTTTACGTCGTCAAAGCTGGGTTGGGGTAGGGTGGGCAGAAAGGTAGGTAGAAGAGTGGGTAGAAGGTTGGTAGAAAAGTTCGGTGTAAATGAGGGATTATTCTTAAAACCCCCCGGAAAAGCCCTGCCTTAAGCCATTAATGCTTCCATTCCTTTTTGGGATTGTGCATACGGGGAATTCTCCCTATTACTGCAGTATACATAGGAGAATTATCCATAAAGCAGGAGGCTTTATGTATTTATATGGAGAGAAGAGGCTTATAGTGGATATGGTGATGTGTGTGTAAAGAAGGAGGAGAAAGTAAAGAAGGCGGATAAGAAGAAAGTAAAGAAAGCAGATGGCAGCAGTGCTGCCATGGTGTATTGGCAAAGCCCGCAGGCTTTGCACGTCCTGAAAACCCGGAGGGGTTTTCAGAAAAGACTAATACGGATATTTATAAAATTCTTTATGAAACTCAGAATTTTCTGCTTCTAAATGGAGGTTGGATTCTCTATCAAATGCTATGATATATGAATAAAACTCATCGCGTATATTGTTTCGGATATTCATTACTTTTTGTCTATCCTTATTTATCTCTTTTACAAACTTAGCATTACTTTTTCTTGCTTTTCTTCTTAATTTAACTTCAATTAATGCTGAAATCTTGTCAACCCCATACCCTTTCGAAGGCAATTTTATATTTCTATCTGTATTTAATGTTGAAACATCCATAATTGCTAAATCCGACAATAACCTTAAATTTCCAGATTCTCCATAAAATCTAACTTCTGTATGCAATGCAATACTTTTAGTGCCATTCTCCGTATCTTCGTAGTCTTCAAAATCTTGTAGCAATAAATGATATAAATAGCATACAATATCTCTCTCTGTTAAGAATATGTCTGGATTTTGTTCAAATGCAGTTATTAACTCTGTAATCCTATTAGTTATCTTTTCATCTATTTCTTCTGGTATCATTAAGGGCATATTTTTAAATAGGTATATAAACCTTATCTTTTTTTCTCATTTAATCGGAATAAGATTATAAAACTTTTTTTAATAGATAATCTTTACTATCTTTCATCTCATAGGTAATATTCTTTTTAAATATATCCTTGTCTTGTTCTTGATATGTTGTCAATATAATCTGCCACGCTTTTTTTGGAAAACTTTCTATAATTTTAATACAAGAACTTATTTCATTACTATCTAGATTTTGTTGTTTGGGCTCATCTAATATTAACAGATTTGGGAATCTAATAGGGCTAGAATCAATTTGGAGAGATGTTTGTAATAATGCTAGATAATAACTAATTATTATTCTAATATTATCGCTCGAACTGCTTATATTATATAAATCATCATTTGGCAAATAGGGAGTGTAATTTTCTTCATAATCTAATCTTATTTCTTTAATTAATTCATCTCGTGATTTAAATAATCTAAGCTTTGAGATATTGCCTTTAAAATTAGAGAGTATTGTAGATAATGTATTTTGGTCATTAATTGTTTCGGTATATTTTTTAATCTTTTCTTTTAAATCTTTTTCTTTATTAATTAGCGTACTAATCTCTTTTCTTATCGGATCTAACTGTTTCCACTGGTTTATAATTTTTATATATTTATCTATATCTGACCTTATTGCATCTGCTTCAGCTATTTTTTCTCTTCGTTTATCTAGCTCATCCCCATAATAGGTTTTTAACTGGAAATCTATCCTTTCTTTTAATTGTCTTTCTGTCTCCACTATATCTTCATAGCTCTTTTTTGCTTTTTCAAGCTCAATATTTTTTATAACAATTATTTTTTCGAAAGAAGCTTTTTCGTCTTCTAAAAAACAAATATTTTCTTCAGGTGTAGATATATTTTTAATAACTGATTTACACAATCTACAAGTATCTTCCTCATTTTGATTTAACTCCGTTTGGCATAACGGGCAAAAAGAGATATTCAATTCATCAGAAAGTTGATTGATCTTATTTAATTGAGAATTTTTTCTTTTATTTAGCTCAATTTTTTCGATATAATTATTATAACCTGCAATTTCTTTAGTTAAGGCTGATATCTTTTCATTAGCGACTATTCTAGAATGAGATATTTGTCTTAGTTTATCTCTCCCTTTATTTTCGAAGCTTTCCGCTTTATCTTTTTGTTGCTCTATACTTGTTAATGCTTTTTCCTTTTCATTTAAATCTTCTTTTAATTGATTTATTAAATCTATTAGGGGATACTTTCCATAATCTATTTTTTCAACAAAGATAGTCCTTTCTTCGTTAATTGTAGCATTACCTAAAATTAATATGTTGGTCTCTTTAAATTCTAATTCTGTTTTTAAACGATTAATATTTTCAGAAATCTCTTTTTTCTGTAATTCTATTAAATGTATATCAAATTTATTTAAACCCATAATATATTCAAATGCTACTTTCTTGATATCTCTAATAGCATATCTCTGAATTTGTCTAGCTTGGATTTCCGACCAACCGCCTCTTTGTTCAACAAAAAATAAAGGAACTAAATTTTCGAAATATAATTTAGATGCACCGCCTTCAAATCGTGGTACATCTACTATACTCCAACCTAAGAATTTATAAATATATTTTTGGAAACCCTTTTCTTCCATCACCCCTTTCCCTTCGATAATTAGCTTTTCATAATCTTTTGTCTTGTCAAAATCAATCAGACCACATTCTTTTATTAGGGCTATATTCGTATCGTCAATTATATTGCGTTTAATACATATAACTTCCTTTCCATTAGATATCTCTAAGATTAAAAAGGATTCTTTTATATGTTTTCCATCTATTTCTTTATTAAACTCAGGTTTAAATGGATTTTGTGTAGATTGAAAAATACCTAATACTTTTTCAGCACCAAGACCATATATTATTCCAGTTATTATACTAGTTTTACCAACAGAATTAGGTCCAAAGATTATATTAAGTCCTAGTTTAAAAACTATCTCTGCGCCATATTTTGAATTATCTTCACAAGTTATACAATACTTTAATCGATTAATAATTAAGTTTTTCATTTTCCCTCCAGTAGGTATTTGGGATTACTTGGGTTATAATCTCTTTAGTCTTACTTTCATCTAATCTCGTTCCAAATAATTCTAAACAATTGAGTTCGTCAATAAATATC
>JBAZYQ010000057.1:0-6868 GCA_041659245.1 Candidatus Nanoarchaeia archaeon
CAGGCTGGCTTTTCATTTTGTGCCTGATTCAGTAAAGATTTATTTCATGTGCCATGAACAAGTTGCTGCGCAAAGAATAATGAATGACAGCAGAAGCTCTGAAGGCACTTATAGCTCTCTTGATGACGCAATTGAAGGCATAAAAAAGAGAATGCAGAGCGACAGGGAAAGGTATGCAAAGCACTATGGCATTGACTGCTATGAGCCAAAGCACTTTCACCACGTTATTGACACAACCAACCTGACTATAGAGCAGGCTGTTGATGAAGTTCTTAAGATAGCTAATTCTTATAAGAAATAATATTACTTAGTCGTTGTTTAGAAATCCAATAGTTGCCATAATTAAATTTTGTTTATTTTAAGAACTTGAAAACATTCACAATATTTTCCTTTTCCTGTCATTATTCCCCTATATCTGTTTAATCCTTTTACAGCCTCATCATATCGCATATCCTGGATTTGAGACTTATGCTGCTCCAGCGCCTGTATTTTCAAATCAATAAATTCGTCAATATTTTCAATATATGATATTTCTTGCAAAGGAGTCCAAACTTCATAGCACAAAACAATATCAACAGACCATGGCTCGCCTTTGCATTCCTGAAACAAAGGGCTACTTGCCCGCCCGATTGATTCTGCAACAAGCTCATAAGTTTTCATATGGTCTTTATGCGCATCAGATTTGTGGGGAATGTAGATTATATTTGGCTTTTTTTCCCTTATTAAATCCACAATTTTAACCAAGTTTTCTTTATTGCATTCAAGATACCCGTCAGGATTTTTTAGAAAAATCAAATCTTTTACCCCTATGATTTTTGCTGCATTTCCTGCTTCTTTTTCCCTTATCTCTGCAAGCTGCTTTTTTGCATATTTTAAACTGCCTGCATCCCCTGAAGTCAGATAAACAATTGCAACCTCATTTCCTTGCTTAACGTGTTTTGCTATGCTTCCGCCACAGCCAATCAAATCATCATCCGGATGCGGCGCAAAGATTAGAACTTTTGTCATAGATGTAGTTGCCCATTGTATCTATTAAAGCTTTGCTAGCTAGTTTATAACCTGTTATTATAAGAAATAGCAAAAAGAATTTATAGTTCTTCAGCATAGAAATCATATGCAAATCTCAATCTGCGGAACGCCCGGCTCAGGAAAATCAACAGTTGCAAAAATAATTGCTGACAAGCTGAAATACAAATACTATTCAGTCGGCGCCTTGAGGCGAAAGATGGCTGAGAAACGCGGGCTTACAATCTATGAGTTTAACCAATTAAAAGAAGACACTGACACTGAGTTTGATAATATACAAAAAAAGATTGGAGAAAAAGAGGATAACTTCGTAATTGAAGGCCGCCTTTCATTTCACTTTGTTCCCAAGTCATTGAAATTCTTTTTCAAGTCAGACATAGGGAAAGCAGCTGAAAGAGTATTCAAGGACCAGAGAAGCTCTGAAAAGAAATACAATAGTGTGGAAGAAGCAAGAAAGGAAATGCAGGAACGCATGGACAATGACAAGAGAAGATACAAGATGCATTACAAGCTTGACCCTTATGAAGAAAAGCAGTTTGATTATGTGATTGACACAACAGGCATTTCTATTGAAGAAGTTGTTGACAAGGTTATGAAAACAATCAATTGGGAAAGCGGCAAGAGCACGGACTAAATCATAAGCCTTAAATATCACTTCTCTTATTTTTAGCATTATGTGGCTTCAAATTAGATTGTATATGCTGATGGCTATTATGTTTGCAATAGTCTATGGGCTTGTTACAGGCGTTGCAAGGTATGCAGGCATTACAAACTTTTACTTTTATCTTGTGTTTGCAGTTGGAATGATGGTTCTCCAGTATATGATTGGCCCGAAGATAGTTGAATGGACAATGAAAATAAAGTATGTTACTGAAAAAGAAGAGCCTAAGCTGCACAGGATGGTTGCAGAGCTTGCAAAAAAGGCAGGCATTCCAAAGCCAAGGATTGCAGTATCTTCCTGGAATGTCCCAAACGCATTTGCATTCGGAAGAAGCATAAGGGACGGAAGAGTCTGCGCAACAAGAGGCATAATTGACATATTGTCTGAAAAAGAATTAAGGGCTGTGTTAGGGCACGAGATTTCACATATCAAGAACAGGGACGTTACAATAATCACATTATTGAGTGTTGTTCCAATGCTCTGCTGGTTTGCTGCGCAAAGCTTTTTATGGAGCAGAAACAGGGAAAACCAGGGAAGCGGAGTGCTCATAGGAATAGGCGCCTTGGTTCTTTACTTTATTACAAACCTGCTTGTATTATATGGCTCAAGAATAAGAGAGTATTATGCTGACAAAGGCTCTGTTCAACTGGGAAATGACCCGCATGAACTGGCTTCTGCATTGTATAAATTAGTTTATGGAAGCGCTAAAGCTTCAAAAGAGGAATTAAAACACGTCGAAGGCTGCAGGGCTTTCTTTGCAAATGATCCTGCAAGGGCTGAATTAGACATAAAGGAATTGAAAGCAATTGACTCTGACATGAGCGGCACGATTGACAGGCACGAGCTTTCTGCAATAAGAGGAAAGAATGTTGTGTTAGGCAGAGGGCAGAAAGTAATGGAGCTTTTTACTACTCATCCGAATATGCTGAAGAGAATCAAGCACCTGTCTTCTTTGCAAGAGTAAAAAGTCAGCTTGCCAGCATGAATTAATTAATTTCTTAATAATTATCAAGGATATCAAGCATAAAATCTTTTGTCTTCTCAAGAACACGGCTGTCCACAATGCTCATGTTGTCGCCTTCATTATGGATAGGATAAGTGGTTGGGAATCTTGAATCTACTCTCACAACAGACGCTGCAGGCAAGCCTGCTTCATTAAAGCTCACATTGTCTGTCCACTTGTCTTCAGTAAAGAAATAAGGAATTGAATTTTCATTGCAAATCCCAATTATCAGGTCATTCAATGATTCTGTTGTAGGTATGAATTCTCCAAGATGATGCACTCCGCGGGATATCATTAAAGAATCACCGTAAGCAGCCATGTCAATGTTAAACACTGCGTCAAACCTATCTTCAGTGTTTGCAACATAATATTCAGAGCCCAAAAGCCCTTCCTCTTCTGCGTCAAAAAATATGAAAGTCAGGTCATTATCATTTGGATTTGCTTTAATGTCCTTTATCATTCCCAAAAGCACTGCAGTGCCTGAGCCGTTGTCAATCGCTCCGCATCCAACATCCACCCTGTCGTAATGCGCTGAAAATGCAAGATTATGTGATTCATTCTCAGCATCCAGTTTTACAATGATATTCCTGTAAGTGTTTCCCCAAATATCAAAAGGCTGGACAGAATATTCAATTCCCATTTCCTTAAGCTCTTTTATAATCAAGTCGCCTCTTGCAGGATTGCTTTCTGCATTGCATAAATCCTCAAGCGCAGAATACATGTATGTATTTTCTGCCGGCTGCTCCTTTACAGAGTTTGACGAGCAGTGCGCATACATAATTGCAGCTGCCAAAAGCCCAAAGCAGTATGTTTTAGCCATAAGGCTGAGTGTATAAGTCAGGACTTATAAATGTGATGGAAAAAGTTGCAAACATATATAAATCCCAATAATATTCCACCATTAGATTGTTTAATGGAGGTATAAAATGGGAATAAAATTGGAAAATATATTGACAATATCTGCAGAAGCCTATATGGCCTCTGTTGGAAAAAAGATGTCGGACTATAATATGCAAGGCGTCCATATAGTGAGCACAAGCAGGATGGGGGATTATGAGGCAGGCATGGGAGAGCTTTTAAGAAGGGCTCCTGCAAAAGCTGAGGCGCTGGTCGGCCTTATCAGTATGTATAGCGGCGAAAAAGGCGAAATAACCTATCATGCCACAGCATTGATACCAAAGTGAGAGAATAGAGTTTTAACCTCTCTATTTTTTATTTTTCTTATATTATTGTTAACTGCTTTTATTTTATCCAATTATTGCAAAGATATATAAATCCCAATAATATTCCACACTTGAATTATTGATGGGGGCATAAAATGAAAAAAACACTATTGGCAGGATTGGCTGCTTTGGCATTGGCAGGATGCGCAAAAGATAAAGAACAGAATGTCATTAATGAAGGAGGGCGCGAGCCCGTATATGTTGGGCAAGTAACAAGATTTGGAACTCCATTAGAAATGTATAAATCATATTCTGAATACGGAGAGAGTTTAAAAGTATTTTATTTGGAGGGATATACTCAAGTATGGGATATGTATAGGGAACCATCTGAAAATAAGAATAAGGCATCAAGCGAACAATGGACTATAAAATATCTGCCGGATGCAACATGCGAATCAGAGACTTATTGGCTTTATGTACATGACAATATCTATCCTTTTAATAAAAATATAAGTTGGGGAATTAGAATGGAAACCTGGGAGGATATAGGCTGCGATGGAAAAGTAGATAGAATATTATTCAATACCGAATTTCAGGAAAATTTGCCGTATAATACTCTACATGAAATAAGTGAAATTGCAGACAGGGAAATATTAAGGGATACACTTGACATGCAATTTATGGAAAAAAGAAACGAATTTGCAAGCTATTTTGATATGCCACAAAAAGAGACGTATTAAAATGAAAAAAACACTATTAACAGGATTGGCAGCAATAGCATCAATAGGATTAAGCTGCGCAAGAGAAGCGCCTGTATACAACCAGAGAGAAGTTGTAGGGCAGAATGGCGCAGAAACAGTGTATCGGGAAGTTCACTGGGACAGCAGCCATATTGAGCTTTCTGTTCTCGTTGTTGAAAATGGCTTTGCGGTGGCAGGAACAACCTGGACAAGGCAAGATATTTCAGGCAGCACAGAATGCGCAAAGGTGGAATTATATGACGCGCAGCCCCTTGAACTGCAATTGTCCGAAACTGAAACAGCTACAGGAATATTAGAACAATATTTCTCAGACTTGGGATGCGACAGGACATTTGAGGATGCCCCCAGTGTTTATGTTTTCAGCGATGATCCTGAGGTAATAGAATCAGAAACAAGGGCATGCCAGAATGAGAACTATGACATTCTTATGAGAAAAATCACAGGCCAATTTGATGTTGAACAGATGATTGCAGACTGGCAAAGGGCAAGAGGGTTCTGAGCCTCCTTCTTTTCTCTTATATTTTTCTTATATTCTTTTTTAACTAATTTTGTTTTATCAAATTATTGCAAAAGGGTTATAAAGAACAAACGTGTCTTCTAATCCATGTACGACTTAATCATAATAGGCGCAGGACCTGCGGGCTGCACAGCAGCAATCTACGCAGCAAGATATCACTTGAAAACTCTTGTTCTCTATGCAGACATGGGGCAGATATCCTATGCGCACGAGATTTGGAACTATCCAGGATATGAGCAGATAAACGGCACTGTGCTTGTGCAAAAGATGATGTCACAGGCAATAAAAGCAGGCGCTGAGCTAAAGCAGGCTGAGGCTGATTCAATAAAAAAGAAAGGAAAAATATTTATTGTAAAATCAAACGGAAATGAATATGAATCAAAAGCAATTATTCTAGCATCAGGATTAAAACACAGGAAATTAAACATCAAGGGAGAAAAGGAATTCACAGGCAAGGGAGTAAGCTACTGCGTGACTTGCGACGGGCCTTTATTTGCGGAAAAAGATGTTGTTGTTGTGGGAGCATCAAACTCAGCAGTGATGGCTGCCTTGATGCTAAAGGAATATGCAAAGAGCGTTACAATATTAAGCAGAAACCAGCCAAGCGCTGATGCCTCCTCTTTAGAACAAATAAAGAAAAGCAATAAAATCATAATCCTGAATGGAGAACCATCAGAAATCAAAGGAAATAAGTTTGTGAATGCAATAAAGCTGGTTAATAGCAAGGAAATAAAAGCAGAAGGAGTATTTGTTGAAGTCGGATTGGAGCCGTCTGTTGAACTTGCAAAGCAATTGAAATTAAAGCTTGAAAAAGGATACATTAAAGCAGGCAATAACCAAAAGACAAATCTCAAGGGCGTTTTCGCAGCAGGCAATATAACAAATAAAACTTCATTAAAGCAAATAGTTACAGCTGCTGGTGAAGGTGCAATTGCGGCAAACACTGCTTACAAATACTTAAAGGAGAATTAATATGGTCTGCGAGCATAGCGAGTGGACCTTCGAAGGAACGGAGTGAACTGAGAATGAGACATACTTACTGGATGCTCTGGATTCTAAGCTTTCTTATTCTAGCGTTTGTTTCCTTCATACTATTTCCTGCAACAGCAATAGCAACAGGATTCCTGGTTGGATTTATTTATATCTACAGGGGATTGGAGCCTGCGGCAGGCACACTGATAATAGACTGGGGCAAGGTTACATGGCTTTACTGGGAATTGTTTATTGGAATAGCAGTAATACTTGCAACCCTGTTCACATTAGTTACAAAAGCTGTTCAGCGCTCAAGCAGGTTCAGGAAAATAAAGCCAATTAAGGAAGAAATAAAGAAAAAAGTTAAGTAAACTATTCTCACTTCGTTCGAAACCTCACTCGCAAAGCTCGCAAGGTTTTTAAATAGCCTCTTTCTATACAAGCCCCATGGATAAGCAAAGTATAATCTCAATGCAGAAACAACAGAAAGAAGTCCTAAGCAAGCGGCTTTCTGAATTTGAGCAAACATACAAAAAAGGCGATAAAGAAATCTTCAAGGAGCTGTGCTTCTGCATCTTAACAGCAAATGCGTCTGCAAGAGGCGGGATAAAGGCAATAGAAGAATTAGGCAATTTAGTATTCACAGGCTCTGAAAAAGAAATAAGCAATGTGTTGCACAAGGCAGGATACAGGTTCTGGAGAAAAAGAGCTAATTACATTGTTGAAACAAGAAAAACAATGAAACAACATTGCAACATGGAATTA
>JBAZYQ010000058.1:0-6775 GCA_041659245.1 Candidatus Nanoarchaeia archaeon
GTTGTTCAGGAGTATATTAACGCCGTCTGCTTCCTTCATTATTGCGCAGGCAATCCTTTTTGCAACTGCCATTGCCTTTGCTATTAGTTCGTCAGGCATTTCAGTTATGAATTCATAGTGCTTTTTTGGTATTACCAGCGTGTGCCCTCCTCTTTTTGTTGCAGGCATTATGTCTAGAAATGCTATGATATCCTTGTCTTCATAGACTTTATTGCAGGGAACCTCTCCTTTTATTATCTTGCAGAAAATGCAGTCACTGCTCTCCATTTTTCACGCTCGAGAACACTTCCTTCCTTCCCTTTGCCACATTGTCGAGAATCTGGCTCTTTGCCATTTCCAAAAGTCCGATTGCTTCATGAGGGCTTACGTTTTGCGTGTGCATCTCTGTCTGGATGTTGTCCTGGTCCACCTTGAATCGTATTGCGAAAGATTTTTCAGCCATAATATATGTTAGGTGGGGTTGTTTAAATATTTATCGCCAAGAAATCCTGATTTTTAAAAGTTTGGAATGAATTGGCTGATACTATCTGTATTGAGGTAATTTAATTGATAGTGTCTATCCCGAAATATTGCACTTTTACTTATCCAAAAAGAGATGAAGCAGTTAAATGCCGCGGAAATAGAAATAATTGCTTTATGGATTTGTGCAACAAAAGTTCCGTTTACATTAGTAGCTCAGGGTATGACGCCCTAAAAATACCCTATTACAGAGGGTATAAATAGGCTCAATTGAAAATTTAGGTGCATTTATACATACCACTTGCCACTTGCCAAGCGCACGCACATAGCTTATAAGCTAAATAATTAAAGGATGTAGAAAATAAAATGGTTATGAGAACTCACAAATTTAGGTTGTATCCGAGTAATGAGGCAGAAATAAAAATGCTCAATAGTTTGGAATTATGCAGGCAAACCTATAATGAATTGCTTGGTCTGTTGAACGAGCAGAAAGAAATAGACAAATCACAAATTCAGGGGATAATTCCTGATATGAAAATCTGTGATTCAAGATTCAAACAGTTACATTCAAAGACAATGCAGTATGAGTGTTACAGACTGTTCTCAAATCTTACTGCACTTATGCAAACAAAAAAGAAAAACAGGCGCGTTGGAAGTTTGCGTTTCAAAGGAAAAGGTTGGTTCAAGACATTCACATACAACCAATCCGGTTTCAAGATAATAAAAACAGGAAAACGGCATCAGATATTGAAACTTTCAAAGATCGGAGAAATTCCAATCAGATGTCACAGGGAAATAAAAGGCAAAATAAAGCAGATTACTGTGAAAAGGGAGGCATCAGGCAAATGGTTTGCGTCTATTGCAGAGCAAACAGATAAAGAAATTGCGCCAATTCGAAAAATTGAAAAAGTTGTTGGCATAGATGTCGGGCTTGATAACTTTGTTTATGACAGTGACGGAAATGCTGTAAAAAATCCAAGACACTTGAATAAATACAATGAACAATTGGCAAAACTTCAAAGGAATATGTCAAAGAAGAAAAAAGGAAGTATAAACAAAAACAAGCAGAGAATAAAAGTTGCAAGATTGCATGAAAAAATTGTAAATACTCGCAATGATTTCCTTCACAAGCTGTCTCATTATTATGTAAACAATTATGATGCCATTGGCATGGAAGATATGCCTATGGGGCTGAAGAACAATATATTCGCAAAATCAAAAGCAGACGCATCATGGGGCAAGTTCAGGCAGTTCATAGCTTACAAGGCTGAAAGCGCCGGTAAGATGTTCGTGCCTGTCCCTTATAAGGGAACTACTCAGAGATGCAGCCAATGCGGGAAAATAGTGCATAAAACTCTAAGAGATAGAGAACATAATTGTTTTTGTGGATTTATTGCACCAAGAGATTACAATTCCGCATTAGAAATAAAAAAATTGATGCTCAAAAAACTTGAGATAGGGCAGGAACTGCCCGAATCAACGCCCGCAGAGATGGAAGCAATACCAGTAATGGCAACTTCTGTCGTTGAAGCAGGAAGTCCCACTCTTTAGGGTTGGGTAGTTCACATATTTATTGTAGCGGAAGCCGTTAAGAAAGCAGTTGGGGAACACTTGTCTTTATTCTTAGTTTGGTTCTTAGCCCCAAACCCTCTTTCAGAAGGAGGTTCTATTTTCGTAACATTTATTAGCTAGTCTTTATATTCGATTATATTATGAAACAGATAATTTTAATTATAACTCTTATCGGATTAATATTCTTAACTGGATGCCAATCCCAGACACAAACAAAATATCAATGTGCCAATGGGGAGGTTGTTGATTCTTTAGCTCTTTGTTCTTTTCAAACTTGTCCTAAATTAAATTGTTCTGAATTTCCTAAGCAAATAGAAACAGAAACTAAAGAAGTAATTAAATATCAATGTCAAGATGGCACAGTTAAAGATCGCTTGGCGGATTGTGATATTATTCAAGTTGCTGAAACCCCTAATATCCTCAATACAGACGTTAAATATAAGTTTGATAATTATTTAGAGTATCAACTTTATATAACACCTGAACTTGAACGATTAACTGGAGTTCAAGGTATTAGGAAATATGGCTCAACTAATGATGAGAAAAGAGGTGATAGTAGTGTTTATTTTTTAATGTCGAAAGGGGATAGTTGGGGTGAAAGCTATCGTTTTTGGGCTGTCGAAGTAAATGCAGAAACTGGAGAGTTATTAAAATATAAAGAGATATCTAATGATGGTTGCCCTGGTTCACCAGGAATATGTCCAAATAGTGATGAATTATGGTGGTAGGAATTATGAACTTTTCCCCTTAATTTTCAAGTTTTGTTTTAATCAAAATCTCTTTTTTAGGTATGTCTTTAGATTTTAGATAATTTGCAGGCATACCTTACTTTTAGAAAGGATATTTTTAACACTGAAGATAGATTTTGATTCTTTAATATCTCAATTTCAACCACTTTGTTGCTTTAAATTTTTTAATAAATGGTTTCGTTCTAACAGAATTCATCAAACTGCAATAACAATGTTTCGCGAATTTATCTTTTATTTCTTTTGGATAATTAAAAGTATAACGGAATCCCCTTGTATCGGCTGTATCTTTTCTATATGATTTATCGAATTGAGGTAGAAGGTATATGTGAATCCCCCATCTTATATTGTTTATCATTTCAGCGATATTACTACCATGATAATTGAGAATGTCATTATGGAATCGTTCATAAAACTCATCTAATATTAATAACGATTCTTTATATGTTATTTCGATAGTATTATTTTTAAAAATAGTAATTATATCGCTGGAAACCTTTGTTAAGCGCATAAAGTTATGTTTGGATATATTTGCACATATTTCTATAAATTCTTTTCGTTTTATCTTTATATTACATTCTTTATCAAGAGTAGGGAGCCACACCTTGACTGTAACTTCTTTGTCAAGCCAAGACTCAAAAGTATTTATGGCAATATTGAGCTCTAAAACGGAATTATCAATCTCAAAATTTGGAGATTTACTAATATTTTTTAAAAGCCCTAAACACGTAAATTTTTCTCCAGTAAATAGTTTATTTGCATGTGATAAAAAATCAATTAGAATTATAAAAAAATGTTTTTGATGAAGATCTTCATGGAAATAAATCTCAGAATGGGGGTCTTTACCTCTTAATTCTAATACACTGGAATTAAGTATAGAATCTAATGAATCAATAGCAGCCTTTAAATAAATAATCTCTAATTCTTGTTCATTAAAAGGCTCTTCCAGCATATTTGTAAAAAAAAGTCAATACTTCTTAAATATTTATGGTATTTACTGAAGTAATAAAAATTCATTATGCTACTTACATAAAGTTCCTTCTTCCTCGTCAGCGGGCTAATAATAAACCTAATCTACATTCTGCCCGCTGCCGCCTTTCTTAATGGGCTAGTATAATAGTTAGTCCCAAACCTCTCTTAAGCGGGGTTAACAAAATCATGCAATCTCATTTTTAGGTTAATGCTTCTTTCTAGAAACCAAATAAATAATTAATAATAATATTATCGCTCCAAATACTATGCCTGAAATAATCATAAGATTGGAATTTGATTTAGGGCTTGTTGAAATTAAGAAATAACTAAAATCCTGAACACTCAACGTAATAATAGAAACATCCTTGTCTTTTTGAAGTGTGAATGGGACATTTTCTTTTGAACCATCATCTTCGACCTTAATAATCTCAACATTGGAATCTAATTTGCTTGAAGGGAGCTTAAATTGAATAATGGCTTCTGTATTTTGCAAATTAGGCTTAACAATATATAAATTAATTATCTTGCCATTATTTTCCTTAACTTCATTGAATATGCTTTGAATGGAATCCTTGGCTTCTTTGGTTATCTGCACCTTTTCTTTTGAAGGAGATAATTCCTTATCTGAGCTTTTTGCCTTGGCAATATTCAATTTCTTAAGATTATTTCCATCAACATAATATCCCTGGATGGTTAAAGAATCCACTTTAGAATTAAATTGAATATTAATGGAATTTGGTTTAATATTGTCCAAATCAGCTGTAGCTTTTCCGGTTGCTAATGGAACTAATTGAGGATCTAAAGTAAGCGGAATGGCTTCAGGTCCCGGAGTTGTTGGCTTATAGTCTTCAGTAAAATCTATGTCTACAGTTGTATCTTCAGAAGGATTGCTGTCGGATGTAATATCTAATTTATCCAAGTCTGAAGGCCTGGTAATATCTAGGGGATCAAGATTGAATCCATTGTCCTCAGGGGGATTAGAATTGTCTGGGGGATTGGCATCATCCGGATTTTCATTGCTATTTGTATCAGCATCGCCCTCAGAAATATCCAATTTATCCAAATCTGAATCTGATGAAATATCCAAAGGATCAAGGTTAAATTCAGGATCATCAGAAATTCTGGGCATGGTGATAGTTAAATCATAAGTTGTTGTAGTTGCAATTGAGCCGGAACCCTGTGACATGCCCAACATAGTGAATGGCACTGGCTCGTTTTCAGTATCGGTTTTTTTAGCTTGAACAATCCATAAATCACCGTTTACTTCTTTAGTATCAGCAAAAACATTTCCCTTGATATAAGCAAGACAATTACCAGAACTGGAAGTAGAATAGCCAATAACTTCAGCTCTGTCTTCATTGTCAGTATAACTCATAGGGCCTGTAGCTGTTGTTGTAGAAATCCATTTTAATGTTTTAACAGCAGTAGAATAATCACTTACGGGATTGCCTGAATCATCAGAAGGAAGGCATCCTATGACCGATAAAATAAAATCACCTGTATCAGAATCAATTGAAAAATAACTTTCTGATAATCCCGGAATATATTCTAAATTAAGAGTGCCGGAACCATCATTTGTGGCTACCTGATTTGATGTAATACCTGAACCCACTAAAGTATAATCTTTTTTATATTTGTAAGACCAATCTGAATCCCCGTCAATGAAATTATAATAAAATCCATTTGTTACTTCAGGATTCCTGGATAAAGTTCCGGAAGCTATAACTTTTGTGTCATATACTTCCTTGATATTTGCAGAACCATCTTGTGACGAAGCAGAACCTTGCTCTGTTGTTATAATCTGATGATTTAAATTAATTGAAATTTTAGAGCCTGCATAAACTATGTTGGTTAATAATAAGAAGATACAGATTAATAGTATCACACTCTTTTTCATACTACTTAGAAAGAAGCTGGAAGTATATAAATCTTAAGATAGGGTTAGTTTTATATAATCATTCAAACTTCAATTTAATATGGATCTCACTTACAAAGTCATAATCGCGATTATTGCGGGCTTGCTTGTATTTACTTTGATGATAAAGATGACCAAATGGCTTTTCAGGATTGTAATTGGCTTGCTCTTTGTTGCAGGCTTGTTCTATGCGTATTCTCATATTGAGGACATAAAAGCGGTTTTCAATGATGAGATGGGCTCTGCAGAGATTATAGAACCTGTTGCCAATGAATCAATTGCTGCTAATGAAACACTGCAGAATATTACAGAAGAAATAATTATTGTTGAGCCTATTGCGGGGCAGGCGGAGCCTCTTCCTGAGCAGCTTCCGGCTTAACAGCTTGTTTTGCCCTTGCCATTCTTACTTCAAGTATTGCCCTGTTGATTTTTTCCAAGGGCCAGCCTGCTTTTATCAAAGTGCTTTTAATTGTTTCCTCAGGAAACCCGAAGTGCAGTGCAAACTTCACATAGCACCTCATTTCAATATATGCTTCATCTGTCATTTGTTTCTCCTTTGTTATTTCTTGATTATAAGCTTTGAGCTCATGCCGCCAATTCCAAGTACAGCTTGTATCTTGTAGCCCTGGAACATCGTGTCCATTATCGGCTTTGTTTCCTCAAGCTTGCTGTCAGTGGCTCTTGCAATCTTATACAGCAATGCATTCAGATCAATCACATCAGTGAATATTATATTTGTGGGAATCTTGCCATAATCTTTCAGCTCGACAAGAATCGGCTTGTTAACGCCTTCACAGTAAATGCCTGTGATTGTTGAGTCATACATCAATGCGTCAATTCTCCTGAATCCAAGCAAGTCTCTCTTCAGCAAATAGATTGTTGCTTTTGCATAATCATCTGTGAATGGAATATCTTTTTTATTGCATGCTTTTTCTATTTTCTTGTCCATGTAATCCTTATTGTCAAGGATGCTGAAATCCTTTTCAAAGTCGCTTTCAATGTATTCCTTCACAAGCTTTAGCACTTCCTCATTTATCTGCGGCTCAGTTAGCTTGTAAACAGGCTTTCCTGTGTCATCATTGTCACCAACAACTCCGAGCTGGTTGTCAAA
>JBAZYQ010000059.1:0-681 GCA_041659245.1 Candidatus Nanoarchaeia archaeon
TAAGAAGGCTCAATATTGTTTGCTTCAAGATAATCATCAACAGTCATTCTTAAATCATCATTAATCTGCAGGTCAGGCATTTGAAACAAGTCAACTGCCTGCGTAAATGGGCTTTCTTGCGTTTCTTCAGCTGAAGGTTCAAGAACTCTTGCATAAGCTTCCGAAGGGCTTTCTTCCCTGTGGCTTTCAACATAAGCTGAATTGTTAACATAAGAATAGTCAGGCGTTGTGTCAAACATGTCTGCTTTTGCAGGCGCAGCGCTTAGAATAGAAGCCAGTGCAAGCCCTGCTGCTGCTTTTTTTAACATGTTTTATTTGCCTCTCCTCTCGGGATTCATAATCTCTTTGGCAACTGTATTGCCTAAGTATGCGCCCCCGATTGCTCCAAGCCCCACTGATGTAACATAAGTTGTGTAAGCAATGACAGCGTCTAACATCTTAAATACGTCATCGGTTATAGGTTCTTTTGCGATATCCCTTATTGAGCTCAGCACAATATCCCCCGCCTCTATGCCGCAAAAAACTCCGGCAACAAGCCCTGCCAAGCCGCCAATGGCTTTTATAGTTTCAGCGCGTTTGTTTTCATTTGTCATTTTATTTGCTTCCTTACTCTGCACTAATGCTTGTCCACTCTTCATCATTACTATCTCTTGAGTATAAGACCAAGCCGCCATCCTGCTC
>JBAZYQ010000059.1:691-6695 GCA_041659245.1 Candidatus Nanoarchaeia archaeon
GCCGGCGTGAAGGGGCTTTCTTGCGTTTCTTCAGCTGAAAGTTCAAGAACTCTTGCATAAGCTTCTGAAGGGCTTTCCTGCTGATGTGTTTCAATGTATGCTGCATTATTAATATATGAATAATCACGAATCGTATCAAACATGTCTGCTTTTGCACTAGCTGAAACTAAAGAAGCCAGTCCGAGTGCCGCTATCGCTGTTTTTAGTTTTGCCATGTCTCAATCCTATTGAATATAAACAAAAAATAAAAATTTAAAAGCCCCTTACTCTGCACTAATGCTTGTCCACTCTTCATCATTACTATCTCTTGAGTATAAGACCAAGCCGCCATCCTGCTCGCATAATAGCTGGTAAACATTATAAGCCTCACCAGGTACTATTTGATACCTTATGTCTTTTACCTTTTCGCAGCTGTCGGGTTTTGTAAGAGCCTTATTTTCTCCAACTGTTGAAATATTTGTATGGTCTGCACAGCCTGCAACCAATGCCGCAAGCCCAAGTCCGAATAATGCTGATTTCATTTTATTTACCCCTATTCCTGCTGGGCGACATTTTCACATAGCCGACTATCTCGTCTAATGCCTTGCAATGCAGTCTGCCTGCGTTAAGAAGAGAATACAATCCGCCTGCCTGTGCTTCTGTGCTAAAAACAAGCGCTGGTTCTATCCTTCCTTCGCTGGTGATTCCAACAACATATATCAATTGCCTTTCTGTTTCGCTGCCCTGCGAAAATGGCTTGAAAAATTCAATCTCTGCCCTTTCAACAACAGGCTGTCCTGCTTGTCTTGCTAGACCTATGCAAGGCAGATTGTCTGTTAAGTCTTTTGTGTCTTTTATGTTCATTTTATTTGCCTCCCTCAATTCTACAAGCTAACTGATATAATATATTTAATTTAGCTTGCTCTTCCGGCCATTTTCCGAATATCTTGCGTTCTAATCCCTGCGCATCACCTTCTTTGCCAATAGAAAATAAAGCAGTAACTAACTTTTTATTGCTTTCAATATAGCCTTCGTCTCTTATTTGTGCCATTTTATTTACCCCCTACTATTTCTTTAGATTCTTATTAGTCATTTTTATTCTTGTGGCTTAGATTGATACTTCATGTCAACAATCTTCAGTAATTGTATATCTCTTTCAATATCTCTTGTTTCAGCCTTTAATCTCTGCCTGAAGTTATTCCAAATTCTTCCGCCTACATAAACAGCTATGCCTGTCAGATAGGCTCTTGGGCTGTCTGCTTGTAATCCTGCTGCAATGCATGTTACTCCTGTCACTTCAGCCAAATACGGTGGAACAGGCCCAGTCGTGCCAACTATTCCGAAGCCGCATAATTTTGCCAAGTCGCCTGCCTTTCTTAGTTTTTCTTTTATGTTCATTTTATTTACCCCCTAATTTTCTGTATTCTGTTATTTGGAATAATGGCCTGAAATCAAGCCTGCATGCTGTAAGTTCGCCCTGCTTATTCTCTTTTGCCTCATCTGCAAAAGCAAGCCCTGCACCGTGAGCATAAAGCCCTACGACATAAACTAATTTTCTTTTAATGGCATTACCTGGAGTATCTCTGGAATACCTATATGCAATCTCTGCTGTTTCCGCAACAGGAAGGCCTTCTTGAGTAATGTCCACTTCATGCAGCCTGTCTGACAATTCCGTTTTTATCGCTTTTTCTCTTGCTATTTGTCTTGAGTTCATTCTATTTGCCTCCTTGAGCCATATGTTTCTACAAACTTTTGGAATCTGTCCTCATCAGCAACGCGCCTTTCCAAAACCAGCCTTGTTGTTGCGTTTCTGCCATTGAATGCAGGAAATTGCTTTATCGCTTCAACAGTTCCCAGCCATAGGGGTTTTTCTGTGTCGTATGCAAGACATACGATGTCGCCTACAGCTGCCGGATTTGCAAAAACCATGCCTTCCAGTTTTGCCCATTCCATTCTGGCGTCATGCTCATCAGCAATCGCAACAGATGGTTTTGTCCATACGTCATATTTATATTCTGTCATTTTATTTGCCCCCTGCTTCTGTAGGCATTATTTCCAATTCTATGCCTTTAGGCGCTTCGCTGTACATTGTAGGGGTTCGAATCAGCTCCAGCCTGTATTTACTATTAGGTAAAATACAGAAGTATGCATCTAAACCTTCTTCTGGTGAAAATGCCCTCAAAAAATTTTCATCATTGACAGCGACACCTAAATTTACTCGTTTACAATCAAATTCCGAACTGGGTTGAGATTGTAAATTTGTTTGCGTTTCATGCCCTCTATCGCAGTTGGCAGTTGCCATTCCCAATGCAACAAGCATAGCGCTTGTTAAACTTAATTCTATTTTCATTTTATTTACCCCCTAATATTTATTAAACGGCTTTCCAGCCCTTATTTGTTACTATCTACGAGTAATCACTAATATATAAGCCTTTCGGCATAGATTTAAATAATAGTTTATCATTTCATATGTTTAGATTAAGGAAAACATTAGGGCAAGAGCCCATCTTTTTCTTAGGAAAGTATTAAAAATACAGGAGATATAGAAATAATATGACAATAGAAATTTGTGCAGTAGGCGGATTTTCCGAAATAGGAAAAAACATGACAGCCATTAGAGTTGGCGACGAGGCAGTAATATGCGACATGGGATTTTTCCTTCCGAAAATCATAGCTTATGAAGAGGAAGAAGGCGAGCTTGCAAGAGCTTCGCTTACAAAAGAAGAATTAATAGAAATAGACGCGATACCCGATGACAGGGTAATTAAGGACTGGAGAAACAACGTAAGAGCGATTGTATTGGGGCACTGCCATTTGGACCATATTGGCGCAGTGGCATTCATGTCAAACCATTACAACTGCCCGATTATAGGCACGCCTTACACAATGGAAGTTCTAAAGACAATTCTTGCAGACGACAAGATGAAGGTTCAGAACCAGTTCAAGGCTTTGAACCCGGGTTCCACAATAAAAATCTCAGAGAACATTTCAATAGAGTTCATCACAATGACTCATTCAACGCTTCAGGCAGTGATGATTGCAATTCATACTCCGGAAGGAATTATTGTTTATGCAAATGACTACAAGTTTGACAACCATCCGGTTATAGGAAAGAAGCCGGACTATGACAGGTTAAAAGCTCTCGGTGACTCGGGAAAGGTAAAAGCATTGATTGTTGAGTCGCTTTACGCTGACGCGAGAATGAAAACCCCGTCTGAAAAAGTGGCAAGGGAAATGCTCGGCGACGTAATGCTCGGCGTTGACAATAAGGATCACGCAGTATTTGTAACCACATTTGCTTCTCATATTGCAAGACTGCAGTCAATAGTTGAATTTGGGCAGAAGCTCAAGAGAAAAGTTGTTTTCATCGGCAGAAGCATGCATAAGTATGTGGGCGCTGCTGAAAGATTGAAGCTGATTGATTTCACAAAGAAAACAGACATGGTCTGGATTGCAGGCGATGTCAAGAAAAAGCTGAAAGAGATTGCCGCAAACAAGGAAAGATACCTTGTAATCTGCACAGGCAACCAGGGAGAGCCAAGGTCAATTCTGACAAGAATGGCAATGAAGGAGCTTCCGTTTGAGTTTGAGCAGGGCGACATAGTGATATTCTCATGCAGGACAATTCCTGCTGCCATAAACATGGCAAACAGGGCAGTGCTTGAGGACAAGCTTTCAAGAAAAGGCGTAAGGCTTTTCAAGGACATACATGTGTCCGGGCACGCTTCAAGGGAAGACCACAGGGACTTGATTAACATGCTCAAGCCGCAGTATATCATACCTTCGCACGGAGATGTAAGCAGATTGACTCCGCTTGCTGACTTGGCAAGCGAAATGGGATATGTGCTTGGAAAGACAGTCCTGATTGTAAGGGACGGGCAGTTCTTGGAACTGAATTAGGATTTTCCAAAAGCCTTAAACAAATCCTTGAGAAGAATCCGGGGTCTGAATCTCCTTGACATTGAGACTTGGATTTCTTCCATGAATCTTAATTTTTTTCTTAGAATTATTAAATGGGTTTTTTCCTCTGCCATTAGGATTTTGAATAGTTTTTTGGCATTTGCATTATCTGTTTTGCCTAAAAGAGCATGATAAAAAGGCACATCATATTCTTCGGCATTCACTGCTTTTTTTATTATGTTTATGTCGCCCTGCACGCTGTTTGCAGTATTCCCAACACCATCCCGCGCATTGCCTTCAAATACAGGGGCATTTCCTATAAGGCTTAAGTCAATCTTGTCGCTTTTTTCAAGCAATTTAAGCTGCTGCTTGAGTATTGCAAGGTGCCTTTTCTCTGCTTTTGCAAGAAACAATAGAACCTCTTTTCCTTCCGGATTGATTACTTTTTTTGCGCTTTCGCTGTAATTCTTGAATCTTTTTGTTTCCAAATCCTGCGCTTTGTTAAGAAATCCCATTAATTTTTTGTCAGGCATGCATTTAATTAAGTTTTACGCTTTTAAAAAGCTTTCTTGCGCAGTTAAGCTCCAGCTCGATGAATTAGAACCATAATCTTTAAATATACCCTCCCTATAAATGAATTGATACTTTTTGGAGGTATGACTATGAATAACGAACCCGAAAACCATGAACTGAAGGCAGACACGCCAAAGATAGGTGATAAAAAATCATTGTTTGGTGAAAAAAAGCATTTTGCTCTTTACGGCGTAATAGCTGTATTGGTAATATTGCTTGGAGTATCAGTATTCTCAGGCAAATTTGATTTTACAGGGAAAGCAGTTTCAGAAGGAACAGCAAAGCTTGACTTTTATGTCATGTCACAGTGCCCTTATGGTACGCAAGTACTGGATGCAATAGCGCCTGTTCTTGAGAAGTTCGGCGATTCAGTTGATTTCAGCGTAAATTTCATTGCAAATGACAATGGCGACGGAACATTTGATTCCCTGCACGGCCAGCCTGAAGTTGACGAAAACATAAGGCAGCTTTGCGCAATAAAATTAGCTCCAAAAAATTATATGGATTATATTGTATGCCAGAATAAGGATATAAAAAATGCAGCTGCAAATGCTGAATCCTGCGCAGAAGAAGCAGGAATTGATTTTAATGAATTGAATGCCTGTTTTGAAGGCGTTGAAGGAAAAACATTGCTTTCAGCATCAGTGGCAAAATCAGAGGCAGTCGGGGCAAGCGGAAGCCCGACAATAAAAGTTAATGGCGAGGATTATAACAGCGGAAGGGATGCAGCCTCATTTACAAGGGCAATATGCCAGAATTTGAAAGGAAATTCCAACTGCGAATCAATGCCTGAATGCACAGCAGATGCAGAATGCACTGCCCAGCCTGACAAGGACGGCAAATGCGTTGATGAAAAATGCGCATATTCAGACCCGGTGCAATTTGAGGTTGTTGTGGTAAATGACAAGACATGCGCTTCATGCGACCCGACTGGTATTCTTGCAAGAACAAGAGAATTATTCAAGGGCGCAAACATAAGAACCGTTGATGTAAGCTCTGATGAGGGAAAGAAGCTTGTCTCTGACTTGCAATTGAAATTCGTTCCGGCATTCTTGTTTGGAAGCAAGGTAACTGAGTCCTATACATGGACAGCACTCCCGCAATTGCAAACTTCATTTGAGCAGAAAGGCGAATGGTACAAATTGCTTGACGAGGCAGTCGGAGCAAGCCATTGGATTGATGCAAAGGCGCAGGCTGAATTCATGAAATCTCTTGGCGTAACAGCAGGAGACAACAAGCCTCAGATTGACTTTTATGTTATGAGCTATTGTCCTTGGGGAAACCAGGCTGAGGAAGCAATAGAGCCTGTTTACAACTTGTTGAAAGGCAAGGCAGACTTTAAGCCGCATTACGTATTTTACAGCAACTACCAGGGTGTGGGCCCGGGTTACTGCCTAGATGCAGAAAGCAAATACTGCTCAATGCACGGTGTGCAGGAAGCAAACCAGGACATTAGGGAAATGTGCGTTGCAAAATACGAAGGAATGGATGCATGGTTTAACTTTGCAACAGACATGAATACTAAATGCAGCTCTACAAATGCAGACACTTG
>JBAZYQ010000060.1:0-6581 GCA_041659245.1 Candidatus Nanoarchaeia archaeon
ATATAATTGCGGCGACTGGGGCAAAGCATACATTGTTCCGGGATTTACCCTGCTTGGGACAACATAATCCCTTGCTCCCTCAGGAGTCGGCTTTACAAGAAGCGGAGTTTCTATTTCCAAAAAGCCCCTGCTGTTTAGGAATTCCCTTGTTGCCTGCACAATATTGTGCCTGAGGATTATTTTTTCCTGCATTGAAGGCCGCCTTAAGTCAATGTACCTGTACTTTAATCTCAGTTCCTCATTAGGAAGAACCCTGTCATCAATTTCCATTGGAGGAGTTTCTGACTCATTGAGAATTTCAAGCTCGTCAACAATAACCTCAACTTCGCCTGTCGGCATCTTGGGATTAATCATGCCCTCTTTCCTGTCCCTTACTTTTCCCTTTACATGCAGAACAAATTCCCTTCCAATATGCTCTGCTGTCTTGTGAATAGAATTATTGTGCGAAGGGTCAAAAACAACCTGGCTTAGCCCGTATCTGTCCCTCAGGTCTATGAAAATAACTCCGCCGTGGTCCCTTCTTGACTGGGCCCAGCCTTCAAGGACAACTGTCTTGCCTGTGTCCTTTTTTCTTAATTCTCCGCAAGTGTGCGTTCGCATAGGGGATAGAAATGGCGGGAATCTTTTTAAAGGTTGCTGTTTTCCTTTATCTTATGAGGTATGACCGAGTTTTAGGAAAGGCTCTTGCTGTCAGGCATTTGTCTGAGATCAGGTTTGAGAAAAAGTTATTGCACAGCTTTAATGTCGGCGAGTTTGCGTACAAGGTTGCTTCCAGGATATTGCAGAATCATACTTCTTTAACTCATCTTGATGCAGAGCTTGCTGGCTTTCTTGGCTATGTGCATGACATTGGTGTTTCAAGAACGCCATTGTGCCATGAAATACCCTCTATTGAGATTCTTATTGAGGACGGAGTTGAGCCTTCAATTGCTAAAATGGCAATGCACGGGCAGATGGAAGAGCAGTATGGGAATGGGGACGGCAGGTATTTGCCTGTCGGCATTGAGGGCATGATTCTGACTTATTCTGACATGACTGTGCATATAGAGAATCCGATGAGCATTGAGGACAGGATTGTTGACATAAAGCAAAGAGTTTCAAATGTGAAAAAAATACCTGATGACAAGAAAAAAGAAATAATTGAAAATATAGACAAGGCTTATCCAAGATATAAGGCATATGAGAGAATTATATTTCTTATAGCAGATGTGAATTCGTTTAAGGATTTTTAAGGATATATCAAATAGAAAGCCATTGGGGAAAACCCCAAACCCCCTTTATGATTTGTTCTAGGTGCCGGGGACGGGATTTTCACCGTGACAACAGTTTTGAACCCGTGTAACGGGGTTGACCGTTATCTGGTCATCAGCCAGACGCAATACCTGACTATGCCACCCCGGCTTTGCCCAACCGATAAGATTATAAATTTGTTATGATTTCTATCTGTTAGGGTTGACCGTTATCTGGCTTCGGCCAGATTTTTTTTGTTATCTTCTCTTCTTATTCATATTCAAAAACGCCGTGCGTTTTTGGATATCCGAAAACCAGAGGTTTTCGAATATAAACTCTTCGCCTAAAAAACACGTATTTTTTCAATGAGTGCCGAAAATTCCCGCAGTGAATCTGAAAATTCAAAGCAAAAAAGAAAGATTTAGAAGTATATTTCCGGCAGTGCCGAAAGGCAAAAAAGAGTTCCGTCGTCAAATCTGGCTCGGGATTTTAAGGGCAGAGCCCTTAACCTCTTTCTATCGGAATTATGCCTTAGAATTATCCTATTTAACAGCAAAATAAACTCTTCTATTATCCCTTCCCTTGTTCTCAAGGCTTAACACTTCAATCTTTCCAATCTCTGACGTGTTCTTTACGTGGCATCCTGCGCATGCCTGCTGGTCAAAATGTTCTATATCTATAACCCTTATCTCTGTTATTGACTCCGGCAAAAGCATCTTTAGCTTTACAATGGATGGAATCTTGAATGCTTCTTCCCTTGGCATTAAATGAATATCAACAGAAAGCCCCTTTGCAATTATCTCGTTTGCCTCATTTACAAAAGAATCCAGAATATCTCTTTCAAAATTCGGAAGATTAAAATCCAATCTTGCTTTGTCTTCTGCAATATTGTTTCCAGTAATCAATGCGCCTGTCTTGTGGTTGATAACGCCGCTTAATACGTGCGCTGCCGTGTGATAGCGCATGAAAAGATGCCGTCTTTCCCAGTTGATAATGCCCTTTACCTTGTCGCCTTTTGCCAAACCGTCAGAATCAACTTCATGGCGTATGTCATTGCCCACCTTGTTTACATACAATACATTGTATGTTATGCCTCCGCAGGTTAAGATTCCTTTGTCAGTCGGCTGCCCGCCCCCTTCAGGGTAGAAAGCTGTCTTGTCTAACATGATGTATTTGCCCAGGACATCAATCACTTCTGCCTCAAACTCCTTTTGATAGCAGTCCTTAAGCCATAGTCCGTCTGTCATTAGAGATACCTTAATAGCCCCGGGCGGTAGTCTCATTGCGATTCGGGACCGCCCGTATATGCTCTTAACAAATAACCACTTAATAGCCCCGGGCGGATTCGAACCGCCGTCACCGGCTCCAAAGGCCGGTATGATTGGCCGCTACACTACGGGGCTGAATGCTGTAAAAGAAGTTGTTAATTCTTTAAAAAGCTATTGTGCGGCTTGTTGCCTGAAGATGCCTGCCTTGTAAAGCTCTTCAATAAGACATCTTTGGTCCTTGTTCTTGCCAAGTATAATCCTCTTTGATCCTTTGGGCTTGCTTTCCGCAATCATATCATAAGAATCGGCAAGCGACAGGAGCCTTGCATAAAAGCTTATCATGGGGATGGTTTCCCGTGCATATTGAGTATTAGGCTTTGTAAGCTCTCTTGGATATCCATGCTCTGAAAAATAATGGTGCCATAATGCCACTTTGGCTGAAAACTTGCTAAGGTCTTTTATCATGTTATATGAAATAATGGCATGCACTTTTACGTCCACGCTTGATTTGCCGTCAGGTCCCTTTATAGTCTTAACACAGGCGGTGTCCTCCCTGCCTGCTTTTCCCACATCATGCAGCACGCCTGCATAAAACATTGCCTTTGCATCAAGGTGCATGTGCTGCGCAATTTTCTTTCCGAGAATGCCCACGCGAATGCAATGCCGATATGAAGATGAATCCTCATCAGAATTTGCATCGAGGCACAATGTGCTTTTTATGATTCTAAGAAGCGTGTTGATTACCATCTGTGGCTCTTCCGGGATTCTCAACTCGCGGTAAGTTTCAATCAGCTTATCTTCAAGATTTTTCATGCATATAAGAATATTATTCTACTTTTTAAATCTATTGAATATACTTTATGACATCAGCCAGATTCCTGGAATTGACAACGTGCGTTGCCGCCTTCTTCAGCTTTTCAGAAGATGAATTAAATGCTATTGAAAGCCCGACTTCCTGAAATGCCTCCAAGTCAGTATCGCTGTCGCCAATATATATGCATTCCTTTGGCTTAATCTTCAAGTCAGAGCATAAATCCCTTATTATCTTTGCCTTCAAATGTTTTCCAACGCCAATAGGCCAGATAAATTCCCCTGAAACTTTTCTTTTTTTAATTACCAATTCATTTGCAAATACATGGTCAATTCCAAAATCCTTCTGCGCTCTTCTTGCGCATTCTATGCTTGAAGCGCTGATTATTGCAGTGATATATCCTTTATTTTTAACATAAGCAAATGCTTTCTTAACTCCGGGCAAATACTTCAATGATTTTACAAGCTTATAATATGGCTTTGCATCTTTTCCTTTCCAGAGCTTTACAACAACTTCCTCGACTAATTTATCATAATCCTTATGCAAGTATTTCTTTGTAAGCGCCTTTCCTTTTTCCAAAGTCCCGAATGCCTTGTGCAGTTCCATCCAGAAATTAACATCTTTAAAAATAACGCCGTCCATGTCAAAGCAGATTAGCTTGTATTTCATATCATTATTCAGGCAATCTGGATTTTTATAAGTATGCTTTAGAAATAATCAGTAAATAAATCAGAAATAATAACTCAATCCCAGCTCTGCAAACGGGCCCCAGTTTTGCTGAAGTGTTTCTCTTTCTTTTTCTTCTGTCAAAACTTCATCCAGGTAAACATTGCTGGTGCTCTGAAGCTCAACTTCTTCAAACACATATCCTGCATTGGTATATACTCCAAAGTCATAGAACCTGAATTCAAGCCCTGCGTAAAGAGTAGTGCTCCATCCGACTCCTGAGCTTTCTGTCAAAACATTCACATGGGAAGGTATTCCAATATTCCTCAAATCCTCTGCAACATCAGGCTCTGCAATAAGGATTGTCTGCAATTGCGCATCTGTCTGCAAATAAGCAACGCCTGCAAGAACTCCTGTATGAACATAAAGCCAGTCAAATGGGCGATAGTAAAACTCAGCTCCCAAGGATGCATTGAAATATCCAACAAGCCCTGAATTGAATGTGATTCTTGCATCTCCAACCTGTGTTCCTGAAGGCGGAGGTATGCAAAGCGCGTATGTTTCATCATAAAGATCCTTGTCCAATCCTCCCATTCCTGCAAGCCATAATACTGCTCTCATTCCTAACTCATCTGTGATTGGAAAATCCCTTTTTAGGGTTAATGTCATGTTAAAGAAATTAGGGTCAACGCCTATCGGCTTGAATCCTGCGAAAACAGGGCTGTATCCTGCATCCATTTCTGCCATGTCCCTGTCAACCTCTGAGCCCATCCTGTTTTGCCTGTAGTTTGCCCCAATAGAAATGCTCCACCTTGAATCAGACTCGGTTGTTTCCTGCGCATTTGCAGTATTAGCAGAAAGAATAGCTGCAAGCCCGATAACTGCTGCTTTAAGCGCCATAGACGGAGTGTTTTTCTGTTATGTTATAAAGGTTTGGTTATTTATTCATATCTTAAAGCATCAACCGGCTTTAGCTTGGAAGCCCTGTATGCCGGAATCACGCCTGCAACCATTCCTATAATCACAGAAACTGAAAGTGCTCCTATAAGAAGCCCTGACGAGATTGCAGTATTTCCAATGAATCTCATTGCGCCTCCGCTTGTCCCTACCATTGAACTGATTAAGCCTGAAGCAAATATTCCCAAAACAATCCCGCCCAAGCCACCAACAAGCCCTATTAATCCTGAGTTAAACAGGAATATCAAAAGAATATCCCTGTTCTTTGTCCCTATTGCCTTCATTATGCCTATATCCCTTGTTTTTTCAAGGACAGAAGTGAACATTGTGTTTGCAATTCCGATTGCTCCGACAATCAATGAAATAACAGCTATTGCGCCAAGAAACAAAGTCATTGTGCTCATGGTCTGCTGCATTGTTTCCTGCATTGCTTTTTGCGACCTTACGCTAAAATCCACATCTGTTGTTTTGAGAATGCCACTTGAAAGCATAAGCTTCTTTGTTATGTCTTCAATAGTTGTGTCTGAAATTGCAACATCCTTTACCTTGACTGTTATTGAATCAAGCTTTTCATTGCCTGCATTTTCAATAATATTTCTTGCGCCGGCTATTGGCATGTAGATTGTTGAGCCTTCAGTTAATATTCCGACAACCCTGAATGAAGTGCCTTCTATTATAATATTTGAATTAAGCGGTATTCCGTCAGGGAATGTTGAGCTTACTATATTTCCGCCAAGCACAACAGAAAATGTGTCTGCTTTTGAAAGCAATCTTCCTGAAGAGAGCACTTCTGTTGTTATGTCTTTCCATATTTCAGGGTCAACACCCTGCACAGAAAGCGAAGAAGTCTTGCTTGAATAAGTTATGTCAGCCCTGCCTGAGATAGTGCCCATTGCATATTTCACATTTGGGATTGTCCTTAGCACAAGAACATCTGATTTTGTAAGATTCTTTTGGGAAGATGATGTTGCTCTTCCTTCTTCCGAACCGCCAATATCAGGACCGTGAAACTCGCCCATTCTTCCGGATGCTCTTGAAGCGCCGGGAGATATTGTTAAAATATCAGCTCCAAGCCCCCCCAACCTTTCTGTAAGCTGCTGCTGCGCACCCTGGCTGATTGAAACAATTGCGACAACAGCGGCAACTCCTATTATAATACCTAATATTGTAAGCCAGCTCCTTAGCTTGCTGTGAAATAATATGTTCAGGGCAAGGCTGAATGACTTGCTGAGTTTCATTACTTTTTCTTCTCCTTTGCCCAGTCAGGAACTGCAGATGTAGGGGCATGTGTTTTCTTGCCTGCATACACTTTTCTTGCAATGATAAATGATAATGCAATGCCGATAAGCAATGCCATAATTACCTGCCATGTTAAAAGTGAGGACAGCAAAGACGTGCTTGTCGCTCCAGTTGTTCTTCTTGCTCCCATTGCTCCGCCAAAGCCTGTCATATTGCCCTGCAGGTTAAGAGGCAGTTCTGTGTTTATTACTCTCCTTACTCCCAGGCTGTCTGTGTAATATATGTCAAACTTCAGGTTCTTTATTGCTTCTGCCTGCATCTGCTGGAAATTCTCCTTGGTCATGTTCTGCCTGTTCATCTGGCCTTTTGGCGACAGGGTAAATCCTACAACAGTATAATCACCGCTTACA
>JBAZYQ010000061.1:0-6488 GCA_041659245.1 Candidatus Nanoarchaeia archaeon
TGGTGATGAAGCAGATGTTGCTGCTGTTAATGTTGGACTTGCTGCTACTGCAGAAATAGTGCTTGCTGCGCACTGTTTTATGATAGTTGGTGATGAAGCTGCGCTTGTGGTCTTGCAATAGCCGCTTGTGCATTCTGCGTTGGCAGTGCATGTTATTCCATTAGCTTTCAGCGCTTGTGCAATGCATCTTCCTGAAGTGCACACTTTGCCTGTTTCACATTGTGTATTTGCAGTGCATGCTGCGCACTGTTTTGTTATAGCGGGTGATGATGTTGAGCTTATGCTCTTGCAATATCTGCTTGTGCAGTCTGCGGCAGAAGCGCAAGTTAATCCATTTGCTTTTAGCGCTATAACTGATTTACTGGCTGTAAGAGCAGAACTTGGCAAGCTAATTGCAACTGCTTTTCCTGTCGGCATGGTAATAAGCGATTTTATTGTTGTTGCTGATTTTATGCCTGTAACTGTTGGAGTTTTTGTTTGTGCCACGACGGTTTTTGTAGCGGGCGCTGCAGTTACAGTTGGAGTTTTTGTCGGTGTGCTTAACGAAGGTGTTGCAGCTTCAATATTCGCAACGCATTTGCATGAAGTGCAGGTTCCGCTTGTGCAGTCAGCATTTACAGTGCATAGCTGTCTGTTGCTTGCAATAATGCTTGTACTCTCTTTGCTTGTGGCGGCGGTATTAATGCCTGGCTCTGCTTTCTTATACATCATATTTGCAAAGTCGCCAAAAAAGCTTGCAGTGGCTATTGAGCTTACCATCAAAAGCGCGACCAAGATTGCGAATAATTGTTTTGTTTTCATAGTCTCAACCTCACCATTCTTGCTTTAAGATTTGTAATTAATTCATTTACCTCATCGATTAATGTTTGTATTCTGCTTGGTGTGCCTGTTCCTGATGAACCTGAAGGCATTGCAACATATTCCCTTGGCGCGGCTTGTATTAGTAGTGTTCCGCTACTGCACCTGCCAGTTGAAACTGTGCATGTTTTTCCAGTTCCGCAGTCTGCATTAACCTTGCATGCGCAGATTCCTGCAGTGCATAATGTGCTTAGGCATTGTGTTCCGCTTCTGCAGCTTTCCCCTGTTGCCTTTGCATCAGAATTTATACATACCTTGTGTACTGTGTTGCATACTGTTCCTGGAAAACTGCTGCAGTCCCAAGTTCCAAGGCATCCGCAGATATTAGTGGGCGGTGTTATTTCCGGATTTACATTAATACATATGCCTGAATTGCAGTCGTCTATGCTTGTGCATGCTGCACCATATACATTACGGGCAGATGCCTCTAAAGACAGAATTGGCACCAAAAAAATCGCGGCTATTATAATTAGGCTGAATATACTCTTTTTCATAGTTATATAAGGGATAATAATCCTATTTAAGCTTTGCTGAGTGCCATTATATTCGAAAATCCCTCGGATTTTCGGATATCCGAAAACCCCTGGTTTTCGAATATATATGCGCCTTTTCTTTTTGTGTAGTCTGATAAATTTTAATAAACTTTTTAAATACCTGAGCACATTAAAACATCATGGAACAAAAGAGGATAGTCGGGCTTCTGGCTGCTTTCACTGCATTTGCATTCTCATTAAGGTTTGACAGGCAGATTGTTTTATTTTTCCAGATTAACAGGAATCCTATTCTTGACATTGTATTTACTGCATTTACTCACTTGGGCTCAATGATTGCAGTATTGTTTATTCTAATCTCGCTTTTTATGATAAACAAGCACAGGAAAGGATGGATTATTCCTTTGTGGCTTTCATTGGGTTTTGCAGCTGCTTTGACTTATGCCATTAAATTTGCTGTGATGAGGCAAAGGCCTGAGGCAATAGGCATAGCTGCAGTAATTGCTGCAACAGGCTATTCATTTCCAAGCGCGCACTCGGCAACTGCTTTTTCAGCGCTGCCTGTTATGGACAAGGTGTTTAAAAAACTGGTTTATGTGTGGATTGCAATTGCAGTTCTTATAGCTTTCAGCAGGCTTTATCTTGGAGTGCATTACCTGAGCGACGTGATATTCGGCGGAATGATTGGATTTTGCTCTGGCTGGCTTTTCCTTGAACTGAAAAACAGGAAATGGTTTAAGAAAATAAATATTCTGGATAGGTAATAATATGATTTTCGAGCAGCGCGAAGAAAATCCTCGAAGGAGCGAGGCGAACTGAGAATGGACCCTGTAACACACGGACTTATGGGCTTTTTTATTGCATTGTTTGTTGCAAAAAAGCTGGGATTTGAAAATATGAAATGGCCTTTGATTGCAGGAGTCTTGTCTGCTTGGATTCCTGACATTGACACAATCTCATTCTTCTTTGGCGAGGCAGGATTTTATACCTATCATCGCGTTGCAACGCATTCATTCATAGGCGTGGTTCTTCTCGCATTAATAATTGCAGTATTATTCAGCAAGCTCAAGAAACACGAGTTTGTGCGCTATCTCCCTCTTGCAATGCTAGGGGTTTTGTCGCATTTGTTTCTTGATTTTGTTACGGCGGCGCAGGGCGCACAGATATTTTATCCTTTTAGCACTGCGAAAGTTGCATTAAGCATTTCTCCCGGAGTTGATATATACCTTCTTACAATTTTTGCAGCAGGGCTTTTTGTTTACAGGCTTCATCCAAAAGAGCAGCAAAAAATAGCTGCGACTGTGCTATTGTTTGTAATCCTGCTTTTTAGCGTAAGGTTCGCAACCACAAATTATGCTGAGGCAAAGGTTGATGCGATGAGCGGCGATTCATTTCTTTCCCCCAGCCTGTTTAATCCATTAAAATGGTATGTTATTAAGGAGCATGACTCAGGTTATCTTGTCTCAACTTATTCTCCTTTCACAGGGCTTTCAGAGCCTGAATTTTTCAAGATGAAAGACGACCCTATTGTAAAAGCTTCTGCTAATTCTGCGCTTGTTGAAAGTTTCATAAAATTCGCAAGATTCCCCTATCCTATTGTTGACGGCAATAAGGTACAATGGGTTGATCTCAAGCCCTCCAGGGGGAATACCGGTTTTACAGCCACCATAACTGTTGATGAAAATATGAATATAATCCGCGAGGAGATGGGATTATGAGAAAATTATATTATATGAGAAAGATAAATCCGATACTTATTTAAAAGCCGTTCTCCCTCTAATATTCCATGGAAATCACATTTTTAGGGACAGGAGCCATGGTGCCGACTGTGGAGAGAAACCACTGCTCTTTCCTTTTGGAATTCAGGGATGAAGGCATAATGTTTGACTGCGGGGAAGGAACCCAGCGCCAGCTCAAGAAAGCCAAAATCAGCCCTGCAAAAATTACCAAGATTTTAATAAGCCACTGGCATGGCGACCATGTTTTGGGATTGCCCGGTTTAGTGCAGACAATGGCTGCCTGCGAGTACAGCAAGACTCTGGAGATTTTTGGTCCAATAGGCTCAAAAGAATTTTTTTCAAGAATGTTCAACTCATTTGTTTTGGATGCAAAAATTAGCATAAAGGTTCACGAAGTCACTGAAGGCGTATTTTTTGAGAATGAATGGTTCAGGCTTGAGGCAAAGCAGCTGAGGCATTCCTCAAGATGCATTGCATTTGCATTCATTGAGAAAGACAGAAGAAGAATCAATATGGATTACATGAAGAAATTTGGATTGCAGCAGCACCCTATTATGAAAGAGCTTCAGAACGGAAAGGATATTGAATGGAAAGGAAATAAAATAAAGGCAGATGATGCCACTTTTGTAGTTTATGGAAAAAAGATTGTTTATGTTGCAGACACAGCAATATGCGACAATGCAGTTGAAATATCAAAAAACGCAGATATTTTAATCTGCGAATCAACACTTTCCGAGGACATGGCTGACAAGGCTGAAATTTCAAAGCACCTTACAAGCTCGCAGGCTGCGGAAATAGCAAAGGAAGCTGGCGTAAAAAAACTGGTTCTTACTCATTTCAGCCCAAGATACAAGAGTGTTGCTCATATGAAAGAGGAAGCAAAAAAGATTTTCAAGAGAGTTTCATGCGCAAAGGATTTCATGAAGATTAAATTATAAATTCAAATTAAAGCTTATTCCTTTTTCTATAATACTATTTCATTCTTATTATACACTTCAAACAGGAAAAGCGAAGACCATACATTGTAAATAAGCCTTATTCCAAATGCCGCAACAGCGCCTAAAAAGGAGATAAAATAAATTGCAGTTGGCACAGAAACCATTCCCCTGAAGCTTGTAAACATTACTGTTGCTATTGCGCTTGCAAGGGTAAAGACAAACGCTATTCCCATTGTTATAAGCCAAGAAATTATAACAACTTTAGTATGCGCTCTGAAATAATGAAAAGACCATCTTACTGTTGTTGCCGCATTCTGCCCCTCTATGAACAATAATGCATACCTAAAAAGCAGCCCAAGTGAAAGTATCACGAAAACCGCAAGCCCAATCCCTATTGCAACCCAGGCTATTAAGGAGCTTAATCCATTGCTAAAGCTGAGCACAAAAGATGCAAGAAGCATAAGCGACAGGAATATTGCCATGGCTATGAGATAGATTATCATTTTCATTGCCACAATTCTCCAGAAATCTACCCATCTTCCTCCAAATAAATCCCTGATGCCGACATGTTCCCTGAATATAACCATCTTTACCATCTTGAATTTGATGGCTTCTGTTCCTGCACCTATTATAAACGTAAGGAAAACAAATGCTGCGAATGACCATATTATCTGCCCCATGTATCCCTGCGCAAAATCCCCTATGAAGCTAGCAATGTCAATTTTTTGCCCTGCAGCCAATGCTGCTTTTGCAAATTCCGCCAATCCGCTGAACTTGTATAATGCAAGTGTAAGAAAGTAAGTTGCAAAAAATAAAACCGTTTCAGGCAAAAGCAATACAGGATATCTCTTAATATTCTGAAAACTCTTTTTTACAAACTCCATGTAATGCATGTTAAACTACAAGCAAAAATCCTATTTAAGCCTTTGCCTTGGTTTCAATCTCAGAAAGCGCCCTGCTTAATGCCATGAAAAAATTTTCAGCTTCTGCAAAAGCCTCGCTGGATTTTTCCCCTGCCTTTACGCTTACCTTGACATTCTTGCCTTCCAGCAAAACATTAAAAAAATCAAGATTGCCCATAGACTCGGTTGTTTTTTTTGCGCAAAGCCCTATTAATTTCTTTGCAACAACCAGCTTTGCAGGCTCCATGCTGTCAAATCCATCGAGCATGATACTGCCGCCGAGCTTGATCATAGTGCCTTTCTCCTTCTGCGAAGGCGGCTTCGAACGCTAATGAGACTGCCGCCGAGCTTGATCATTAATCCATCTCTCTTCTGGCTGCTTCAAGCAATAATTTTCTTTCCACTTTTGCAACAATGCCCCTTATCCTGTCAACAGAGTCAGCGTTTGCAGAGATGCTGTCTATCCCTATCTTTACAAGGAATTCAGCCATTTCAGGTCTTGAGCCGGCCTGCCCGCAGATGCTTGTCTTTACCCCGTATTTTTTGCAGGTTTCAACAACATATTTTATCTGCCTTAAAATAGCAGGATGCATTTCATCATGCAGCTTCTGGACGCGCGAGTTGTCCCTGTCAATTGCTAGAGTGAACTGCGTCAGGTCATTTGTTCCGAATGAGATAAAGTCAATCCCTGCCCTGCACATGTCCTCTATTATCTGGACTGATGCGGGAGTTTCAACCATCACCCCAAATTCAACATCTTTCCCGGGTATCAAGCCGGTTTCTTTCATTATTTCTTTTGCAAGAATAACCTGTTCTGTATTAGTGACCATTGGCAGCATTACGCCAACATTAGTAAGCCCTTTCTCGTGCACTTTCTTGATTGCCAGGAATTCTGTTTTTAAAAGCTCTTTCTGGTCAAGCCCTCTTCTTATTCCGTGCCAGCCCAGCATTGGATTTAATTCCTTTGGCTCTTCATCGCCGCCTTTAAGGTTCCTGTACTCGTCGCTCCTGAAATCAGAAGTCCTGTACCATACAGGCTTGCCCTTGAATTCTGATGCAATTCCTGTTATTCCTTCTACAAGCTCGTTCAAAAGAACTTCACTTTTGCCGTGAGTTACAAGCCAGCCCGGGTGCTCGTGCTTTGCCATCATCATTTCGCATCTTATTAATCCGACGCCGTCTGCATTTGTTGCAGCTGCTTTTTTTGCATATTCAGGCATGTCAACTATTACTTTTATTGATGTCACTGTTTCTAATGGAGCTGCTCCTGCCATAACCTGCTGCGGCGCTGCTTCTTTTCTTATTTCAACCCTGCCGTCATACACTTTTCCGTGTGTTGCATCAACTGTTATAATCTGGTTTTCCTTCAATTGCTTTGTTGCAACTTCTGTGCCTACAATAACCGGGATTCCCATTTCCCTTCCAACAATTGCCGCGTGGCATGTTGAGCCGCCCTGGTCAGTCACGATTGCAACGCTTTTTTCCATTGCGCTGACGTAGTCTGGGTTTGTCATCTCAGCAACAAGAACATCTCCTTTCTGAATCTTATCCAAGTCATCG
>JBAZYQ010000062.1:0-6225 GCA_041659245.1 Candidatus Nanoarchaeia archaeon
ATTCTGTGGATTATATAAGCAAAATATATTCTCAGAACGGGGTTTCAGGCCGCTGCATTGAGTCTGTAATACGGCTGGCGCGCAGGGAAATATCAGCTGCTTCAGGAAAAAGCCTTCTTCCGTTTGCAAAGAAATGCCTTGAAAAAAGAATGCCTGCCAATGATATAATCACTATTCTTGTAAAGCACGGCGTCAATAAAACAGCAGCAGAAGGGCTTGTAAGCAAGGCGCATTTGCTTATGAAGAAGCAAAGGCATTTAAAGTAATTTATTCCTTTAAATAGCATGAAACACAGTCTATGGGCTATATGCTTTCTTGTAACTATATTTATTCTTGCCCAGATTGTCGGACTGGCTGTAACTGCGCATTACATTGAAAAGCCAACACTGCCAATGAACATAGAAAGGCCTGAAGTGCCCAAAGAGCAGCAGAGCTATACATTCATTCCAATATTCATTTTTATATTGATTGCAACAGGGCTTGGGTTACTCCTTATTAAATTCTCAATGCTAAAGTTATGGAAATTCTGGTTCCTGCTGAGCGTATGGCTTTGCCTGACAATAAGCTTTAACGCGTTTATTCCTGAGAAAATAGCCATTGGAATAGCAGCTATCCTTGCTTTATTAAAAGTATTTAAGCCCTCAGTGATAATACATAATTTCACTGAAATCTTCATTTACGGCGCCTTGGCAGCCATATTTGTGCCTATTCTTAATGTAACTGCTGTCATTGTGCTTCTTGTCTTAATCTCAATCTATGATTATATAGCTGTCAGAAGGACAAAACACATGGTCAAGCTTGCGGAATTCCAGGGCAAGTCAAAGATGTTTGCAGGGCTAATGCTGCCTTACAACATAAAAAAGAAAGCAGGTATAAAAGAAGGCATTCCTGTTGGAAAAAAAGTCAATCTAACAGAAGCAGGGCAGCTGCCAAAAGAGAAATCAGGCGTAGCAATCTTGGGCGGCGGGGACATTGGCTTTCCATTATTGTTTGCAGGCGCTGTGATGAAGCAGTTTGGCATGGGGTTCCTTGACTATAGGATATTCATAGTGCCTTTGTTTGCAGCTCTTTCATTGTTCATGCTATTCTTGTTTGCGAACAACAAGAAATACTATCCAGCAATGCCTTATATTTCAGCAGGCTGCCTTGCAGGCTATGGAATTGTCTGGCTTTTAGTTTAATTTATTTATAACTTCTTTAAGCATATTCTTGCCTGGTTCTTTCAGCTTCTTATTTGGCTGCTTTTTCATGTAATTATTAATCAAGTCCCTGCAGGCTTTTAAGATTGCAGAATCCTTTTCAGAAATATTGCTTATCCTTGCAAATATTGTTGTGCGCTCTTTTCTGGCGCCATAAAGCCCTGATTCTTTTAATCTGTCTTTTATTCCCTCATAAATACCAAGAAGATTCTCATCAACAAACTCAATTGGCTTGTCTATGCCTGCCACTGTAATTTCCAATAAAGATTTATGCATTTTATAGCTTCTCTTGCGGTTGATTATTGTATTATATTCTGTCTCATCAAAACTGACAATCGCATAATTATAGCTTAAGTCAGTTCCTGCATTGCCCTCTCTCGGCCAGTACATCAGTATAAATGCGTCAAGCGCCGTGTTTGCCATTAGTCTTATCCTCTTATTATTCTTGCAATAGTTTCATAAACTTTCATGCTTTTCTCAAATAAAGGCTCTTCCTCATCCCTTACGCCTTCAAATCCCTCGGATTTTCCATCATATGCGCTTCTGGGCTGATTGCTTGTTGTGTAGCCCACGATATCAGCGCTGATTATGCTCTTTCTTTGCTTTATTTGTTCAACCAGGCTATAAAGTTTTTCAGCCTTCATCTGCCCCCTGTCAAACGCAGTCCTTACTTCATTTGGAGCAAGAACATCCAAATCAACTGTCAGGTAAACATCATCAGGAAGCCTTTCCAGATTTCTTTCAAGGGAGCAAAAAAGGTCAGACACAATTCCACCCATAAATCCTGTAAATAGGAATTCTCCGGCATATTGCGTAAGCACATAATAAGGCAAAGGCACTTTTGTGCCTATGAAAAGCACATCTCTTCTTAGCCCTGTCTTGCCTACATTTGCATCATGGCATAATTTTCTTACAAACTTTCCGCAATGAATGTCTTCTGTATCCAGGTCAGAGCCGTCGCCAAAAAGGTCATTATGATGGTCAATGTGAATGTATCCGTATCTTTTGCTTAGCCTGTCCGCCCTCTTGCAAAGCCCATACGTGAGATGGTGATAATTTCCGTGGCTTGACAAGGCAAGAACTTTTTCCTTGGAATCAACTGAATCTGCAATCATGTCTTCAACTGACTTTGCAGGCAGATAAAAATTAAGAAGCAGGGATTCCCTGCCTTCAATCGGCTTGACTCTTTCTATGTCATAGCCGCGGCTTTGAAAATATGCGCCTATGTCTTTCCCGTCATTATCCAGCTCAAGGCTATATAATCTCATTGGTCTTTCTCCATAATAATATCCGCAAGCTCCTTGTATACACTCATGCTCTGCTCAAATGAGGGCAGTATCTCGCTCCTGTCCCTTATATAAGGCAAAGTTGATTCTGTAAATCCCACTATATCGGCGCTGATGATTCTCTTTTGCTGCCTAATTGTTTTTAGAATAGCCTTAATATCATCTTTTCTTAATTTTCCTCTTTCAAAAGCAGTCATGACATCATCTGACGGCATTACGTCAAGGTCAACAGTTACATAAACATCATCCACTCTCATGACTTTCAGTGTTTTTTCAAGCTCTTCTGCAATATTATCCCTAATTACATTACCTAAAAATATATTTGCAGTTGCCCCGCCGTCATTGCCTATGTAAATCATTCTTCTTGACGAGCCATAAACATGAGTGTCTAAATTAATCTGCCTGACAAATCCACCGCATGTTATTTTTTCCCAATTATAAAACCAGCTGTCATGATGGCGGTCTATATGTATGTAACCGAATTCATCACTTAATTTGTTTGCAAGCATTGCAAGCCCATAGGTAAAAAAATGATAGCCTCCGTGCCCGTACAATGCCAATACTCTAGAATCAGTCTTTATGCATTCAGCCACTGCTTTTGCCACAATCTCCTTATCAGCTGTTTTTTGGAAATCAGCTATAAATCCCTCAATCTCTTTCAGTCTTTTTCCTGGATTTACCCTGTGAATAGGATATTTTTCTCTTTCAAAAAAAGCCCCGATATCCATTCCGCCTTCATCCATTTCAAGGCTGTACAGCTTCCAGTCCATTTTGCATACTTCCTATTAACAACCCTTTCACTTTCCGCCCGGCTTGTGTTATGCTTACAATAGCTTGAATTCCTTGCTATCACAAAAGCACTTGACTGCCTTTGGCATCTTGTCGCTCTGCATTGCGTATCTTGCGCCGCAGCACTTGCATTGTGCGTTTCTCATTTTAGTTTACCCCCTGTTGTTTGAGATTCTCATATAATCGCGTATAAGTTGCCAATTTTTGCTCATAACCTTCTCGCAGGAAGCCATGTTCGGCACGCAGCGGCCTAAGCATCGTTTCATAATAGGTTTTCCTCTTGAAGAGCAAATCCATAGGATTGTATATTCGCCCGAATTTCATTCCAAAAAATTCATTTACTTCATCAATATCATAAGCATCATCTTTTTCAAAACACAGTTTGTTTATTTTCCATGTTGATTTGATCTTTGACACTTTTTGGTTGCATTTTTCACAGATATCATCCAGCGAAGGCACAAGTTTGATAAGCGCACCTTGCTGCAGAATCCGCCTGTTAATATCCAGAAGATTATCTATCATATCAGAGTCATAGCGATGATCTTCTAGATATTGCCTTATTTCCTCTTCAGTCTTGTGCACATCATCCAGAAAAAGCCCTGTCGCGTGGTGTGGGCGAAGCCGTATGACTTTTGAATTAATGTTCATTGCAAGCCTCCATAAGCTTCCATTAATCTTTTGCAGACTTCCTGCCCATTGTAAGCCTTATGGGGCTCAAGCCCTATTCTCTTCATGACAACTGCATCAGGGCCTTCATCAGGAACCCTGCATTCTGCATCAGGGCAGCAGCAAACCCTGCAGATATCATCAAGCGAAGACACAATCATTACATCTGCCTCTCCTTTTTCTATCTTGCCAAAAGAATCCATCAGGAAATCAGCAACCTTAGTTCCATAATCAGTGCGATTAACGTTATAGAATAGCTGCCTGTCATCAGTAAGATAATCTCTTAATGCCTTAAGATGATGGGCCCGAACCATGACTAAATCTGCCATCTTAGTAAATCACCGCCACGAGCTTGTATCTTATCTGTGAAAACCTGACATTCTCAGGGTCTCTCTTCATGTTATTGTCGCCCTTCAAAATGTAATAAGTGCCTTCCTTGTCTTTTTTTATGGCAATAACGCGATGAACAACCGGGATATTATTGTATTTTGTTGCATAGGCAACTATGTCCCCAATATGAATATCCCCCTCTGATTCAGGGACAATCTCAATGCCGTGCGAATTCTCATCCAATACAGGGCTCATTGACTTTGTGTTTGTGTAGGAAGCCCATTTTGCGCCCTGCGGAATTCGTATTATTACCTTATCTTCATAAACCTGTATCTGTGATTCTGATATTGAGTCAGAAGGAGCTGAAACACCGGTAACCTCTTCCCCTGAAACATTAAGCGAATAAGCAATAAGAAATATTCCTGCAAAAAGCAGTGAGATGAAAAAAAGGAATGACTTAGTTTTCATAAAGCCCTCTCATTACAGTGCTGATTAAGCTTTGTCATATTCATTTACCTCTAATCGCGATTTCAGGTTTTGAACCCCCGCTCATCACCAGTAATCACTAGTAAATGACACTTCAATAGTATTTAAAGGTTTTGGTTTGGTTTTTATGGCTAAAATTAAGAAAATAATGAAGAAAAAGAGGCAGCTATGCCAATGAATACACCTGTTTTCGCCCTTGTTTCATCGCTTTTACAAGCCCCATTTTAATCAGACTTTCTTTGATGCTCCCTTTAGTCCACCCATGCAAATGCCCTCTTACTGTTCTGGGATTAAGAATAAAACTTTGAGCTATATCTTTGTATGTTTTTGGACCCTCCTTTAAAATTTCTAAAATTTTTTGCTTTGTTATAAAATGGGGGTGATTAATAGAATTCAATAGCCTGTTCAGCTTTTCCGCTTTTCTGTATCCATCTGAAAATCCTATCCTTTCTTTAAACTTAAGCATATTTTCATAACCGCATATCCTTACCATCCATTTGCCGTCATCATTTCCCCTTATATATCTTATACCACATTCATTTAAGACTGAACAGACAAAATCTGTAACAGAAGTTGATTTTTGCTTAAATGAGATATATTTTGTGTTATTTTTTGTCATAATTACAGAACCTTCATCATTATATAACGCTTGAACAGCCTTAATCTTCCACGCAAGTGGCTGATTATTTATTTGAGACGTTATATTTTTTGTGTCTTTGCCGTAAGAGAACCTGCCAAAAAGGCACCATAATACTCTGCCAATTCGTGGAGAGTAGATCAAATGCATTGCATTATTGTCTTTTGACTCACAAGGGGTTTCTTTAGGAAATAATTCAAGCATATTTGCCTTAAATCGATTGATAAGAAATTGTTCTGTATTGCAGTAATGCACATGCCCTTTGCTTATTATGCCCCCATCTCCCATTATTGAGCCTATCAGCTCCCCCATCTTGTCTATCTCTTTTTCAGAAAATGATTTCTTTGCTTTTACAAAACTAGTAAACTGCACAGGAACCCTTTTTTGATTATACCAAAAGTAAAGTGTGGATTTTGGAATTTTTCCCTTGTATATTTTTTCTACTGAAATAAGGCTAATTCCTTTTTTATTTAGCCTTATAATTGCAGGGTAATATTTTACAAAGTTATGATTCTCTCCATATGTTTTGGCAAAATCATTGAAGCATATTCTTCTGCGCATATCTCTTTTGTTCTAAACTCAGTTTATAAGCCCTTGTCGTGCGCGGTTGGCAAGTGTGTCAAGTGGTTAGGATTTTTCAAAGAGTATGGAAAAAGTTTAAAGAAATATAAAAAAAGAAGAAAAAAAGAAAAAATTTAACCGCAACCAGTTCCTGCTGCAGATGTTGTAGTGGCACCTGTGCTTGCAAGTGCTGTTGCGCATTCTGCAGGCGCTGCATCAAACATAGAACAAATTGCTGCTTGGAAAGCCGCTGGTGTCCTATCCCCATTAT
>JBAZYQ010000063.1:0-6256 GCA_041659245.1 Candidatus Nanoarchaeia archaeon
TGTCGCCTCGTCCGGCTGGGAAGACGAATTGCTGAAAAGAAAGCCGCTTGGGATGGCTGTTTTGAGGCTGTTTTATGGGTTGTTTTAGGGGATTTTTGACACTCCGAAAGCCATTCTCACTATCGTTCGAAGCCCCACGGTTCTTCGAACCGCAAGGTTTATATATATGTTCTAACTGCCTAATAGTAACAAATAAAGACTTTATCCTTAGTCTAATCCGCGAAAACCAAGGTTTTCGGGATCTCGCGATGTAAAACACCGCAAGAAAACAAAGGAGGGGGTAAATAAAATGGAACAAATAAAAGTCGATGGCATATATCAACCAAACGGCACTGTCAAGCTGATACCAGCAGAATTAACAGACAAATTGCAGTACAACCTGCTTGCGCCGTTAGGGCTGGCTAATTTGGGAATAACTGAGATATATAATTCAAATAAGGCACAAGAGAAAGTTTTAGAGAGGAGGGGGTATTGAAAATGAGAGACGAGAAAATAACAAAATATAAAACAGTAGAAGGCATTGGTTCAGCGCGCGGAGCTGCAGAACTTATGCCCGCTGATATGGGCTATGCAGTGCTTGAAGCAGAAGACAAAGGAGACGGCTTTGAATGGACTTCAGGCAAAACTGTATTCTATGACCATAAGACAAGCAGGTTATTGCGCTCCCAAGGCGTTGACGATGCAGGGCTTATTGAGAGGCTTAAACAAGACAAGGGTACAATAGTTTTATCGCCTCGTGCTAAAATCATAGCTATGGAATATGGCGCGAATGGCAGACTAGACGGAATATATGTTTCAATCCCGTTGGCTAAAAGTGCAGAACCGAAGAGGAAATGAAGGAGGCAATAAAATGGAAAGACTTGAACAACTTGCATTGGGCAGTTTCATTGTTTTTTTAAGCGGAGTAGCAGGGTTAGCTGGTTACTCTACTGGCAAGCAGGTTTGTGAAGAAAGAGCGGCACAAAACAAACTACAAGTCCAGACAGCAAACGTCCTTGGCGCAGAAGCGCCTGAGAAGTTTTATGATATTGACGGGCAGAGAGTATTCCTTGAGGTTGACGGAAAGCCGGTGGCAGAATACGTGAAGGGGAGGCAATAAAATGACAGGTAAATTCACCAGAGGTTTACGCGACATAGCAGGAAAACTTTTAGGAGAAGAAGACTGCGCACTTTGCGGGCAAAGCCTGTGGCGCACTCTTTCAATGGAAATACCAAAACATTATGACTTTCCGCCTAATGATATGAATCTACGGGAAATAAAAGGGAAATATACTGTCTGCGATGATTGCTGCAAAGACAAAAATGCACTTGCTGAGACAGACAGGCTCTTTGAAGCAGAAATTGGAGATTATTTTAATGGGACTAAAAAGTTTGCAGACACAAAGCATGAGGGGAAGTAAAATGACAAACTTAAATCTGCCCTATAACGAAAGCTTGGCAAGAGAAGTAATTGCCGCTCTTCAGGGGGTAGTGTTCAGGAATAACTTTGACCCAAGAACAGTTCCTCTGGAAAGCATATTAGCTTCACCTGATGCCATGTTCGGGACAAGGATGTATGCAATTACAGAAGGTCCTGGCAGCCATAAAACATACAAGGGGCTCTGCAAAGTGCTTTTGCCGAAAGAAGGATACGATGTTCCTGAAGGCGAAGTTTATGCAACAATTGACACAATAGCGTGCTTATCAGGCTCTTGCGCAACATACGTATTTGACAAGCAGCAGGACGGCAGCTTAAAGCTTAAAGACGAATTTGTTCATATGAGAAGTTGAAGGAGAAAACAAGATGACCGACGAACCCACAAGGATAAGCCCAAAATTGAATTCAGAGCTTGAACAGCTTGCAGAAGGCGTGGAAAAGGGAAGGGATTTTCTTGAAGGCGTTGAAAGAGATGCTAAAGCCTTGCAAAGCACCCAAACAGATGTGACACAAGTTGCCTTGACTGTTGAAGAGCAGAAAAGAGCAAAGGATGAAGAAAAGAAAAAGGAAATAATCAAAGTTGAACAGGAATTTTCACCAGAGATACTCAAAGTTGCAAGAACTATTGATGATATTGTAAACAACCAGGTATTCACTACAGAAGTATGGCTTTATTGCTCTGAAAAAATAGAAGTTGATAATAGTACTTATTCCGGCAGCGATTATAAAGCGCAGGTTACTGTCAAAGACGGCTCGCTTGAAGTAAGCATAAAACATACAAAAACAGAAGATGAAGGCAAATGGTATAACACAGAGTATAATGAAGAGGCTGTTATTTCCATCAATACTGAAAAAGATAAAATAAACCTATTTTATGCAGTAAGAAAAAAAGACTGTGGTAGTAAAAAGAGCGACGGAATCTACAGAATAAGCAGATGGGCGAGGAAATCCCAAAAGGCATTCAGGTTCTTGGCAGAAGATTCTGTTAAGAATAACAATCCGTTTTACATAAATGATTTCATAAGCATGTACCAAGCAATTCCTGAAATACTTGCAAAAGCAATAGCAAAGATGAGCGAAGAGCAGGAAGCAAAGAAGAGACAGCTTGAGAGAGAAGAAGCAAGGCTTAGAGGCGAAGGCACAGGCGTTGTGGAAGATATGATATCACATGCACCAAAAGAAGATGTTCATGCAAGAACAAGCAAGGTTTATGGGGGCGGAATAAGGGCGCTTGACACGAAACTGCTTGAAAAGAAAGAATATATTGAAAAAGAATTTACCGATAAGCAAATACGCGATATTGGAGAAGAAATAGGATTATATTCAACAAGAAAAAGGAGAACAAAATGACTAACACAAAAGCATGGATCGGATTAGGAATCGGAGGAGTAGCTTGCTACTTTGCGCCGGAAGCAATAGAATACGTTACAAACCTGCTGGGAAGCAGCACACATCTTACGCCTAACTCAGAATCAGACTGGCACATGTTAAGGCACATCGGCGAATACGTGATGGCTGGCGGTGCAATAGGGGCAGTATCAAGCCTTGTTGGAAAAGTAACTGAGAATCCCGCTAGAAAGATTTGCGTGGAAGGAGGGGCTGCTTCAGGGATGGTAGCTCTGGGTGCCCATACAGATTTAGGCAAGAATCTGCTTTACGCGATTGATGCTTATACACCTTCAATGCAAAGCAAGATAGAATTTGGGGCAGAGGTTGCGCTTGCAGCTTTTTGTGTTGCATTCGTGTGCAGTTGCCTGAAGAAAGAAGAGCCAAAGAAGAAGTAATCCTTAAGCAATCATAAGGCTTTTATACCACTTAATACCATAAAAAACTCGTAGGGGCGCGAACCGGCTTCGCACTTTAATGTGTGAGGAAAGTCCGCCCATCGAAAGGATGTCATTTAAGCCTTCAATGGCTCTAATGGCTGCCGACAATGAAGCTTCCGAAAGGGAGTTCCCGCACAGGGAAGTCAACAGCACAGAAACGAAACGGCATTTGGTTGGCTATGATGCAATGAACCCGCTGGCAACAGCGACTAAAGCAGAGCATCTTCCAAAAGCACGGTGGAACGGCTAGCACCTTCAGATGCAAGTCCAGAACGGACGCTTAGTTGAATGCCGGCAAGTGTTTCCAAGTCCTCTCTTAAGGAAAGGGCGTCAGGGCACTTACAAAAGGCGGCTTATCCGCCCCTACGAATTTTTCTTATTAGAAATATTAATCAGAATACCTGAACGCGTCCTGAAAGCCATTCTGGACAATTTCTTCAATGGGCACATCTTTCATAATCTTTTTCTGCATGTCAAACAAAAACTCACGCGCCTCTGCTTCTGTATTCATGTAATTGCCGTAAAACAATGTATAGCGGTCCATCCACGAGCGCACAAAAATAATGCTCCAGTTTGACTTTTCATGAATATGCAATTTTGGAACATAAGAGTCGTCAACAGCTATTCTTTCAAGAACGCCTTTATACGAGAATTTCTTTCCCGGAATATCAAATACAATAGTCCCGCTTGCGCGCTCATCAAATAATTGCACTTTAACTTTTTGCAGTTTCATAGTTTCCTCATGAATGTTAAAAAAGCCGTATGCCCGTACATGTGATGCGACGGCCTCAGCCTTAATTCATCGACAACCCATTCACGTTCAATGACTTCTATGGTCTTTGCAAACCCAAAGCTCAGTTTCTTTGACTGTTTAATAAGCTTTTCTGTCTGGCTGATATTAGGCAAATAAGCAACCAGAGAGCCGCCGGGTTTTAAAGCCTTTTCAGCAGGCTTCAGGGCCTTCCAGGGCTCTGGCAAGTCCAACACAACAGCGTCAAGCTCTTTCTCAGCTATCCCCTTGTAAACATCCTTGTTCTTGAATTCAATGTTCTTAATTCCAAAAAGCAAGGAATTTCTTTTTGCAATGCCGAAAAACCGTTCATCTCTTTCATAGGAAACAACTGATTTTGCAATCTTTGCCATTGCAATTGAGAATAATCCTGAGCCAGAGCCTGCATCCAAAACCTTGCTGTTCTTGCTAATGCCAGAATAAAACGCAATTATTGCAACATCTTTGAGAAAAGGCATCTGCGGCCCTCTTTCCATTGCCCTTGTCAGGTCAACAAAGTTAGGCTCATGCACTGTAAATACAGCACCCTTGTTTGTTTTCACTTTTGAAGTTGCTTTCTTGATATCTTTCTCCTTGATAAATCCAAGATGCGAATGAAAATCCCCAGAGCTCCAGAAATACTCGTGGCCTTTCAGCTTTAGTATCTTTTTGACTGTCATAGGCTATTAAATTGAATAAGAGGCATATAAACCTTTTGCACTATGAAAACTCTTTTAAGGCTTTTACCCAGTCTTCAGGATTCTTTCTCTCTGTTATTCCGCCGATTGAATAAACAACAAGATTCTTTGCCTTGTGCTTCATCAGGAATTTCAAGTCAGACGTTAACTGCTTTGCATTAGAGTATTGCGGCTCCGAGTTAAAAATCCCTTTAGAAATCAACCCGACTGCAAAATAAGTGTCCTTTGAGCGCTTAAGAGCTCTTCTCATGAACCACCTGTAATAAAGCCTGTAAAGCGGCCTGAAAACAAAAGGTATCATGCTTGAATAAAACATAAAGCTGTATTTGAAGCGCGGATTCCTGAAAAAGCCGTATCTTCTTAATATGAAGTCAGGCAGGGGAAATGTTGACAATATGAGCTCATTATTTTTTATTGTTTCAAGAAGTTTTTCCCTGAGATAAAGATTGTTTTTTGCCCTCCTAAAAGGATGTATCAAAACCCAAAGCAATGCATTTACCACATTAAGCGCCTTGAAATATTTGAAAGGCGGCTCAATGTCTATCTTAAGATTCATCCACTTGTACTGGTCAAGGAAATCAATTTCTTTTTGCTCAACAAATCCCGAAAACCAATAGCCCTTGTCAAGCGGTATTGAAGGCCATGCCCCTGCAACGTCTATTCCCTTGTAATGCCTTAATTGAGCTTTCCAGTGCCTGAACTCCTCAACAGACTCGACGCATAAATAACATTTTGCCTTCATGCCGTTTGAAACAAACAATGAATTAAGCTCTTTCCAGTCAGCCCTTGCAGGAAACTCGCACCAATACAAAATATTCTCAAATTTCATTTCTTTGCCAGCCTCATTATTATATCAGCTGTCTGCGCAGCGCCGTTCGCATTCATATTCAGCTTTTCTGCATCATACCTCATTGTAGGTATTTTTGCTATAAACTCCGAGATTGATTTTTTTAATGACTCAGGCATCATGTTTCTTCCGATAACAGCATATTCTTTCAAAGCATAGGCATTAAGCTGCTGCTCAACATGATCCTGAATCGGGAAAACAAGCATTGGCTTTTTGAAAACAAGCCCCTCGCTCAGGGTATTCTGCCCTGCAAGCGTTATAATTCCCTTTGAAATCTTCAGGTATTTAAGAAAATCCCCGCTAAAAGGGATATACTTAAAATTCCCGCCTGATTCAATCTCAGCTCCCGAGCCAAACACAATAAACAGCTCATTGAATTCAGAAGACACTTTTGCAAGTGATTTTGCAAGGGAAATTCCAAAATGCGAGCCTCCAAGCATAACAAGAATGGGCCTTCTGTCAAGATTAAGCTCTTTCATCAGCTTTGCTTCTGAAATTAATTGCTGGGGCCTTCCCCTGATTATCGGCTCAACATAGTTGTAAATAAGGCTTTTTCTTTTCCTGATAAGCGAGACAATAATTGAATAGTCAGCCATCTTATAAACTTTTTTCAGGAATATTGCCTCCATTGCCATCAGCTTGTTGGGCTTGTGCTGCGTCTTATAGGTTTCATACAGTTCAGGGTCAAATCCGTACAAG
>JBAZYQ010000064.1:0-6137 GCA_041659245.1 Candidatus Nanoarchaeia archaeon
TAAAAACAATTAAGCCTTATCAAATACAAGCACTGCGTAGGAATATTCACCAATCGTAATCTTTCTTTCCTCAGTCATCTTAAATCCCTTTGCAAATGCCTTCAAAAGCTCAGGATTATGCACTGCAATCACGATTGTTCCTGCTTTCTTGAGTATGTATTCAGCCTGATAAAAGAATTCCTTGTAGATTTTTCCCAGCATTCCCTCATCTTTTACAGAAGGTATTGCTGTTATTATCCTGTCAACATAGGATTTTCCGAATTTTGTATCCAGCCAATCAGACTCTGTCCTGCTGAAATTGATTTGCTTGTTAACAGAAGCCAGCTTTGCATTAATCTCAGTGCTTCTCACGTTTGGCATCATTGGATCATATGCATTGATGTTAAGCTCATCTCTCTTTATCTTCTTGTCAATAAGAGGAAATTCTTCCTGCTTTGAGAAAAATCCTCTTGGAATATTGCTTGCATACAATGCAGCCTCAATTGGAATGACTCCATCAAGGCAGAATGAGTCAAGCAAAACCTCTTTCGGCTTCCAGCCCGATATTCTAATCATTGCATAGGCAACACAAGGATTGACAGACTGCTTGTTGGCTTTCACCCTGTATTCCCTCTTCTGAAGCTCCTTGACTGTCAAGTCAATTCCTATGATGCATTCATTGTCAAGAATGTCAGCATATACTATTGTTTCAGGATTGTTTAGATTAACCTTGAATTCCTTTGGCACTGAGTTTCCGATTAAAACTTCTATTTCGTGCGAATCAAAGTCATGCTCGCCGTGCCTTGCGCATTTTGCGGCAAATGTTCCTTTTATGGGAAATTTAATCTTATTCAGTTCCTTTTCAATGTCATCCTGCGTCTTGAATGAGAATTTTGAAAGATGGAGGCATACTTTTGTAAGGCTTCTTGCGACGTAGCATAATTCTTTTATCTTTTTTTCATCACAAGTGAATAAAAGGCGTCCTGGCATTATCTTCTCTGCTTTTGCCTTTATGAGCTCTTCAATCTCCCTGATTGCAATATCCTCAATGCCAATCACAGTGTATGCTATGTATTCCATAAGGATAAACAGAATTTGGGTTGTTTATATAGATATCGTAAAAAAAGATAAAAAAGAAAGGCAGTTTACTGTTCCGCCTTTTCAACAAGTTCGATTTCCGACGTGTAAATTTCTCCCCTTCTGCTTTCCGAAATGCGGGGCAGAAACTCACCAGCTTCCATTCTCATAAGGTATCTGGGTGACTCAGGCGCAATATCATCGCATGGACCGTTTGTTATCTTCTTCCCATCAACAAACTTTACAATATCACCTACATCAATCAAAAGTGCCAATGAAGATGTCCTGCCGGTTATCTCAAGAGCATAATCTCCCTTGCTTGTTGCGATAAGCAAAGCATAATTCTCATGGAATTCTTCCTTAATTACCTGCCCTGTCAAATACTGATTTTCAAAGCGACAATATGGGAGCTGCTCAAATGCCTGTGTCTGCTGTGGCTTTGATCTTGGCGTAACATCCCCTGACTGGCATCCACCAACCAAAGCTGCCAAACCTGCAGCCGCGACTGTTGCTAATATATTTCTTGATTTCATTGTTATTTACCCCCGTAATATAAACAATCTTTCGAGCATAAGAATCAGCTATTTGTTTATAAGCTTTGCTAAAAAAATTTGATAATTAAAAAAAATAATAAAAAGCCCCTTAAAGCCCGGGGCATTGTGTAAGAGTAATACGGCTGTCATCGCCTTCTACAAGCTTCATGAGGCATTTGCCAACCTGTATTGATTCTCCCATATACAGCCTTTCAATACCGCCGTTAATGTTTGAAAGCACAAATACCTTATAGTCTTCCCTTGATTCAGGAATCATATTGTCATAGCAGACAGAGCCGCAGGAAGGTATTTCCACGCACTGCTGAACAGGAACATCATATGCCTTTTGACTGCCGCATCCTAAAACCAAAGCTGCAAGCGTCGCGCCCATTGCTAATAATTTTTTGCCCATTTTTCTTCCTCCTTAAAATAATTTGAATACCGATAGAATGTATGCCTTATTTATAAGGTTTTTGTGAAAATATCAGATTTTTATAAAACTATCTTTATGCGAGTGAATACCAGCCGTCATAATATTCAGAATCAAGGAAGAGCAGGTTAGCCCTTGCACCTCGTTCCTCAAATGAAACCTCGACAGGATATATCGTGAATGCCCAGAATCCAGTGCCCCATCTCTTGCAATATGTTTCTTCGGGGCTGAGATGCTGCAGGCAGCTTATTTTTAGCCGGTTTATATCAATAACTGCTTTTGCCTTTTCTATTGTTTTTTTGAAATCAAAGCCATTTCCGGAATCTTTTATACTTACAACAACCCCCTTATCGCCTTCAAATGCCATAAGCCAGACAGGCAAGTCAGGGTTGTTCTGGTTGCCATGATAAAATGCATTCTCAAGTGCCAAACTAAGGGGGTTTACTTTATTGTTCTGATGATATATGTGTGCCTTTTCTCTCCTTCTTTTCTGGATTAAATCAAATAAATCTTGAGAATAAGAATAGTTGTTTATTATAAATAGGGTAGTTTCATCCTTATCACACGTATCCACTTCGCTTTGAGTCGGGTAAGAGTCATATTCTGCAGGCGGAGCCCATTCTTTCGGGCATTTCGGGTCCATTGCAGGAATGATTGTATCGCATCTTAAAGTTGTTCTTACTTCAATCTCCCGCAGCATGTCCTCAAGATTTTTGTTTACAAATGCCATATTTCTCCCTACAATTTGGATATTTATCTATTTATAAATATTAATGTATAATCGTAACTAATCAGAGCTTTAGGAACACAATGCCTTTTGCATTTGAATTAATCGTCTTTTCAGCCTTTGCAGCAATGTCTTTTCCAAAAAGAATAACAGGCAGTTTATGCTGCTGCCCTATTGAATATGCCAATATTACATCATCTTCATTGAGCTTCTTTTTCTTTTTTGCAATTGCAAGATAGCTTAACTCGCCTATTGCAGAGCTCAGCTTTACAACAAAAGCATACTCGTTCTTTTTCATAGGCACTTCTTCATAAACAGAAAGCCCCTTGGCTGCCATGATTGAAAGCAATTCGTTCTTGAAAGCGTCAATTTTTTCTTTCTTCGGCTTCTTTAATTTCTTAGGTTTCTCTGCTTTTGTTTCCAAAGTCTTCTGCTCTTCTCTCGGCTTTTCAATAGATTTAATCTGTGAAGAAGGCTCTACAGGCAAAGGTTTAATCGGCTCTGGCGCGGGCTGTATCGGCTCCGGCTTGGGAGTCAAGTCATCAATCTTCTTCAAGGGCTTGCCCTCAACAATTGATGTAATTCTATTTCTTGCATCATCTTCTGACACCAAGTGCCATCTCCAGAACATTTCTTCAGCGCCGTCATCGTGCTTTACAGGTATTGGCATTGCAAAGTCCTTCAACTCCCTCAATGCAATTCTCTGCCATGGCTCGCATTGTGAATCTCTCATTATCAAATGCTCTTTTAATAAATCATATGCCTGCTTTGGCTTTTGTGAAAGATGCTGCCTCAGCAATTCAAGCTTTTCTTCCTGCCCGGGAATATAATATACAGGAGAGCCGCCAATCTTTGCATTTGTTATCTTAAGAATCCTGTTTGCGATTAATTCTGACAGGACAGCTCCCGCGAACATTGTGTCGCCGCCGAATGCTTTTGAGATTTGCACAGGCAGTACAGGGCCGTTCATTCGTATGAAGCTTATTATTTTTTCTTTTAGCTCTGCAAAATTAGGCTTTCCCGTAAATCCAAGATTCTGCTGCGGCTTCTGCTGCACAGGAGCAGGGCTCACAGGACGCTTGGAATTCTGGAAAGAATGCCTTACAACAGGCTTCTTCTGCGGCACCCCGTTTATAATCATGGTTCTGTGTATGTACTGGGACTATAAAAAGTTTTATATAGTCTAACTGATGTATTCGAGGATTTAGGTAGCTCACTTATGCGGGGATGCCGGAGTGGTCAAACGGGATAGGCTCAAGATGTATTGAGCTTAGAGCTGAAAAGCGATGACATAAGACACCTATTAGCTTAGTGCTTTCGCAGGTTCGAACCCTGTTCCCCGCATATGCCTCTGTAGCTCAATCAGCGGAGCACTCCCTTGGTAAGGGAGAGGTCACGGGTGCAATTCCCGTCAGAGGCTTATATGTCAATGCTTACAGGTTTACAGGCAAGCATAGTGGATGCGAAAAATATGCTTAACCTATATCTTGTAGCATACAACCTGCGGCCGGCAGCGCGCCTTGAAATTCTGCTTGGATACAAATGCCTGATTCCTGAAAAAAAAGAAATAGGGATAGTTAAATCGATTACTGAAACAATAGAAAAGGGTGGTATTTCCTGTACACATCAGAGATTTTTAGAAACATATATTCATCTTAATAATGCCGGCTACTTTTCTTATGCAGAACAGGAAATAATATATCATTTTCTTGTCGGAACAAACAAAGAAAACCTTGAAAAGCTGTTAAATGCAAAAAACCCAATTGAAGAAGGGCTTGCGCTGGGCTATCCAAAAGAGGCTGTTGATGCATTTGGTCAAGTAATCGAAAGCGAAAGAAGGGATGGAGGCTATATGGTGCGCCGCCTTATAGACGCAGTTAGTGCAGGCATGGAAATCCCGGAATGGTTTGGATACATTTCGCATATCCCTGAAAGATTTAATATTGTGACAAATGATGTTTCAGAAACAAGCAAAGCACTGGGGGAGAAGTATAGGGCATTTGTAAAGCAAAATAATCCAGAGCTTGCGCTGAGAATACAAAAAAGCCTGGCGGATACAAGGCAGTGGGCTGTTTCTATGGCATCAAAAAAGAATGAAATTGCATAAACTGCAAGCCGCCTTCCTTGCCGCAAGCAAAAAGTTAAAAAATAACTTCCCCCACATAATTAAGGTATGTATAACAAGAGGTTAGCAATAATTGTATTTTCAATCTCAATTATTCTGCTCCCTTGTGTTTTTGCAGCTGAAAACACGTCGCTTTATGCAGTAAGGCATGTTGATCCCGGTTTTACATTTGCAAGCGCAACATACGTTCCTGAAACATCTCTCTTCTTCAACACGAGCATGGCAACAACGCAGATGATTATGCTGTTTTCTGCAAATGTCAAAAGGCAGACAGGCACAGGAACAAGCGAAGTATGGGCAAGGATAAATGTTGACGGGGCTGCCCTCTTTGAAGACATGATGAGGACAGTTACAGGCGGTGGAGCATTTGGGTGTGCACTAATAAGGCCATTCCTATTTAACATATCAGCAGGGGAGCATAACATTACGCTGGAATTCAGGCGGACAGGTACAGGGACTATTAATATTACAAACATTGACATGGCGCTTCTTAAGTTCAAGACAACGCATGATGACATAGTGAGGGGGCAGTTGATAAATAACAGCTATATGCATTCTTCAGCATCATTCTCTTCCGCATTTAACTGGACAATTAACAAGACAATCGCATCAGACACGTTTATCATGGTAAAGCAGTCTGTGTCATCCACGGCAGCGGCCAATGCTACCTACTATATTGGGGATTTATCAACAGGGCTAGCTTCCCAATATTGGATTAGCCGCATTCTTAATGCTGCCGATACCAATAATCTTATGGCAACTTATATAGAATTTGAAGAAACTGCACAGCACAATCATACGATAAAATCAAAGACAACGGCAGGCACAGTCACTGTAAATTTCAGCATTATGGACATGGACCTGATCGATAACAGTTCCAATCCAATAGGGCATTTCCAGCTGCATAACAACCTGACAAACCTTACATCTGCAATATCATTTTCAGCAGGCACGCATAACATACTCAACACTACTGTACTGGTCAATAACGGCACCGGCTACCTTTTGGCAATGACAGCCTCATTAAGCTCCACATCCGGCGCACAGACCCCTGTATTTTTTGTTAACGCGTCAAATGTTTCAGAATCATACTGCTATTCAAGAAAAGAGGCAAGGTTAAGCTCAAACACGGATATCGACATGGTGCATGCCATCTTCATATGCAGCAACCTGACAGCGGGGAATAATTATACATTCAGCATGTGGGCAGAAGTGGAGGCAGGTGAAACTTTAATTTTACACGAGGAATCATTCAATGGGTTTGAA
>JBAZYQ010000065.1:0-5971 GCA_041659245.1 Candidatus Nanoarchaeia archaeon
AAAATTCATAATGCCGAAAAGGGGCATCATTATGAGCTGGTATTCAAGCTTAATGCAGCAGGCACAAAGAAGGCGTGGTTTGACGTAAGGCACGATGATTTTGACCTTGCCAAAGTTGCGCACAGGTGCTTTGAGGCGCTTGAGTCGCACATGCAGAAAACAATGAACCAGTGTTAGTTTTAGGAGATTAAAATATGGCTGAAGAAGATGTTTTTAAGCACATGCAGAAAGTGAAGAAGAATATGGACTCTGCTTTTGAGAATTTCTTTACAAAGCCAAAGATGCTTGTACTTCCCACAATGGGAAAGCAGCTTATGGGATTCAAGGAGCCTTTGGGAGAAATATTTGTCAAGGGAGACAAGGTTCTTGCAAGGCTTGAAATGCCCGGCGTTGACAAGAAGGATGTATTATTGAATGTGACTCCTTCATATCTTGAAGTAAAAGCAGAGAAAAAGCAGAAGAACAGCTTTGTGAGCTTTTACAGGAAATTGCCATTGCCCTTGAAAGTCAATCCACAGATGGCTGAGTATCACTTCAGGGAAGGCGTTCTTGAAATCTCAATGCCCAAGCTAGATGAGAAGAAGAGATTAGTGAAGAAGTAGAAAGAGTCCCCAGGGAGCGCCCTTGAAACTCCGCGACGTGCTGGAAAGGCTAATAAATCTAGATATATTTGATTAAAGTATGAAAAATAAAATAAACTCTGAATCTTGGTGGTTTGGAGAAGATAGATCTCTTTTAAAACAAAAATCTCCAGATTTCAAAATGGCTCGACAATTAGTATATATCACAATATGGATATTGGGTATTGCTTTAATATTAAACTTATTCAGCCAAGAAATCTCTTTTATTAATCCTGAAGTTTTAAGTACAATTTTATCAATCTGTACAATTTTATTCCTTATTTTAATTCTTGGATTAGCAATCTTTAAAAAAATATTAATTTTAGGTGTTGGAATCGTAAGAACCGAAACTAAATTTACACGAATGGTTTATACTTGTTTTATCCTGCTTTTGCTTATCTATTTTATCTATTATATGTTATCTAAATTTTAAGTTAATAAGGGGTTTGGGGTGTCCCCAACGGCTTTTCTCTTAGCCAGCTTGACGACGTGACAAAAATAATCTTCTGGCACTGCCGGAAATATCTGCTTAAATCTCTATTTTTCATTTCAAATTTTCAGATTCGCCGCGGGAATTTTCAACACCTTCCGAAAAAACACGTGTTTTTTAGCAGATAGCTTTATGAATAGAATGCAATAAGCTCGGATTATGAAACAAGAAGGCATAATCAAAGCACTACATAAGGTTCAAAGAACCACAACGTTTATAAATAACCAAAATAATGGTTTATATGAACCAAAAAGGTGGTTTTACATGATAACAGGAAAACAACTCAGGATATTTGAAGCATTTGCAAAACACCCATTTGCAGAGCTTACAAGGAACCAGATAAAGAAGGAAACAAAAGAAAAGTCAAACAATGCCCTTGCCTTGCTTGTCAATCAGCTGAAAAAAGAATGCGTCTTGGTTGAGAAGAAGATTGGAAAGTCAGGGCTGCTTTCTTTGGATATGAACAATGAAATATCGATTAATTACATTGCAATGGCAAGTCATCTTGAAAAAAAAGCAAATGATGTGATAAATAGGCTAAAAGAAGAAATAACAGATGTTACACCTTTCTTTTCCATGGCTGTTTTCGGTTCTTACGCTGCAAACGAGCAAAAAAAGGATTCAGACCTTGATATTGCTGTTTTTATTGACTCTGAAGACAAAAAAAAGAAGGTGGAAGCTGCAATCAACAGCGCAAGGCTGAAGCTGCTTGTTGAAACAGACATTCACGTCATTCCCATGGCTGAAATGGTTGAGATGCTTGCGAATGGCGAGGAGAATCTTGGCAAGCAGATAGCAAGGAAGCATATTGCAGTGCACAATCACAGGATATTTTATGATATTGTCAGGGAAGGCATGAAACATGGATTCCATGCATAAGCTGTATTTGCAAAGGGCTCAAAATGAGCTTAACCTGTCTTTGATGGTGCTGAGAATAAGCGACGACAAGGAGATGCAGGTTTCTGTTTTCGGTATGAAGGAAGACACGTATTACAGCGCTGCAATCTCGCATGCGTATTACTGCATATTTTATGCTGCAAAGGCTTATTTGCTTACAAAAGGCATTAAGACAGAAGCGCCTGAAGAGCACAAGAAGACTTTTGAAGAATTCTCCTCGCTTGCTTCCCAAGGCGTTGTTGATGTTGACTTGCTTAAAATCTACAGGGAAATGCTTGTCAGGGCTGACAGCCTGCTGCATATATTTGCTTGGGAAAAGGAAAAGCGGGGCAGGTTTACATACAGAAGGCTTCCGCAGGCAAACCGCGAGCCTGCTGTTGAAAGCACCGGGAATGCAAAGGTTTTCTTTAAGCATATATTCGTGCTTTGTGAAGGAGTTTAAGAAGGGTTTGGGGCTGTGAGCCAGAATAGGGGCGGGGCTTTTATTTCCCCAAGGGCTTTCTTTATATTATTTAGCTCTTTCTCAGCTTTATAATCCCAATCAAAAAAGCCATTGGCGCAAGAACCCAGAATACCTGGAACGGAATCCCGTTTACCAAATAAGAATGCAATCCAAATACTCCAATCACATTTGCAATTGAGCCAATGCCTGCAAGAATCAACCCGAGCATGAACCATGTCATGACCTTCTTGTCTGTTTCGCTTTCAAAGTGCTTTGCTATTGCAAGGTGCCTTAGGCTGAATATGATAAGCAATACTGACATAATCTCCACAATTGCAATTACCGGAACGCTTTGCTCAATAATCATTGTTTGCCGCCTTTCTGCTCTTCTTTAATAGCTCTCATCTGCTCTTTTAATTCAAATTCCTTCTCTCTCAGCTTGTTCTCTGTTTCTTCAATCTCTTCAAGCCTTTTCTCAATCATTTTTTCCCTTGAATCAATGTCTCTCAGATTGTGATACAGCATTTTCTTTGCATCCCTGTGCTCAGGATGGTCGTGCCTGAATATCTCCATGAGCTCTTTTCTTCTCCTGAAATACCCTGCCTTGTAATAATCCCTGCTTACATTGCCCACTGCAATCAAAACAAGCGCCTGAAGCGCATAGGCAAGATACTCATTAAGAATGTAAGCCAAAGGCACCATTACCATTGCCAGGCAGGCTGTTATGACCCTTCTGTAATATGTTCTTCTTTCTGTCATGCTGAAAAGGATTATTGCAATTCCAAAAATAAGCACAGCTGCTGAAGGAAGCGCATATTGGGGTATGTTAATCATGGTGTTTGGGATAGAGTGGTGGTTTATAAGGATTTTGCCTTAAATGCCTATCAATGCGCGTATTGAATCTTCATAAAGCTGGAGAGTCTTAATGCCCATCTCAGGCAAGACAGGTGCAGGCTGCGCAAACCCTAGAACATCGGCGCCAATAATATCTTTTCTTTGCCTTATTAGTTTTAATATCTGATTCAGCTCTTCTCTTCTTAGATTGCCCTGTGTAAAATCAGTAATTGCATCATGCTTGTGCATTATGTCAAGGTCTATTGTAACATAAACCTCATTTGGTATACTGTCAAGCAATTGCTCAAGCTGCGATGCGCCTTTCTGCCTTATTTCGCCCTCGCTTATGTATTTTAATCTTGCAACTGCGTCTGTCCCGATAAATAGCAGATTTTCATTCCCGATAAACAGCAGATTTTCATCCCTTCTTGCATTCCTATATTGTTTTATGAATGATACAAAACCGCCGCAACAAAGCCAAGGCTCATCACTGTCTCCATAATCTGAGTGGTGGGCAATATGTATATAGCCATACTCGCTGCTGTGCCTGTCTGCAAGGCTGCAAAGCCCGTAAGTATAATGATGAAAATAGCCAGAGCCATAAAAGGCAAACACCTTATTTTTTGTGCAAACTGCATTTTGAACAGCTTCGTCCATAATCTCTGGTGTTATATTCATTCTGCCAATATGGCTGAAGTTTTGAAGCAATGCAACACTTTTTGATTCTAATCCTTTTCCTTTCAAATATTCTCTTGCTGCTTTTGCATTTTCATCTGTCTCAATGCAGTACAAGTCCCATCCGGGCAATATGCTCATGCCTGCTTTGCCTCCTTTCCAAAAGAAAATAATTTTCCTTCATTCAGGTGGTCTGCGATAGCCATTGCTCCTACCGGCATTCTATCAAAAAATCCCGCTGTGATATTCAAGTGAGGCAAGCCCGCAAGATTCGGGCCCACTGTGAGAACATCCATCATGTAATTCTGCAATGGAGTTAATTTTGAAATATCCTCAATCTTTGGAGCAGTGATTGGCATTGCAGGAGATAATAATAAATCATAATGATTGAATGCCTCCTTGTAATCTTTTATTATCAATGTCCTTGCCTTCAAGGCTTTCAGGTAGAATGCGTCGCGAAAGCCTGCCATTCTTGCATAGGTTCCCATAAGAATCCTTCTTTTTGCTTCCTTGCCAAAGCAAAGGCTTCTTGATTTTGAAAAAAAGTCATTAAAGGAATCATCAAGAGTGAACTCTGCTCCGTACTTAAAGCCGCAGAATTTTGCAAGGTTAGTGCTTGCTTCGCTTGTCGCAACAAGATAATATGCTGGATTTGCGTATTTGGCAGCAAGAGGCAGTGAAATTGTGTCATACTCTATATTATTTTTCTCAAGAAACTTCAAAAATACTTTTTTTACATTCTCATCAACATCAAGGGCTTCTTTTATGACTGCAATTCTGCTGTGCTTCCCTTCCTTGTAATCTTCGGAAAGCGAGGTTGCGTCATTTGAATCATGCCCCTTAATAACATCAAGCATTAACCTGCATTCCTCTGATGTTTTTGCCATCACTCCTATCTTGTCAAGGCTGCTTGCATAATCTATCAATCCATATCTTGAAACCAAGCCATAGGTTGGAGTCAATCCTGCAACGCCGCAGAAAGAGGCAGGGCATGCTATTGAGCCGCCTGTTGATTCTGCAATTGAAATATGGGGGAAATCAGCAATCTGTGTTATTCCTGCAGAGCCTCCTGAGCTTCCGCCGCAGGCTTTTGTAACATCAAAAGGATTCTTTGGTATCTGAAAATCAACTCCGACATTTACATTAAAGCTTCCAAAGCCAAACTCGTCCTGCGAGGTTTTTCCAATGATTATTGCGCCTTCTTTTATTGCCCTTTCAACAGCAGTTGCATTAAAGACAGGCTTGTAGCCCCTGAGAATCTTTGAGCCTGCTGTTGTTTCAACGCCTTTGACGCAAATGCAGTCTTTTACGCTGACTGGAATGCCTGCTAATTTTCCCTTTGGGCTTTTCATCAGCTTTTCAGCAAGCTCAATTGCAAGCTCGCTTGAAATTGTGTTAAAATAATTGTATTCCTTGTTCAGTTTTTCTAATTTCTCAAGCACTTTATGAGTATGCTCCAGTACATCAATCTCCTTGTTTCTTACTTTTTCCGTGAATTCTATTGCATTCATAAAACCCTCGGCCCCTTGAAATAGCCGTCCTTCTTCAATCTGGTATTTGCAAATATGTCTTCTTCGCTCAATGACTTCTTTGGCTTGTCGTCCCGCATATTATCCCTGATTTCAACAGGCTGTATGCTTGGCTCAACATCCTTTGTTTCTACCTTGCTTATTTCAGAGAATGCATTAAGCACTGCTGTCAACTGCGGCAAAAACTCATCCAATTCCTTTTCAGTGAGATTGATTCTTGAGTTTTTTGCAACTTTCTGCAGTGTTTCTTTTGTCAGAATCATTTGATTTTCAATGCCTCATACCATTCGCTTGGCTTTGTGTTTTCAAGCTCCTTAATCAGTTTCTTTGCGCTTTCTGTCCTCAGTCTTTCATTGATTCTCTTAATCCAGTCATTTGCAGCCTTATACCCGCATTCAACGTGCTCTTTTGCCTCAAAAGCGCATTCAAGCATGTCAGCGTCTTTTGCAACAATGGCTTCCTTTGTTTTTAATTCCTCAAACTC
>JBAZYQ010000066.1:0-5969 GCA_041659245.1 Candidatus Nanoarchaeia archaeon
ATAATATGCCTCATTTGCATAGAATGAATACTCTTTTCTTATGCCTGCCTCATATTCCTCAAACCTTGGTTTTTCAGCTCCCAATATTGATAAGTCTACATCACAAAGCAGTTTTTCATCTTCTGTTTCAGGCGCCTTGCTGTGCCTTGTAGCTAATATTAATTTTTCAACATTATCTGCAAACTCAGGAACATAGCCGAAATCAATGCACCATTTCCTTGCAAAAACACTGCTTTTTTCCTCATTGTCTTTTGCTTTAGGATCATAAACAGAGTCGTGAAACCAGGCAGCAAGATACAATGCGTTTGAGCAGCTGCCAAGCTCTTCAATAACTTCTGAAATATGCTTTAGATTATGGTAATGGCGGCTAGGCTCTGTGTAAAGCCCCACTAATGCATTAAAACATTCTTCTGAATTCCCGCTTCTCCTTCTCTTGTCCCATTCCTGCTTTAATAGCGAGGAAAGTTCTTTTGTATCCATTCAAATGCCTCCCTATAATTCATTTTTTCCGACTCTGCCTCATAGAATTTGCCATTCTTAGCCTTGGTGCTTTCTTCCTTCCATTTTTGCCTGAACTGCTCTGGGCTTAAAAGATAGCTGCTGACTGCCCTATACTTGTCTTCTGACATCTTGTCCCTTGCGATTACCCTTTTCATTCTCTCTTCTTCATTGCAGGTTACCATAATCGCATTGTAATTCACCCAAGGGAGCATCATATCAAGATAAGCCGCATCAAGAAGCACAATTCCTTTTGATTTTGCCATTATTTTCTCCACTTCTTCCCTAAACGGCTCTGCCAGCATCTGCATAAGCTTTAATCTTGACTCATTTGTTGCTAATGCTTTTCTTGCAAGCGCTTTCCTGTTGATGGAAGCTCCTTCAATGACATCTGCGCCAAACTCCTCGGCTATTTTCTTCTGCAATTCAGGGTATGCTCCGCTGCTGTAAACAAAATGAGCTATGTTATCTGCATCAATGTGGGTAATTTCTGCATTTTGGGTTTTTGCATAATCAGCCAGGTTTCTGCAGTAAGTGCTTTTGCCAGAGCCCATCTGCCCTGTAACGCCTATGATGGTAACTCCCAGCAGCTTTTCCTCAAGAGCCTGCTTTATTTTCGGGGTTGTGTATTCATGCATGAGCTTTCCCTGCCTTACTTCATCTTTGAGCTTTGTCGAGCTTATCATTGAAATATTGCCATAGGTGGGAATAAGAATTGTTTCAATGCCGTGCTTTGCGTGGTATTCTGCAGCCATTGTTTCATATTTCAAGTCTTTTTCATTTCTTGCGCCCCTCACAAGAATATTCACGTTCTTTTGTTTTGCATAATCCGCAAGCCAGCCTGAAAAGGTTTCAACTTCTATATTTTTCAATCCAAGGTATTCAACTGCATTTCTTGCAAGCTCTATTCTTTCCTCTTCTGTGAAAAGGTGCTTTCCTTCTTTCTCAGGATTGATTCCCAATGCGAGATAAACCTTGTCTGAAACTCTTGATGCTCCCCTGAGTATTTCCATGTGCCCGTAATGCATCGGGTCTCCTGTAAGCGGGAATATTGCTGCGTTCATACTGATTATGTGCTTACCCTTTAATATAAAACTTTCAATGCAGATATTTGACAAAAAGGTAAAATTTATATACTAATTGCCTTTATTGAATAATATGGACTTATTGGATAAAAAAATACTTTGCGAACTGGATATGAACTGCAGGCAGACAGCATCAAGGATTGCAAAAGCAGTCGGAAGCAGCAGGGCTGTTGTGGGATACAGGATTGCGAATTTTGAGAAAGCAGGGATCATAAATGCATATCCAACTTCAATAAATTTGGGCAATTTAGGATATTCAACATATAAAATATATTTTAAATTGTTTAATCTTGATGAAAAAGCAGAGAAGGATTTTTATAATTTCATGAAAGCTGAGAAAAAAGTAATACACTGCCTTAAGACAGAAGGGGCTTTTGATGTGTCGGCTGTTGTCGCTGTTGACAGCATAAAAGCCTTGGATGACTTTCTTATGCTTTTGAAGAACAGGTTTTCCCAGATAATAAAGGATTATCAAATAAGCATTGTTGTAAGCTCCAAGATATTCAAGCTCAGCAAGATACTTTTTGAAAAGCCTGCAAAAGAGCCAAAGGCTGAAAAATACTCAGGGATTACAGAGAAGATTGTGATTGATGATGCTGACAAGGCAATACTTGAGGCGATTGCAGACAATGCAAGAATGCCTGTTGTTGAGATTGCGTCAAAGACAGGATTAAGCATAGACATTGTCAAGTACAGGATGAAGAAATTAGTTGGGCAGAATGTGATAAATTCTTTCAGGGTAATACTTGAGATGGGGAAGATGGGCTTTTACCATTATGTCATTCTATTGAAAACAAGAAAAGCTTCAAAAGAAGATGAGGATAAAATTCAGCGCTGGGCTGCAATGCATCCCTCTGTTATGTACCTTACAAAGAGAATAGGCAACTGGGATTATGAGCTGAATGTTGCATTGAAGGACATAGACGACTTTAACGGATTTTTGGCTGACATGAAGCGCCAGTTTTCGTCTGTTATAGAATCCTATGACACAATCATGAATACAGCCATTATAAAGCTGAAATACCTGCCGTTCTAAGGGGGCTTGGGGTCTCCCAATGGCTTTTTACTTTTCTCGCCCAGCTCGAAGACTCATTCCAGATACTCAGTGTATTCTCTGGTGACATATGTCACTAGACTATACAATTCCAGATACTCAGAAAGCTTTATAAACCCCTGCAATTTATTCATTTCCATGGCATTTATTCAGGAGGCTATCATTAAGATTAAGAGCTTCTTTGTTGAATGCGTAAGAGTTGTCCGCGTTACAAAAAAGCCGGACAAGGCAACTTATCTCACAATAGTCAAGGTTTCAGCCTTGGGAATGGCGCTCATAGGCGCAGTGGGATTCATAATAGCAATGATTGCAATACTTACAGGATTGGTATAACACAATGGAAGAAGCAGAAAAACCGCATATTTTTGCACTGAAGACAACTGCAAACAGGGAAGACCAGGTAGTTGACTTTATACAAGCTCATGTAAAGAAAAGAGGGCTTGAAGTATATTCCATTATAAAGCCTCATAAGATGAGAGGATACATATTCATTGAAGCAAAGGACAGGTCAGCTGCAATGGAGGCTTCAAACGGAGTCCCATATGCAAAAGGCTTGCTTGAGAAGGAAGTAAGATACGATGAAGTAGAGCCTATGCTCGAGCAGGTAAAGGTGCAGATGAATGTCCAGATTAATGACATTGTTGAAATTATATCAGGCCCATTCAAGAGAGAGAAGGCAAAAGTTACAAGAATTGACCAGCAGAAAGAGGAAATCATTGTTGAATTGCTGGAAGCAGCTGTCCCAATCCCGATTACTTTGAAGATGGACTCAGTCAAGGTTATCAGGCGTGAAGGCGAGATTAACGACGAGCCGAAAGAAGACGAGGATTAATTATTGCCTTATCTTTTCTTTTAAGATATGAATAAATTCAGAAAATCCCTCTTTGGTGTAAAACTTTCTTGCGCTTTCATTTACATGAAACACGTCAAGCATTATCTCGGAAACTCTGCGATTTTTGCATATTCGCCTGATTTCATTATGAAGGGCATTCCCAATGCCACTTCTTCTGAACTTTTTTGCAACGTACATCCAGTCTATCCAGCAGAAACTTTTGCCATAGTCTCCGTATTCAATTCCATATGGGCTTTTCCTTGTAAACTGAAACTGGACAAAACCTGCTGTTTTCCCGTCTTGTGTTACAACTCTTATTTCCTTCTTTTTCATTGCCTTATTTATTAAGCGGATTAATTTCGGCTTTTTATCCGGCTTTTCCATCTCTATCTTGCATACTTCCCTAATGCCCTGAAGAATGAAAGGGATATCTGATCTTATAGCATATCGGATTTTAAGCATAGGAATATAATTGCGAATCTTGCTTAAATACATTTTGGGAATTTATCTTAACAAATTTGCAATCTCTTTGCCTTTTCCGGCTGGGAAAGCCGCTTGGATTGCCTTTATAGTGCTATTTTATGGGTGCTTTTAGGGGTTTTCGTTCACAGAAAGGTTTAAATATAAGTTATTACTAATAGATAGTAACATATTAGGGGGTAAAAAATGAATCCTGTTGAAACATATCTTGAAATGCATCTAGAGATAGGGAACCGAAATATAAGGAGCAGGGAGTTAGGCAGTATTATACGGCCTTTTGTGCCTGCCCCGGATGAATGGGAGCATCTTTATGATACTACAAACAAACTATCCTTACTATCCTTAGTGGCGGACTATGGTTGCAACAATATAATTGCTGTGCCTGAATCGGCTTATTTGCAAAAACCAATAAGCGAATTATACGGCGGCTTTCATAACAGTCTGCAGTCTTTCCATGTTTTCCGGAAAAATGGCTCGCAAAAACAAGAAAAGCCGGCAAAACTCAAACCTATGTGGGGGAATATTCCCTGTGGCATTTTAAGCACAGCGGAAATTATCTCTTTGGATTTTGATGATTCTTCGGACTCAGAAACGAGTGTTATAAGAGAGCATAAGGATTCTTACAAGCTTGTGGCAGACACAGAAAGTGAATGTTCTTACACTCCGGATGCTTTTAAGCCGAAAGAGCTGCCTGAGATTTTGGCAAAACATTGGGATGAGATTATATCAAGAGACGTGCCACCTGCCGATGAATGGGAATGCTCGCAATACATGAGGAATGTATCAGTGGAATTCCTTGAGAAGATGGCTAAAAAAGATGATGCTTGGAAACAGATAAGGCTAGTCCCTGTTACTGAACAGTCTTTGCTGGGGTTCGGGATTCAGGGCAACACTGAGTATGCAAGAGCAAATTCATCTCCAAAACTAGGACCTTGGCATGATATTGAGCATGGAAACAGTTGCCATTATCTTATTTTTTGGAGAAAGAAAGAGCCTGTTGATGAGGAACTGCTGCAAAGGCAGAAGAAATTCATTCTGGTTGGGGATATGTGGTAATGGACGTCTTTAGGACTTATTCTTATATCGCTTACTTCAATAAATCTGCAATCTCTTTGCCTTTTCCGGCAGCTATCTCATCCAAGGAAAGCCCCTCAAGCTCATGCGGGAAAACAAGCCATTTGTCTGCCTTGTGTATGAAGTAATCGGGTAGGATATTAGTCTTGTTGTTCTGGGGCTTGAAATAAACAGTTGCAATCCTTATCTCAGAAGGCGTGTTTGCCCTTGATTCTTCCCTTAGCTTTTTTATTAATGCTTCAATTGTTTTTCCGCTGTCAAAAACATCGTCTATTATTAGAAGGCGGTCGCTGTTATTTGCCCTCTTTACAATATAATCCAATCCGTGAATCCTAACAATCTCTTCAGCAGTCTCTATGCCTGTATATCTTGAGGTTCTTGTCGCAATATGGTCTGCCTTAATGCCTTTTGTTTTCAGGAATTCCTGCACATAACATCCGACAGGAGTCCCTCCTCTCCATAATGCAACCATAAAACTGGGCTTGAAGCCGGAGTCATAAACCTGTTTTGCAAGCTTGTAAGAATCAAGCTGAAGCGAATCTGCTGTTATGAAAAGCTTTTCTGCCATAAAGAAGAAATGTATGGGTTGCTTAAATATCTTTTTATTGCTTATTCAAAGAATGCCACATATCCCTTGTCATCTGCATTACAATCTCAACCTTGCCGTTATCAATGTCAGGGCGTTCCATGACTTCCTCAAATCCTATTTTGCTGTAGAGCTTTAATGCTCCAATATTTTCCTTGTAAAGCCCAAGGTTGATTATGCTTATTTGCTTTCCAAACAGCTTATTTCCTGCAAACACATAATCCAAAAGAATTTTCATTGCCTCTGAGCCATAGCCGCTTCTTGCCTCGCCAATCATGATTGCAACTTCAGGCCCGTCATTGTCATATTCCTCATAGCCATATCTCAGGCATACATCTCCAATCATTGTATCATCAGCTT
>JBAZYQ010000067.1:0-899 GCA_041659245.1 Candidatus Nanoarchaeia archaeon
ATCAGGAAGCATTCTTTTGTCAGGCAACATAGGAAGCGGAAAATCCACTATTCTGATGGCAATTGAGTTTGCTCTCTTTGGATTAAAAAGAGGGGAGCTTACAGGCGCGGGATTGCTGAGAAACGGCGCTGACAAGGGTTCTGTTGAGGTTTGCCTTGACCTTGAAGGCAATGAAGTCACAATAGGAAGGGCATTGAAAAGGGCTTCTTCAGGAATTGTGCAGGACGCGGGATTTATTGAGGCAAAAGGAGAAAGAAAGCCCCTGACTGCTGTTGAAATAAAGCAGAAAGTGCTTGAATATTTGAATTATCCGAAGGAAGCTCTTACAAAAAATGAAATGCTCTTCAGGTACACTGTTTATGTTTCGCAGGAAGAGATGAAGCAGATTCTTCTCGGAGACAAGGAGCAGAGGCTTAATGCATTAAGGTATGTTTTCGGGATTGACAAGTACAAGAGAGTGAAGGAAAACGCAAAAATTGTGGCGTCAAAAGCTGGAGAAAAGAAAAAGGAATTTTTAGGCTTCATATCTGACCTGGACGCGAAAAAAGCGTCTGAGAGATCAAAATCAATGGAGCTTGAGACAATCGGGAAAGAGCTGGAAGCAATTATTCCAAAGGCAGATGAGCTGAAGCTTAATGCTGAGAAAAGAAAAGCAGACATTCTTGAGCTTGAGCAGCAGATTTCAAAGGCAAATGAGCTGAAGAAAGAGCTTGCTGTGTGCGAGCAAAAAGCAAGATTGTATGAGATTCAAAAGGCAAATGAGGAAAAAGAGCTTAAGAGAATTGACGAGAAAATAAGATTAAGCAGTTCTGAGCAGGTTTCAGGCAGGGATTTTGCAAAAGAGCTTTTTGAAAAAAGAAGCCTGATAAAAGAAATAGAAGCGAAAATAAGCGCAGCAT
>JBAZYQ010000067.1:909-5586 GCA_041659245.1 Candidatus Nanoarchaeia archaeon
CAGGAAAAAGAGCCTGCGAGGAACTAAAGCGGAAAATAAGAATGCTTGACAAATGTCCTACATGCATGCAGGAAGTAAAGGATGAGCACAAGCATTCAATAACATCTGAAGAAGACAGGAAGCTTGCTGAGATTGAAAAGGAATTTTTATTGCATTCAAATGAGGAAGACTCATTAAGGCAGGCTGTCAATAAGATTAATCTTGAGATTGAAAAAATATGGGAAGAGGAAAAGAAAGAAGTAATGCTAAAAGCAAGGCTGAAAGAGCTTGAGGATTCTGTAAAGCAAAAGGATGCTGTCATTGAAAGAAGGAAGAAAGCAGAGGACGAGCTGAAGAATGCTCTTGAAAAGAAAGAGCAGATTACTGCAGGGCTTGTGTTTTTTGCAGAAGTTGAGAAAAAGCATATTGAGGCAAGAAAGCTTTTTGATTCTGCTGCATTATTGCACAGGGAAACTGAATTAAAGAAAGCACAGCTTGAAACAAGAAGAGAAATGTCTTTAAGGGCTTTGAATGAGATTTCATCTGAGATTAAGAAAAAAGAGGATGCAAAGAAAATACTTGAAAGGATTTCTCTCTTGAAGCAGTGGCTTGAATATTATTTCATGCCGATGATGGATGACATGGAAAAGTCAGTAATGGCAAAAGCTCACACTGATTTCAGCTCGCTGCTTTCAAAATGGTTCTCAATGCTTGTTGACAATGAGGCAATCAGCGTAAGGCTTGACCCTGAATTCACGCCAATGATTGAGCAGAACGGATATGAGATTGACTATGGGTTTTTGTCAGGCGGGGAAAAGACAGCCGCTGCTTTGGCTTATCGTTTGGCATTAAATCAGGTTGTAAACAATCTGATGAGCGAAATAAGGACAAAGGGCATAATAATACTTGATGAGCCGACTGACGGCTTTTCAGAAGAGCAGCTTGAGAAGATGAAGTTTGTTCTTGATGAGCTAAGCATAGGGCAGATTATCATTGTAAGCCATGAGCAGAAGATAGAGAGCTTTGTGGACAATGTGATAAGGTTTGAGAAAGCAGGGCACGTTAGCAAAGTTAGCGGGTAACTGCTACATAATTCCCAAATACAGCCTTATTTCATCAAAGAATGTGGTGATTTCACCAAGCGAGGCTTTTTCATACTCTTCCAGGCGCTTTCTTATTAGGATTTTCTCGTAAACAAGCCCTAAAAAGCCGCCCATTGTTTTTCCTTCCCAGACTTTCACGTTCTTTTTGATATATGATGAGAATTTCATTTCAATGCTGCCCTTGTGCATTTTTTTCTTTGCATTGTTTGGAAGAGTCACTTCAACTTCCGAGAGTATTATCTGGGCTCCCATCTCAACAACAAAAGTCACATAATCATCAAGAGGCTTTGAGCATTCCCATGTCATTTCTGTTGTGACAGAGCCGTTGGGATTGTCAATGTGCTTGTACCTTGTTTCCTTCCAGTCATATCCCTTCTGGACAAACCACCTGTGCATTGACTCATAAAGCTCCCCCATGTCAAAAGTGGTTCCTGCCTTTATCTTATAGGCGTCAAACAGCACTTTTTTCTCTTCCAGCTTTGTGAATAGAATCTCTTTCCAGCTGCTCATAAGGTTTTAGATGGAGTATAAATTAATAAGGGTTTTGGTTAAGAAAACTACTTGATTTTCTTCAAAAAGCCGCATAAAGCATAAGCTTCCGCAAACAAACTGCAGACAGTGCTCGAAAGCTTGCTTTCGGCACACCGAGACAAAGTCTCGATTGTTTGATCATCAGGGCGGGCTAAAGCCCACCGAAACGCTTCAGATATTATTTTATCTTCTTTAAGAATCCACACAGTGCATAAGCTTCCCTTCTTGTCAGCATTGCCTTTCCCAGCATTCTTTTCCATATCAATCTCTGGGTTTGCTTCTCACGCAAAAATCTTTCAGATTTTTGGTGCCCAGAAAAGCTCGGCTTTTCTAGGGTCTCTTCTGTTGAGAAATACATCTTGTCAAGCGCTTTGTCCACAAGAGCCATCAGGACTTCCTTTTCTTTTGCAGTTGCAGGCTTGATATTTTCCCCAATCTTCTCTGCCTTTGATTTCTTTGAAAGCTCATATAGGATAATTGAAGCTGCGTGGCTGACATTCATTGTGGGATATTTCTTTGAAGTCGGGATTGTGACAACAAAATCGCATTTTACTATCTCCTCGTTTGACATTCCTTCTCCCTCTCTTCCTATAACCAATGCTATTTTTCCGCCTTCAAGAACATTTGTTAATTGCTCAGGATTTATCGGGCTTCTTGCGATATTATAGTCAGTTCCAAGCATTGCGGTTGTTGCTATTACTGTGTCGAATTTCTTGAGAAGCTCTTGAAATGAGGCTATTGTCTTGGCTTTCTGAAGCAGTGCTTTTGCGTGCTTTGCGTGCATTATTGCCTCTTCGTTCTTAAAATTGCATTTAGGATTAAGGAACATTAGCTTTTCAAACCCAAAGTTTGCCATTGCTCTTGCAAGAGAGCCGCAGTTCTTCGGCCATTTGAATTCCTGCGCAATTACTGTGATGTCAAGCATTCTATGGAGTGAGGCAGCAAGGCTTATAAAATCTTCGCCCTTTGAAGCTTGTATGCTGATTGACGTTCACTGCCACCTAGATTTCCCTGACTTTGAAAAAGACTTGGATTCTGTAATTGAGAGGGCTAAAGAAGCAGGCGTTGCTGCTATTATAACAGCTGGCTTGAATCCTGAAACAAACAGGAAAGCATTGGAAATATCTAAGAAGTATCCTATTGTAAAGGCAGCTCTTGGAATCTATCCGCAACACGCTGCTGAGATGAGTGATGATGATGTTGAGAAAGAGATTGCTTTTATCCGCAAATCAAAGCCTTATGCAATATCTGAAGTCGGGTTGGATGCGACTTATCCTGAAATGGAAAAGCAGAAGAAAGTGTTTAAACAAATGATTGCTTTAGCAAAAGAATTGAATGTTCCTTTGATTGTTCATTCCCGCAAGGCAGAGAAAGAGGTTTGTGAGATGCTTATTTCTAATAATGCAAGGAAAGTTGTAGTTCATTGCTTTAATGGAAAATTATCTCTTGCAAAGGAAATGGAGGCTGCCGGATATTTCTTTTCAATACCAGCCATTATTTCCCATGCATCGCAGTTCAAGGAGCTTGCAAAGGCAATTAATTCCACTCACCTTCTAACTGAAACAGACGCGCCTTTCCTGTCTGCTGTAAAGGGTGAAAGGAATGAGCCCGCTGCTGTGAAAGGGATTGTTGATGTGATATCCGGAATAAAGCACGTGGAAGCGGAAGAAATGGCTAAAATCATATTTTCTAATTATCAGAAATTGTTTATGCATTGAAAAGCGTTAAATTTTATGAATGCATGAATGTTATATATATGTATAACATTGGTGTATTGATAAAATAATCCTGCTGTTCTTAATATTGGCTTCATTTTAGCAGAGTTAAAAAGAAAAGAAGAAAGCCAGCTTCCAGCATTAATTTATTACTTGCTTACCGCCGGAGGTTTGTACTGAAAGGGGATGTACAATCTGTACCCCTCCTTTTGCCAATGGCCCATCTCTCTATTTCATTTTTGAATAGTGTTTTTATGTGTGTCTTTCAAAAACCACTTGACAAAAGAATTTAAGAAAAAGCTTTAGATGTCCGGACAGATATCTGACTCAGTTAGTCAGAGATGACACCAAAAACCCATTTTATTTATAAACAAAATAGAAAAGTATATAAATAACCATATTAATCGTTAATAATCAAAAAACAAGGCTAACAATCAAAATGGAAGAATTAAAAAAGATATTTGCGGAATTTCTGGAAGAGGGAATAAGCGCGGAATCAAAGGCAAGATACGGGCCCGCAGTCAGCAATTATTACAAGGCACTTTCAATATTATGCTCCCATCTGATAATAAGCAAGTTAAGGAAGACTCCAAAGAATCACACAGAAATATTCCTTTTCCTTAAAGTGTCTTTTCCCGAAGTCTATGAAATAGTTGATGCTGTTTTTACCCTTTACACTGACTCATATTCGCATATAATGAACAAGGAGGACTGCGCAAAACTCAAAGATGCAATCCATAAAATTGCCAGGCATGGCGGAATTGAAAAAGAATTTGAAGCATATCTTAAAAAGATATAAGCAGGCGGCCGATATAATAATATTCGGCTCTTATGTAAAAGGAAGAAAAATCCCTAAAGACATTGACCTTGCCATAATGGTCAAAGAAAAAAATCTGGATTTACCCCGGCAAATAAAGAAAGAGATTCCATGGGAGAATGTGCATCTTGAATTTATCCGGACAGGGGAATTATATTCCAATCCCTTGTTCATCAGCCTGCTTAATGAAGGATACAGCATAAAGGAGGGCGCATTCATCAGAGATATATTAGGGTTAAGCCCTAAAAGGCTTTACAAATATGACCTGAAGCATTTGGAGCAGACAAAAAAAGTAATGTTTGCCAATGCAGTGAACAAAATATTGAAAAAGACAGGCGGAGAAAAGATAGGCAATGGCGCAGTGCTCATCCCACTAAGCAATGCAAGCTATTTTGAGGATTTTCTTGAAATTTGGGGCATGAGATATAAAACAAGGGAATGGACTGTTATTTAATTACTGATTTCTCAGACATCTGACTCAGTTAGTCAGAGATTAAGATTGTTTCCTGTTTTGACGACGGAAAATACTTTC
>JBAZYQ010000068.1:0-5563 GCA_041659245.1 Candidatus Nanoarchaeia archaeon
ACCTATAAAGCGGCTTATATTGCATTAAGGGAGGCTGACAAAATGGTAAAAGTAAAAGTTTATACAACACCGACGTGCCCGTACTGCGACATGGCAAAGCAGTTCCTCAGGGAGCATAATGTCAAGTTTGAGGCAGTTGATGTTTCAAAGGACAGGAAAGCCGCTGCTGAGATGATTGAGGTTTCAGGGCAGATGGGAGTTCCTGTGATAATGGTTGACAAGCAGTGCATTATAGGGTTTGACCAGACTGCTTTGAAAAAAGCCCTTAATTTAAAGTAACGCGGGCTAAAGCAAAATAAAAGTAAATTAAAGGAGGGAATAAGATGGCTAAATTAGAAAAGAAAGAAGCAAAGTGCTGTTCCTGGAACGGCTCAGGAGTGAAAGGATTGTATTTCCTTGGCGCTGTTATTTTTGGAGCGCTTGGATTTGCATCAATGCTGCAGGGAATACTGATGCAGGTTGCATTGGGATTTAAGTTTGGCTTTTGCGCATATCTCTTGGGATTAATCTTCCTCGGAGCTGCAAAGTGCCTTAAGTGGAAGATGTATGAGAATTGCGGCTGCATGCCTATGCACCATTAATTTGGTTGCAGAAGCCATTTCCAGAGGGGAATATATTCCGTTTCCCCCTCTTTTTTTTCAATGTCTTTTGTGATTACAATTAATTTTTTTGCTTGCTTATGGCTGTTCTTGAATTCCATTAATGCTGCAGTTTCCCTCTCTCCGATTTTATCCGTATAGCTCGCATTTATTGCCGTAAGGCTGTTATCTTTATGCTTTATTATAAAATCAACTTCCCCTTTTTCTTTCCAAAAATACATTTCATTGCCCTTTCTTTTTAATTCTATAAAAACAATATTTTCTGCAAGCCTGCCTTCATCCCGTGAAAACTTGAAGCCTACTGCATTTCTCATGCCGTTGTCGATGTTATATATCTTTCTCGGTTTTTGTATCATGATTGTTTCTTTTAATGAATAAGAAAAGAAATTAAGCTGAAAAAGAAGATATGCATTTTCCAAAAACAGGAGATATTCCTTCAGGCTTGTTATGTTTAGCCCTATTGCTTTTGAAATATTATTATAGCTTAAAATGCATGCATTGTTTGTTATAAGATATTTGGCAAGTTCCATAAGCTTTGCGACTTCTCTGATATTATTGGGCTGCACAATATCCCTTAATATAATACTGTTAAAATATTCTTCCAGCCTCTTTGCCCTTATTTCTTCACTTTCTTCAAGCACAGCTTCCGGAAAGCCCCCGCAGCTTATATACTTTAGAAGGAAGTGCTTTATTTCTGTTTTTTGCATGTCTGCATCTTTTACTATTACATTGTTAAATATAAGAAATTCTTCAAAAGATAAGGGATATATGGCTTTAGTAAGAATCCTTCCGGTCAGAAGCTTTGAGAGATTGTCATAAAGCATGGAATTATTGGAGCCGGTAAGTATGAACTTTACATCTTTTCCATACAAGTCATAGCTTTTTTTAATCCACCTCTCCCATTCTTTTATATTTTGTATTTCATCAAAAAAAACATATTTTCTGCCGTGCGGGTTGTTTAGCTCAAGGAATGAATTATAAACAAAGTCAATCGGATTTGCATCATTGGGCGCAACAGGCTCATCAAAGTTGAAGTATAATATGTTTTCCGGGTTTACTTTCCTTTCTATGAGCTTGCTTATCGTCTGGTAAAGCAGCGTGCTTTTTCCGCTCCTTCTGACTCCGGTAAGCACGAGTATCTCTTTTGCTTCAATAAGCTTTAACAGTTCATTAAGAATATTTGTTCTTTCAATGCCCTTCTTTTCTTTTGATACGCTTTTTTCAGCCCACCAGGGGTTCCATGCTTTTAATATGCTTGCCATGCCATTTAAAGAAGGTTCCTTCCTTATAAACCTTTCCATTATAACTTAAGGTTAGCTAATAAACCTTCATTTATGATTTAAGGTATCTTCTTGCACGCAAGAAGCTCTTTGCCAAAAGCAAACAGGTAAAGGGTTTCTTCGCCTTCTAATTTTTCTTCATACGCTTTTCTTTCCTGCCAGTATTTATCAGGGTCAATCTTGTATCTCAGAATTACCTTTCCGCAGTTTGCCTTGTTCAATGCATTGATTGCTTCCATCTTGTTCCTGCATTTCTTCAGTATTTCAAACGAGTCCTTGATAAAGGGGCTTTTGATTATTTTTTCAGACGTGAGAAACTCCCCCCACTTGAATACATCTGCTTTTAATTCGCCTGTAAGCCCTGCTTTTTCAACAGCCTTGTCAGCCTCATGAATAAATTTCAATGGCTTGTTTTCTTCCAATTGCTTTTTCCCGTCGCCTTCAAGCCTTTCTCCTGTTTCTGCAATAACAGCTGATAATTTGCATTTCTTCAAGCCTCCAAAATACAAGTTAAGCCTGTTAAGCTCGTGATTCACTGACAAGTATTCTATCTCGCAGTCAAAAGGAATCTCTTTTATCTGCGGCGGAAGCTCAATGCACACGTCTTTTGTTGTTTTCTCGTATTTCTTTAATAATTTCTTGATATCAGGCTTTATGTTTTCAATCTTTCTTTCCTTTTCCTCTGCTTCCCTTTCTGTTTCGCAGAAAACAATGTCTGCCTTTGGAATTGTTTTTATCTTCAACGCATCATCGTTTATGAATTCAATGTTCTTAATTCCCAATATCTTCGCGTTCTGCTTTGCATACTCGTGCTTTCTCTTGTCAACCTCAATTGCAACCACTTTCTTGCATTCTTTTGCAAACGCAATGCTCTGAAGCCCTATGCCTGAGCCTATTTCAATTATTGTATTGCATTTCAGCCTTTTAGCCCTGTAATTGGCTGCTTTTTCATTTGTTGCAAACCTCAAGTCGTTTAAATTAAAGTAAAGCCCCTGATGGCTTGTTTTCATTATCTTCTCATTCCTGAGCCTTGCTTCTGCTATTTCGCAGATTTCTTCCGGCACAGGCATTGCAATAACCCTGCTTTTATGCACTCCCTGCTTCAATAGAATCATTGCCTTGGCTATGAGATTCTCTGTTTCCTCTGTGTCTTTGAAGATATTCATGCAATATTTAGAAAGCAAAAGAGTATTTTAGCGTTGCGCTTGCTATTATTTGTTCAATGTAAGCAGCTATTATAAACTGCTTTAGAAAGTTACATGTAAGTAACCTTTATATACTACTCGGGATACTTACATTGCATGAGGGGAGACAAGCGGGAAAGGATTTTGAGGGTATTGCTGTCGGAAGAAAAGCCGTTAAGCAAGCTTGAGCTTTCAAAAAAGGCTGAATGCACGCGCCAGTGGGTAATACTTTTTCTCAGGCAGCTTGAAAAGAAAAATCTGATAAAAGGCGCAAAAGTCCTGTCAAGGGAAAAGCTTTTGAATTACTGGCTGGGGCTTAAAAGAGATAAGCCTAAATTTAAGATGTATATGGTCCGCGACCCGCTGCATATGCTGAAAAATATAGCTTTGGACTATGCATTGACGACATATCAAGCCGAGAATATGGTGCAGCATTACTTATTTCCTTCAAGAACAGACTTATATGTAAAAGAAGAGGATATGAAGAAATGGCATGAAATTATGGTTAAAAACGGGCTTTATGGAAGCGGCAATGTGCGCATAATGCCTTATGATGAGCATATATTCTATAAGCGGAGAAAAATCAAAGGGCTGTTTATAGTCAGCCTCCCTCAGCTGATAATCGACTTGTTTAAAGAGGGAGGTCCGTGCGGGGAAGCAGCGGAAATGCTGCTGAAGAGGCTGTAAAAATGTATAAGGAATTTGAAACAAAAACATCTTATAAATATCTTAAGGAAGTAATATGCGCATTGGATGAGCCGATATGCATTCTTGGCGGTTGGGCAGTAATGCTGACTGTAAACAAGGCATTTCAAAGCGCAATAGGAAAGCCTTATCTTGGCAGCAGGGATATTGACTTGGGATTTAATGTCGGCTCCGGCAAATATGCTCTCGCTGATGCAATCAAGATATTGGGAAAGCTTAGGTTTAGGGAACTTAGCTTCAGAATGTTCAAGGAAGTGCATACAGAAACAGAAGAAGAGATTAGTGAAGGGCAGAAAATTCCAGCACATTTTATTTTCCCGATGTATGTTGACTTGATAGTTGATGAGATTCCGGCCGGCTTCAGAAAAGAGTTCGGATTTCAGCCGATTGATGAGCCTTTGCTTAAGCATGTGTTTGAGGGAAGATATGCAAATGTTACGCTATTTGGGAGAAAAGTTATGCTGCCAACTACCGAGCTGCTGATTGCAATGAAAATAAAGTCCCTTCCTTCAAGGGATAAGGAGCACAAGAAGATAAAGGATATTTGCGATATTTTTGCCTTATTATGGTATGGCAATGCCGGCAGGGATAATGTAAAGCGTGAAGTCTTGAGATATGTTTCTGCCAAGGATATGAAAAAGTGCATTTCATCTGTAACCAAAAGTGAAATGGAAAAGGCGGGGTTGCAGCTTGGGCATACAATATTGGATATAGAAAGAGTTTTAGGATTATTAGGGTGATAAAATAAATTTATCGGCTATATCCTCTGATTTATATGTAACTTTGTCGATTATAATTGATAACTTACTGCTTCCTCTTCCGCATATACCAGAACCATCCTACATTTATTTCTAAATGCCTTTTTATTTCTTGTGGCGGATATAAGTCACTCCCAGGACACTGATTGTCACGCAAATCATGGCTAATCCTATCAAAACAGGCACAGAGCCGCCCTGGATTGTGTCAATGAATTTTCCTGTAATCTTGTTCAATCCTGACTCTTGTTTCGGAAGATTGAGAGCTTCTGCATTCACTGTTTCTGCAGTTTGTGTTGCATCTGATTTTACGGCGTTTACAACATTTATGCTTCCAATAGCCTCCCTGCCGTAGTTTATCCATACCTGCTTTCCATTCATAGGCGGATCAATGTCAATAGACCTGACTACTTCATAAGTGCCATCAGGAAGCTTTGGGTGCAAATTTACCGTAAAGCTGATTGTGCCATTGTTTGGCCCAAGATATTCAGCCATCAGGGGTATGCAGTAAGGGTCTGCTGCTGTGTTGCTGTCTGACTGCTTGTCTTGGTTATAGCATTTATCATTTTCATCTATAAACCAGTAAAATATTCTTATAGGCAACAATTCGCCGTTTTCATATCCTTCTTTCGCAGGCATGTCCAGCCAGTACTCAAGGCTTATGTTGCTTCCTGAGCTTAATTCATTGCTAATCAGGGTTTCATGTTCCACCACTGACTTGTCAGTAGGCAGGAACTGCTTCCATATCTTTCCCACGGTCTTGTTTGTGTTTTCCCACATGCTGTATGCATTGCAATCTCCGTTAATAACGCAGTTGTAAAGCTCCTCAAGCCATTTGTGCTCCTCATTTGTCAAGTCCTGTTTCTTGGAAAGCACTACGCTGATTGTTTTATTGGCATTTGCCTCAAAGCTGGCTGTCTTGTTATAAAACGTATCAAGATTGAAATCACATTGCCAGCTTCCAATGAGGAAATCATACGGGCCGTACATATTTGCAGTATCGCTGTTCTGGTTAAATTCTCCATAACTGCAGGCAATGC
>JBAZYQ010000069.1:0-5484 GCA_041659245.1 Candidatus Nanoarchaeia archaeon
AGGCCAGCAACTTGAAGCATACTACCAGCACCTTAAGGGATTACGCCAAGCGCACGGCATGTATGATAATTATAATGATGTAATGAATACTAAAACAAGCCTTGAGACAACAAAGGCAACAGCGTCTATGGCTTTCCTTGCATGCTTATACAACGATAAAGAGCATGCAAGAGAGATTCTTGAATTATTAAAAAAGAGCTGCAGGACAGATTCAGGGCTTTACAAGGCGTCTCACAAGGACAACGCAATCTACACAGAAGACAATGCATTGGTTGCAATTGCCTCCTTTCTGTCTGCGTAAAGCTGTTTTCAATCAAAACCCTTATAAATCTGCAATAGATACCAAGCACTATGAGTCTTAAAGACGCATTAAACTACCCGCTGGAAAAGAGGATTGCTATTATCTTTGACTATGACCTTACTATGACTAAGGAATTCCAGCAGGTCCCATACCTTGCTGACAATTTCAGGGCAATACAAAAAGAGTATGACGGCAAGGAGATTGTAAACCCGAAAACAGGGGAAAAAATAACGCTTTCGATTAAAGAGCCTGCTGATTATTTCAAGCTCAGCGACCTGTGGGGGGAGCCGCACAACGGAGTGGGCTATGTCCAGCAGATGCTCTATGATGCAAGAAAAGGAATACTCAAGAATTTCACAGAAGAGGGATTGAGGGAAGCGGGCGCAAAAGTTCAATTAAGCCCGGGCCTGCCTGAATTCCTGAAAAAGCTGAGAAAAGAATGGAAAGACAAATGCAGTATCAGCTATTTTATTGTAAGCGTCGGGCTTGAGCCAATAATAGAAGGAAGTTCTATTGCTAAAAGCGGGCAGATTGACGAGATTTTTGCAACAAAGCTGTATAAGCTAGATGAGTTCTGGAAAGGAAAGAAGAACGGCGGCACATATGATGCTGTAAGCGAGATTGTAACGCCTTTCAACAAGACAGGATATGCAATTGAGATTGCCAAAGGCGGGAGAGCCCATCTTAACAGGGTCATGAAGCATGATTCATACATGTTTGACTACAGGAACATGTTTGTTCTTGGAGACGGAACATCAGACATAAGCCAGTTTGCATATGCAAGGAGAAAAGGCTCGATGATTATAGGAGTTTACAAGCATGACAGTGTTGAGGCTTTTGACAACATAAGGACAAACAAGCTTATACAGGACAGGTGCAATGCAATAAAGCCGAGAGATTACAGGGAAGGGTCAGACCTTTGGAATTGCATCAATCAGGGAATCAAGGTAAAGCTTGAAAGAAGCTGCACATTTGACCCTGAGTACATTGACATGTACAGGAAGAAAAAGATAAGGAATCTGAAGATAAGGAATTTCGTGTCTTCGCATTTGAAAAGGTGCAGCTATTGCAACGGGCTTCTTGACCTGAGCATATCCCAGCCGGATAATTCTGAATAGAATTATTAATTCAAGTGAATTTGAATAAGATTATTATTGCTCAAAATAAATGCTGATGAAATGAATGCTGCAAGCCGGCTTTTCAATTAGCAATATCATGCAGTTCCTTATGCACCTTGATATCATACTGCTTTACAAATTCTTCCAGTTCAACAGTAAACAAATGGTGCTTGTCTTTTGTGAAAACAGCAGAATGCGTTCTTATCGCAGCCGCTATCAGCACAGCATCGGAAGGGTCATGAACATGCATTAATAATTCAGGGTCTGCAAGCTCAACAAAAGCTCTTTCACCTTTCCAGTCTCCGGGATGCACGTCAATATTCACAATCACAATCTTGCCTTGTTTTAAGAAATCCCTTATATTCTTTCTTGTTGAATGAGACAGGTTCCTCTCAATATGCAGAAGTTCCTCTGCATTGAATGAAGTCATTGCAATAAAAGGCACTTTCAAAAGCATTTCCATTCTTTCGTGATGTTCCATAGAAGATACAAAGAAACTTGTATCAAGAAGCACAAGATTCCTTGCATGGCTAAGGTCCATTGCAAGTAAATTGGAAATCAATTCTATCATGGCATTCTTCTCTTTACCTGAGAGGTGTCATATCTTTTTATCACGGGCTTTTCCTCTTTTTTCTCTTTGGGAATATGCGCTGAAATCTGCTTTAACGCGTCATCCATCTCATCTTCGCTTAATTTCACGGGGTTCCATCCGACAACAACCTTGTCTCCGTCAAACCTTGGAATAATATTTATCAATGCGTGAGGCGCCCTCTGCCCTGCTATTGCGCCGTTGCCGACAACAATGTTTGAGCCTGACGCCTTCAGCCCGTCAAAAGCAGCTTTTGCAAGCTTGTTTGCGACTGCATAAAGCATTCCCGCTTCCTTGTCTTCCATCTGAGCCATCATCCCATAGTGTTTTTTTGGAAATAGAAGCATGTGCCCCTTATTTGCGGGATTTATGTCAAGTATTGCAATGCATTCAGCATCTTCATAGACTTTCTTGACAGGTATTTCCCCTGTAACCATGGAACAAAACGGGCACTTCTGCTTCCCGAATAATTGCTCCTGCTCCTCAGGGTCCAAAGTGGCCATTATTTCCTGCAGCTTTTCCTGCTGCTGCTCAGGCGAAAGCCCTGCAAGCTGTGATTTTATTGAATTTATTTTCTCGGGAGTCAATACCATGTTCACTTCGTTCTCTGGTTCTCTTCACCTGTCGGCTCGAAAACCATGTGAAACATAAGTATTAAATACCTATTAAATGTTTCCATTTCTCTATGAGATTATCAGTAATAATTCCCGCGCACAATGAGGAAAAATATATCGCTAAAACTCTTGCCAAAATGCCGGATGATGCTGAAATTATAGTCGTGTGCAACGGATGCACTGACAGGACATTTGAAGAAGCGCAAAAATTTGAGCGTGTAAAAGTTTTCAACATGCCTGAAAAAAGCGTTTCAAAGGCAAGAAACTACGGCGCAAGGATGTCAAAAGGCGAGATGCTTGTTTTTCTTGACGCAGACATTGTGCCTGAGGGAAATGTGATGAAAGACATATCCGCCTGCTGCTCAAACATAGGAACCTGCCTTGTAAAGCCTGATGTTGATAAAATAATTCCAAAGGTGCTTATGAAAATAAAAAGCGCTGCTCATTCATTCGGCACTTGCACAGGATTGATATTCTGCACAAGAGACATCTTTGACAGGGTTGGCGGCTTTGATGAGAATTTAGAAATAGGCGAAGACGGAAAATTCCTAAGGCAGGCAAAGAAGCTTGGAGACTATGAGGTTGTTAAAGGATATGTAATAAACAATATGAGAAGATTTGAGCAAAAGGGATATTTCTACGTCTGCTGGTTCTGGGTAAAGCGCTTCTTTTATCCTGCAATGAAGAAGTATGAAGTTATAAGGTAAAAAAGAATAATTCCTAATCACTATTTGATTTGCCATAGCAATTTTCTTCCTGCAAAATATGCAAAAGGTATATAAAGAGCGGCAAATAGACAGGAGTCTATGAAAATTCATGAAGAAAAGCTTGAGGAACTTGTTCAAAATGGGCTAAAATCAAGGTTAAGCTATCTTCAAACCTTAAGAGCTTCTTTCGGCGCTGACCCGCGCGAAGTATGGAACATTTTCAACCGCTATAGGCATGAACCTGAAACAAAAAAAGGATGGCCAAACACATATCCTGAATTCCCTGAGCCGCATTCTGTTTATTCGCAGTGGCGCCTTACAACTTCTTCAACAAAAATTATCCTTGGGAAGATTGCAGCAGGAAACTTTGAGAAATTATGTTTTCTTTCATGCCCTGTTTTAGGCACGCAATTCGAGAGAAAAGGAGAAGGAAAAAGCACTTTTCTGGATATTGACGCTAATACTTTAAGTTATGTGGGCACTTTTGCAGATGCAATACAATATGATATTAACACTGAAGTGCCTAATCCGCTAAAGAACAAATTCAATTGCGTTGTTACAGACCCGCCATGGTACCATAATGACATAAAGTTGTGCGTGAAAAGGGCATCTGAGCTTGTAAAAACAGGCGGAACAATATATTTCTCTCTTCCGGGAATGCTGACACGGCCATCTGTTATTGAGGAAAGGAAAGATTTGCAGGATTGGCTGGGCAAGAATAATTTAACAATGCAGGAAATGAGCCCTATTGCCGAATATGAGGTTCCACCATTTGAGTATATGGCTTACTATGACATTCCGCCGTTTTCAGGAGAACCATGGAGAATTGGTGACTGGGTAAAACTGGCAAAATATGGGGAGGCAGGCGAAAAAATAACAATGGGCAGACAAAATGCAAATTGGATAGAATACTGCATTGCCGGAAAACGGATTTTACTGCGGGAAAAGCCGGAAGACAAAAGCGATCCAAAAGTCAGCGAACTTTACGATGACAAAAGCCTTATATTAAAGACAGTAAGCAAAAGAAGCTCGCTTGTAAAAGAAGCCGATATATGGACTTCAAGGAATGCAGTACTGCACATCAATGCCGGTTTCAGCTGCATAAAAACTGCTCTTAACAATATTGAAAAAAGTGATAATGAGATTATATCCCTTTCCGGATGCAATAAAGAAACAATAAAAAAAATAAAAGAGCTTATATGTGCTTAAGCTTTCTATTATAACAATCTTTTCACAATCTCAACAAGGTCTTTTGCATTGTCTGCCAAAGCATCAAAATGAAGCTTTACTTCCTTTGTCTCAACGCCTTTTTCCAATATATCCCTTGTCTCAAACCCATAAGTCATTCCGACAGCATAAATGTCCTCAAACCTTCTCGGGTTAAAGCGCATTACGCGCTTTGAAGCTGCCAAATCATTCACAGTATCCCCTACATGGGCAACTTCATTCCCATAAAGCCCAATCTCTTCCAAAGCCAAAGACAATGAAATCTTTGAAGGTTTTTTTATTGCCTCCTGGTTTCCTGCTCCGTGGTAGTCTGTAAGAGTTTCCTCTGTTATCATTGAATGAAACACGCTTATTATTCCCGCCTGCTTAAGCTCCTTTTCAATTGAAGCAATCTTGTTTGTCGTGTTTATGCTCTGCCTCAAGCCCTCTCTTTGAAATAATAGCACAGCATCTGCAATGCCGGGATAAAGCTGGACCGGGTTTTCTTTCTTGAATTTTTCATACCCAACCCATACAGGATGAGCCTTGTCATTCATGTCGCAGGGCAGGTTTAATGCATCATATACTCCCTGGGGCCCGTTTGCCTTGATTACAGAATTATAAAAGCCCATGAACTTTCCAAAAGTGTCCAAAGTATTTCCCTCATGCACTAAAGTTTTGCCATTGTCCTTTGCCCATTGCTGGAACCAAAGGTATTGCCTTGTCCCTGTTGGCGACATAGTCCCGTCAAAATCCCAAATTATTCCTTTCAAAGCCATGTAATCAACCCCCTTTAATGAAAGATAGGAAATGATAAGTGGTTTATATAATTTGCGGTAAAATCTACTGAATTTCCTTCCCATTCACTGCGCTTATCTTCAAAAGCCGCCTTTTCTTCCTGCCAAAGAGCTTTGCCTCATAATAAGGATAATACACATCTCTGATTCCT
>JBAZYQ010000070.1:0-5461 GCA_041659245.1 Candidatus Nanoarchaeia archaeon
TTTAATCTTTACTGAATAGAATGCCACCTGTTTACTTCTTCTTCCAGGCTGATTCCTGCTTCTGCTTCAAGCACTGATTCCATTATATGAAAAATCGAGTTCACATCGCTTTTTTCAAAGAGATATTCTCTCTCTTCTCTTGTTGCTGTATTTACACTTCCGCCAATTTTTGCCGAAGAAATCTCGTCAACAATCCCGTCGCAGCCATAGTCCCTCATTGCAGTACTCGCGCATGCATAACGCACATTGTCATTTCTTCTTGCATTAGGGCATTCATTGAATTCCACGTATCTCATAAAGCATGCCTTGTTGTCGTCAAACTGCTGCCATACATAGGTATATTTTCCAAATTCTCCCTCATTTTCAGAATATTTTACTGTAAGGGTTGAATCATCAGAAGTTATCTCCGCCTTGCTTTGAATCTGCGGCATTTGCTCCTGCAGTATTCCATATTTTATTCCTTCCACTGCAGTTATCTCATGCCTTCCATGTATAATGGCTGTTGCAATCCCTGCAATTCCAAGCGTGGATGCGGCAAAGATAGCCCATCTGTATGCTGTTTTCATATTCTTCAGTAATTGACGCATTGTTTATAAGTGTTTTGCATAGAATGAGAAGGCTTGCAGTTTTGGTCATTTTTTCAGCTTTCATGAAAATACAATCCATTTTTTCGAAAGGTTTTCACATTTTTTGCAAATCTTTCAAAACCCGGCAAAACACTTATATATTATGATTTATCGCTGAATCGGCATGGGTGATAAGAAATTAAACAAAGGGCATTTTACCATTGATACTTCAATGCGTCCTCACTTGCTTGAAACTAATTATGTTGGCATAAGCGACGGAGAGGTGGAATATTCAGTTGAAGTGCCGGCGAAGCTTAAGAAGAAATTTTTTAAGATATGCAAGTCAAAGAATATACAAAACTATATTGAGCAGATACATTGTGTTGCCATAGCATTTTGCATTAATGCCTTGCCCTTTGAACAGATTATTTCTATAAGGATTTGCACTGATATTTCAAAGAGGTTTATGCATAATTATCTAATTAGATTCTTAAAAAAAGAAGCCTATAATAAAATATTAAACGATAAATCTCCAAGCAAAAGCAATGCTCATTATTATGTTACAAAGATAAGAGAGAAAAAGCGAAAGGCATCCCTTATATTAAATGAAGGGCACTTAATGAGATTTATAAGGCTAAAAAAATAAAATTAGGGGTGGGAACCATGAAGGTTCAGTACCAGATTTGTGCTCAACCTGAAGGCTGAGGTCCACTGGGCAACCCCTGTATTTATAGTATTTGTTGCCTGTATTTAAAACTTTCTGCTTAAAATAATGCATAATAAAATAAAAATAAGAAACCACGCCGAAGGCTGGCTTTATGCTTTCAGGTACGCTTCAAGGCTTGCGCCCTTTGTTACGCTCTGCTTTACTTCTTGAGATGCATATCCTAAATAATTTTCGCGTATTGTTTTAAGCTCATCCAATATTGCACTTCTCTCCTTAAGCAATCCTTTTGCCTTTTCATTGTCGCCTGCCTTTACTGCTTCTTCAAGGCTTGCAAGGTTTGCGCTTATCTTTGGCCCGTACTGCTTATCCAGAACAGGAGCTATCTTTTTTGAATTTTTGTCAGATATGTAAGTTGCTATGCCTACCGTTGCAATAATTGCTGTTGCTCCGCCTGCATAACACCATACTATTATGTTTCCTAATGTGTCGATATCCATTTTATTTGCCCCCTAGATTCAATGATTATTTAATAATAAAAAAACAAGAGCCTTTACAAGCTCTGCCAGTGGTTATTCAGCATGTGCTCAAAGCCCTTTGCAAAGAAGCCTGAGTTGACAACTATGCCTGTGTCATATGACTCATGTACGTTCTTGTCGTCGTCCATCATGAACAATACTGTCTTGTCATCAACAATCACGAATCTTGAGCTTGCCTTGTGCTTTCTCAATTCTGCAATGCCTTTCAATTCCTCAGGCAGCGCATCGTGTGAAGAAATAAACCTGACTGCAACGCCCTTTTCCTTTGCTTTCTTTAATTCAGCCTGCAATGTTCTGGCTTTTCTTGCCATTCCGTTTGCAGTTGTCGCGATTGTTATTGTTTTCTTTGCATCCGCAACCATTGACCTTAACTGCGCATGAAGATTCTTTCTTCCCTTGATTAAGCCTACGACTTCTGACTTAATCTGCTCAGAGCCTTGCTTGTAGAACTTGTCCAAATCCTTGAATGCATCGCCTGTTTTTATTTTTTCAAGCGCGCCTGCTTCTGTTTCTGCCTTTAATTTTGCATTCTTCTTTGCAGCTTTCAATGCTTCTTCAGGCGAGACTGTCTTGTATCTTATCGGAGTTGCGTTTTTCTTTGCGACATATCCCTTTGAAGTCAGGCTTTCAAGAATATCATAAACCCTTGACCTTGGAACAGTGCTTATTTCTGCCAGTTCCCCTGCAGTTGACTCTCCTCTTGAGAGCAGTGCTGTCCATGTCTTTATTTCATACTCGTTCAAGTCGAACGCTGAACGCGCCTTGCTTAAAAATTCTTCGCTTACTATCATTGTTATCAACTCCGAATGTTATTATTGACTCGATACGCATAATCAATAGCTCCTTTATAAAGGTTTCGGTTTTTTGTCATTTATAGAGTGGTTACAAAAATAGGAAGAGCTGCTTTGAAGCAGGCTAAAAGCTGTCCTGAGGGCAGTATTTATTAAGCATTGTACCATTACTGCCTCATATGGATATCAAATCAGGGCAGATTATAACTAATTTCAGTGAAATTGAAAGCCTTGTCAACGAATCCTTTGCTGAAATGAATGTTTCTCATGAAGAAATAACTTACAAGCCAATGATATTGGATGAGCAGAATTTTTATAATGCCTCAAAAGCATTTCTTCCAAAGCTTTACCATGCCCCTGTTTCAGAAGAGATCTACAGCAAATTACAGGGTTTTAAGGTTTCAGGAATATCCAAACGTTACCAGTATTTATTTTTTATAAAAAAAGGTCCCTTTGAAGATGTTTATAGCATATTCATGCATGAGTTCAGCCACGGGTTGAATGAGGGTGTAGTTAAAAAGTTTGACAATGCCCAGATGATTGGCTGTGCAGTGTCTGAAATAATGGCTTATTCTTTTCAATATTGGTCGTGCGAGGTTTTGCAAAAACTGCATCCGGAGTATGATGTTAATCCTCTTCTGGCTCTTGCAGGGCATTCGCTTGCAGTGGAGGATAATCCAGAGCTAAGAAAAACAGAGCACGGCATTGCTGCGTTGGCACTGTTTGAGATTTACAAGCAGATGCCTTATCCGAAAAGCTTTGAAAGAGTATACAAGAAATTGCGCACATCTTTATCAGGGCTTGAAAAAATAGAAGTTATTTCAGCTTAATATCATACACATACAGCTTCTCGAAAAACAATAATTTCTCGTCAATCTTTTTGAACTTATAGCCTTGTTTTGCCATTATTCTCTCAATATCCCCTGACAATGAGCTGAACAAAAGAAGTATTTTTCCATTCTTCTCTAAATGCTTCTTTGCCTGCTTCAGGAACTTCTCAATAATTTCGTGCCCTTTCTTTCCTCCAGCTACCTGCAATGCAGTTGCCTTGTCTTCATTCCTCTCAAAAGGCAGGTATGGCGGATTAAAAATAATCAAGTCAAACTTTCCTTCAACTTTTGAAAACAAGTCAGAGCAAACGGCTTTTATTCCAAGTGATTTCACGTGCTTTACAGCCGCGGGATTTATGTCAACAGCAAGAACATCCTTTGTTTTTTTAAAAGCTGCTTTTGCAAGAATCCCGGAGCCAGTTCCAATCTCTAATACTTTTCCTTTTGCATACTTCTTTACGTGCTTTTCCAATAGGTAAGAATCATCGCTGGGCTCATAAATTGAAGAATCCATTTTGTTAAATAAAAGAATTTAAAAACCTTACTGATTCTGCTCAACATTAAGCAGATGGTATGTCGCAATTGGCTTTCCATCAAGTTCAATAACAGCCATATCGCCGTTAATTGTATAAAACTTGTCAGGAATACCATTAAGGTTGATGTCTTTTACTTGCAATTCATACCTTGGAGGGTTAATTGTGTTATTGACTACAGCACACGTGCCAAAGCCGCCTGCACACAAAAGAAACCCTAATCCTATTGCAGCACCAGGATTGTTCTCCACCGCTTCCAGCAATTCTCTTAGTTTTCCCATATTTTCCTCCTATATTAGTGTTATAATTGATTTTATCTCTTGCTTTATTAAGCTTATGCTTAAAATTCAAAAAGAAACTTCACTTCAATGCATTCAAATATTCCTTAATTCTCTCAGTGATTGAAGGAAGAACAAACTTCTGTATCTTGTGCTCAAATATAGAAACCAATTCCTCATTTTCAGTAAGCCTGTAGCCTTCTCCTGCTTTCTCAATGAAATACATGTCTTTTAATCTTTTTATCTGCCTTCGAATATTAGAAGATGCAACGCCGTTCATGGGCAGGTTGGCTTCTTTTCTTAATGCAATTGCCTTATCTATAATTTCCTCAGAACTCATCTCTTTCTTGTTGTCAATCACGGCCTGCAATACATCAACAACAATGTCCCTTGAATCGCCAGGCTGCAAAAGCCCCATTGACAGGCATACTTTTCTCACGATTTCCCTTCTTGTATAGTCAGGGGAAAGCTTTTCGTATTTGCGAAGAGTGATTTCAGCAAGAGGCGTGTCTTTTGCGATTGTTGCCATGCAAAGAAAGAGGAAGAGTTGATTTAAATGCTTATCTCTTGTATGCCTCGTCGTGGTGCCCGAAGAAGATAAATACTATGGTTTTTGTATCCTCATCAATCTCAAACTTTAGCACGAGGCTTCCCATAACATGCACTCTTCTCTGCCCTGCCAGGCCATATTTTAAAGGCTTATAGTGATAAGGAAAATCCCGTATCTCTTCCATCTTTTTCTCGAGAGCTTTAACAAGGATAGGATTTTTGTTGCAAAACTTGTCTATATCCTTTTGGCATGAAGGAATAATATCAGCGGCGTACATTTTTGAAGATATCTGATATGGCATTTACCCTGATGGGCTTTTCTTTCAGCCTTCTTTCCATCTCTCCGATGCTCTTCCCTCATTGGAAGCTCATCCACAGGATGCCAGTCAATCTCTTCGCAGAATTCATTTTCCTCTTTGGTAATCTTGCCTGTCTTCATGTAATTGTCGAATATTACTTTTTTCTTCGTTTCTTCCCTTGCCAATTCGCTCCAGTTTACCCAGCCAAGGGACTTCAGTTCTTCTCTCGCGTCTTCTGTTATTGTCACAGTCACTGATACCATCTTATATTCTCCCGGACCTTTTAAGCTCCGCCAGGTTCTTTGCGTGCATTTCGAGCTTCTGCCCCAAATACTTCGCCCAGTTCACATCAGGATGCTTGTCCATTTCCTTTTTCAGCTTTTCCGGGATTGAAACAGTTAGTGTTGCCATA
>JBAZYQ010000071.1:0-5296 GCA_041659245.1 Candidatus Nanoarchaeia archaeon
GCTCTTTCGTTTCCGGCGTAAGATAAGTTAATATTCTCTTTTTAATATTCATCTCTGGCTGCGCCGTATTGTCTGTTTCGAAGGAGAATTTTACAAAAAAATCTGAAAAATTTGTTTGCGATAGGTCTGAAATAGCATTGACTTTGAAAATTGACTTAAGAAATTCTGCAACTTTGGTTTTATTCTCTTTGGGCCAACGGAGTATCAATTCCAGCTCTAGATTCTTGTCCTTGGCTTTCTCTAAAATATCATCGACATATCCTATTTCATCTATTTTTTCATCACTTAGGTTCTTCTTTAATTTAATCCTCGCAAGCTTTAAATGATCATCTTTCATATTATCTAAAAGTCTTACTAAATCCTTACCTAATATTTGCCGGCTATCTAATGATTCTATAACATTTTTATATCTCTCTATAAAATATCTCTTAAAACCACCTATATTTAATTTTAAAGGCATATATTCTAACATTAATTTATATTGAGCCTGTGCTTCATCAACATATATTAAAAAATAAAGCGTTCCGGTATTCAGATGACATATTCCTACTTCTTCATCTTCATCATATTCAAATTTGCATAATTTTCCATTTATCTCTTGGTTATAGGTTGCTGGATCTTCTGAATAAATAAATTTTCCAACATAAATTTTTACCGTTCCATCTGTTATTTTATCAAATATTTGGACACTTAACTTATCTTCCCCTTGTTCAACATGGTATACTTCACTATCGGGCTTATCTTCTCTTATATTATCTGTCTCTTTTTTTATTTCATCTAGGGCACTTGACAAAATAAAAGTTTGTCCCGTTTTATTCTTTATTTCCAAATCATGAAAATAAAAAGTTAATTGACTCATAAAAAAGCTATAGATATAGTTCTATTTAAAGGTTACTTCCCCTTAAGTGCATTATGTGAATTAAGGCATTCCGGGGTTTCAAGGGGTGTCCCCTTGGGGCTTTCTCCCACGCCATAATCCTTATAAACTTTGATTATCCTTTCTATCACTTATGGCTAAAGAACGACGTCTCATCACATCAGCCCTCCCCTACACAAACAACGTCCCTCACTTAGGAAACATCGTAGGCTCTCACTTACCCGCAGACATCTTCGCACGTTACTGCAGACTACAAGGATATCAAACTATCTTCATAGGCGGAACAGACGAGCACGGAACAGCGTCAGAAATAGCAGCAAGCAAGTACGGAATAACGCCAAGAGAGCTGTGCGACTTCTACTACAAGATACATAAAGGCATATACGACTGGTTTAACATCAGCTATGACAACTTCTCAAGAACAAGCAAGCCAATACACTATAAAACCACGCAGGAATTCATTGCAAAAATCCACAAAAACGGCTATATAGTGGAAAAAACAATCACTCTTCCGTTCTGCAAAGAGGAAAACAGGCAGTTATCAGACAGGTACATAGAAGGAACCTGCCCTCATTGCGGCTATGACAAGGCAAAAGGAGACCAGTGCGAAAGCTGCGGCACAATGCTTGACCCTGAAAAGCTAAAACAGCCAAAATGCGCTGTCTGCGGCTCAACTAACATTGAATTCAGGGAGAAAAAGCACCTGTTCTTAGACCTGGAGAAGCTCTCGCCAAAGCTGGAAAAGTGGATAAAGGCAAGCAAATGGAGAGAGCAGGTAAAATCTTTAGCATTAGGCTGGATTAACGAGGGCCTGAAGCCAAGGTGCATTACAAGAAACCTCAAGTGGGGAGTGCCTGTGCAGTTTAAGGGCTTTGAAGACCTGGTTTACTACGTCTGGGTTGACGCGCCGATAGGATACATCTCATCAACAAAGGAATGGTCTAAAACAAAATGGAAGCTATTCTGGCAAAAGCCGGCTAAAATCTACAATTTTGTTGGCAAAGACAATATAGCGTTCCATACCATCTTCTTTCCAGGCATGATAATGGCAAACAAGGAGTTTAACCTGCCATACAACGTTGTAGGACTGCAATACCTTAACTTCGAGGGCGGAAAGTTCTCAAAGAGCCAGAACAGAGGAGTTTTCTGCGAAAACCTTGCATCAACAGGCTTAAGCCCTGATTACTGGAGATATTATTCAACATTCTTAATTCCGGAGACAAAAGACACTGAATTCTACTGGAAAGACTTCCAGGACAAGATAAACAACGAGCTTGTAGGCAATCTCGGCAACTTCGTCAACCGCTCATTGACCTTCATAGTTAGCAAGTACGGCAACAAGGTGCCCAAGGCAATACTAAACAAGAAAGACAAAATCTTCCTAAAGCAGGTTGAAAAGCAAATAGAAGTAGTAAAAGCTGCCTTTGAAAGAGTTGAATTAAGAGCTGCTTTGGAAGAAACAATGCGCTTGTCAGCAATGGCAAACAAGTACTTCCAGGACAATGAGCCTTGGAAAAACCCAGAGCAATCAAAGAACGTGCTTTACGTCTGCGCAAACATGTCAAGAATGATTGCATTGCTAGTCCAGCCTTTCCTGCCGGACACTTCAAGTAAAATACTCAAAATGCTTAACGCAAAGGATAAGGACTGGAAAAAAATAGCTAAATTAGAAGTCAAGCCAAACCAAAAGCTAAACAAAATAGAGCTTCTCTTCCACAAGCTTGAAGACAAGGAACTGGAAGAATTAAAAGCAAAAACATCAAAAGTCACAGAGTATTTCAAAGAAAAGATTACAGAAAAAGAAAAACAAGCTCCTATTGAGAAATCAAAGAAGGGGCCTTTGGAAGAGCGCAGCATGATGAACAAGGAGGATAAAATGCCAAAAACACAAGAACACAAGGTTCGCGAGCAAAGCGAAGTGAACTTTGGAGCGAAAGCGACAAAAGAACCAGCATCTCAGCAAATGAAAGTATGCGAAGCCTGCAACCAGGTAAGCTACGAAGATTTCAAAAAATTAGACATAAGAGTTGCAAAAGTCGTAAAGGCAGAGCCTCATCCCAATGCAGACAAATTAGTAATCCTTTTAGTTGATTTGGGAAAATGCGAAAGCCAGAGGCAGATTGTGGCAGGCATAAGAAAGCACTATCCTATTGAAAAATTATTAGGAAAGAAGATAATAATTATCAAGAACCTCCAGCCTGTAGTATTAAGAGGCATAGAAAGCAATGGAATGCTTTTAGCAGCTTCAGAGAACGACAAATTAGGGCTTTTGACAGTAGAGAACGACATTGCTGAAGGAAGCAAGGTAAGCTGAGGTTTACATAATCCTTATTCCGTCACGGAGAATCTCATTAACCAGCTTGTTTTTAGATTTTTTCATGGATTCAAACTCTTGCTCCGTGAAATAGTGCGCCTGAATCTCCTTGCCAAAGCGTTTTTTTATCCCGTCTGCCAATTCAGTTGCAACAAGCTCATTTTCAATAGATTTTTTATGGGTTATAACTGCCACATCTATATCTGATTCGCTGTAAGCTGTTCTTTTAGCATGGCTTCCAAACAGGATAATTTGGCTAAGATTTTCCAAATGTATATTTGTAAGTCCATAAGTAAATTCCCTAAGGATATTGATTATTTCAAAATTAGCATTATTTAATTCTTTTTTTTCAGCTTTTGCCATTTCTATTGCAAGAGTAGTATAAGGGTTTGCAAGATTCAGCTTATAAAAATGCAGTTTTCCAATCCTATTGCAGTTTACAATCCTGAATTTTTCAAGCATTGCAAGAAACCTGTAAACAACTTTGTTGCCAAGCCCTGTATGTTTTCTTATTTCCTGCCCGGTTAGCGCTTTTCCGGGAGCTTCTGCAAACAGCAGCAGCATTTTCCATACGGTTCTTGTTCCAAAACAAATATCTATCATCATTTATTTCACCATCCTTTCTATTATTTTTATATACGGCTGGGCAATAGTATCCAGAAAATAAGATGCTTTCTGGGAGTCAGGACCTGCTTTTCCTGAATAATCCTCAGAATAATACTGGGTTTTGCCCCTCTCTGCCTTTCCATATTTAAGCATGGCAGAAAGTGTATTTTCTTTGAGTCGTTCTGCATTAAAATAAGCTTCTTTTGCCTCTTTCAGCAGTTCAATCAATTTTTCCTTAAGCTTTTTATCATGGACAAACTCTTCCAGCACTTTAATTGCCTTTTCATGGATATTTGGGCTTGTTATTTTTATGCTGAATTCTTTTGCAAGAAACAGTTTTGTTATGTCGTGCATTGCATAGTAGCCGGCAATGATTGCCCATCTTGGATGCCTGATTACATTATCTTCTGCAGTGCTTATGTCATCTGCGTAGGCTGTCTTGTGAAAAAGCAGGTAGTTTTCTTTCTCTGTAACAGGCAATTCTATCCAATTTTTGTTTTCTTCCATTTTACACCTAAGTGTTTTAAAGTATATCTTATTTATAAATCTTTCCACTTAAGTGTTCTATTTGTTACACTTAAGGGTTTTAGTATTAAACTGCTGCCTCTCATGCATATAGCTTGCCAGGTCCTCAAAAAAACCATTAAGCGATACTGTGATTGTATGCAGCTTGTGCTTCTTTGGAAACTTTTTGTCAGGCAGTCTGCATAGTCCAATCATTTCCTGTACAAAAGGCAGTTTTTCAACCATATCTCTCTTTTTCAGGCAGTCCGCATTATACCAGTCATCCCACCACGGAATCTCAAATTCTTTTGAAAATATTTTCTTTTTCATTTTTATCACCCCTTATTTTAAAAATGTCAAGACAATAACCTAATCTGCTCTATTTAAGCGTTGCTGCGACTTTCGAACATCCTTCAAAGAAATCGGAAATATGTAGTGCCTCCTCGGAAATATGCGCATAATTCTGAATTATTGCTAATAAACCCTTATTCCAAGAATTCACGCCGGAGGCTGGCTTTCCTTGCTTCATCTTTCCACAATTTAGCCTTTCAGCAACTTTTAAATACAACTAACTTCATTATTATTTGAAAAATAGAGGTGATATGATGAAAACAAAAAAGAACTTGCTTGCAGAGCTTGCATCTGCCACGTGCATGTTTGAAGGCAAAGGCACAACTCTTGGCGAAGCAGACAGGCTTGCAGAAGAATTCAGAAGCACTTACAGGGACAGGATAGAGGCATTGGGATATTATCTTGATGCAGAGCCCATAGTCAAGGATTCAAACGGTAAACTCATCTGCCATTCGCTTGAAGCTATTATTTATCCAAAAGAAAGCCTTTCAAGCCCTGATGCAAACGAAGCAGTGAAGAAAGCAGGCAATGAGCTCCCTGATATATTCAGGCAAAAGCCCGTTGTCATAAGCTATTCCCCGTTAACAGCTGTTTACTGGCTTAGGAATACGAGATAATTTCCTTTTATTTTTTCTTTGGATTTT
>JBAZYQ010000072.1:0-5169 GCA_041659245.1 Candidatus Nanoarchaeia archaeon
CTGGCTTTCCAGAGCCTGCCTGTCAATGTTAAGGCTGTAGTCAAGAGAAAATTTTTTTATGGAATCCAGCATCTTTTTTGGATTTTTGAAAGTCTGGTCTTTTATGTGCTCAAATGTGGCAAATATATTGATTGCATCGCCTGCGCTGACCATTGCGCCGTAGAAATCTTTGGCATTTATGTGCAGAAGCTTGTTTGCTGTGTCGCCTTTTCTTTCATCGCCGATAGTCACCATTGAGTCGGCCAAAGCCACGCCATAATCTCTGTTGTTCAGAACGAGTCCTACTGTCATTTGTTCCCACCTCTTTTTAATATAACTCTGCTATGCTTATTCTATAACCGCAGAATATATAAATCTAGCTGACTTAAAATTTCCTGTGAAAACTATATATAAACCAAGGCATAATCCTAAAAAAGGGCAGGTGACATTATTTATTATTCTTGGCATTGTCCTGCTTATTGCGGTTTCTGTCGGCATAGTCCTTAGAAAAGATATTTCAGCGGGAATACAAAAAGTGAAAATCTCAAGAAGCGTTGAATTGCAGCAGGAAGTTGATAAAGTTGAGCCTTTTGTGCAGGATTGCCTTGAATCAACAACAGAGGATGCAATATTAAGAATTGTTGCAAAGGGCGGCTATAATGCGCCAAAGAATTTTGTAACTTATGATTATTATACCGTTCCGATATATTTTGACAAGGGCAAGGAAACAGTTCCTGGGATGCAGGATGTTGCAAATGAAATAGCGTTTGCAGTAAAATCAGATGTTGCGCAGTGCGCAAACTTCAATGCAGTCAGCTTGCCTGTCAAGGCTTTGAAAAGGCCTGAGGCAACAGTCACAATAAGCAAGGCTGTTGTAACAATTGACTTGGAATGGCCTCTGCAGGTAGGGACTGAAACAGAATCAGCTACAATCTCGGAATTTTCAGCCAAGGTAAAAACAGACATATATTTCCCGTATGAGAATGCAATGGAATTATACAACCAGCAGAAAGCCATCAAGGTGCTTTCACTGATTGATTTGGCAAGGCTTGCAAAGCAGAAGAATTTCATACTTCACTTTGACATGGCTGACAAGGATGCAATGGTTTATTTATTGACATTCAACAGGACAATAATACAGAGGCAGCCTCTTGTTTACACGTTTGGAATAATAAGGGAGAAGCCGAAGGCAGGGGAAAGCTCAAGCTTATTAACAGGCGCAAGGTCTTCAGGCACTGCCGGCGCATCTGCTTCATAAAGGTAAACTAGATAAATAATAAAATACTATCAAGGAATAAGATGAAAAAAAATATCCTCATTGCAATTATGGCATTGTGTTTTATTCCTATTTTGGCATATGCGCAGGGAGAGCCGCTTCCTGAAGGTTATGTGAGAGAAGAGGCAAACGGGCTTGTTACTATATATAATCAGGCGCAGCTTCAATCCCTGTTTGGGGTGCCGTCAACAGCCGAAGAGGCATCTGAAGCGGCAAATATAGCAGATGGCATTTACAGGTTATTTTTTGAAGGCAAGCCGATTGGCGTGCTTTACGGAACAATTGTTGCTGATGCTGAGCATAAGAAGCTGACAATCACTGACGGCGGGTTTATATCGCCAAGGACAGAAATCAATGAGCAGGCGTCCTCAGGGCAGGGCGCTGTGTTGAATTTTGATAACAGCGCTGATGAAGAGCCAAGCCTTGAAGTGAGGATGGTTGGAAAAAAAGTTGAGATTGATGCTTCAAATCTGCCGTGGCTTGTGATGAGCTCTGTTTCAGGCAGGTATGCAGAGCATAAGTATTCATTTGTGTGCAATGGAAAATGCAGGCTTACATCCATGGTAATGCCCACTTTTGCATATCTTAATATTACAGGGGCGGCAAAGGTAATCAAGACAACTGCCTTGAAAGAATATCAGGATGGCAAGGCAATTGACAGGAAATGGTATGAAAACATATCAGGGCTTAATGAGATTGGAGTTTTAGACGGAGAAGGTATTGGTGAAAATATTGTCTTGTCTGCTTTTGCATCAACCAATTCAAATTTTGGGAATATTGTATTTAAAACATCCGGAAAGCTCAGAATAAGCAGGTCTGATTTATCTGGCACATACTCTGATTCAATAACACCCCATGATGCAATGAAATTATTCGCTCCCGGAAATATTAATGCTTTTTTCAACAATGAGGATGGAAAGACATTGGATATTACACTCAAGAGGTCTGCATCTGCTGTTCCATCTTCAATTAATCTATTTGGAGCAGGCAGTGATAATGTGAATCTTTTTATTAAGAAAGGCAGTCTTTTTTTGACAGGAAGCGAAAGCCAGTACCGCACTTGTTCAGCCGAGCCTGTTAACTGCATTTTTGGAGAAAGGGGCTTGTTAAAACTAAATCCCGGCGAGGATATAGATATGTCTGTGACATATCCTGCATTAAGCACATTTTCCCCTCTTGAGATGCTTGAGCTTGGGGAGTTTGAAACCGATGCAGGCAAAGTAAATGTAAACAGGGAAGGAGTTAAGACAAATCTGCTATTTTCATATAATGACATACAAGTGGAAAACGGAAACTGGTTTGAATTAGGCTTAAGTTTTTCAGCTTATGTTTATGATGGCACTGTTGAGGCATTTAATAATTTCAGGTGCGATGTAACACTTAAGGAATGCTATCTTGACGGAGAGAAAGTTGTTGGCTTTGAGCAGCAGCATCCGATTAGCTGCATGGGTGACTGGGACTGCGGCACAGGAAAAAAGTGCATTAATCCTACGAGAGATACTGGTGAGACTTTCCTTGGCGTGAGCACATATTCTCCTGTTGGCAGAGGAAGGTGCGTTACAGAACCTAAATGCACTGAACTCACTGAACTTAACCCTTCTCCAAAGCCTTCATCTGAAAATGCAATTGATGTGCTTTTGATACCTGATGGATATGGCAACAGGGAGCAATTCCTTGCTGATGCACGAAAAGTGGTTGACAGGCAGGGATTGTATGGCGGGCTTTTGGCTGTTTCGCCGTTTATGGATTATAAAGACAAATTTGTGTTTTATACATTGCCCCTAACGCAAAACCTTCCGTCAATGCAGGTTGGAAGCTCTCTTGCGCCGCATGCACTTTTTGCAAGCGATACAAGCAGGCTGTGCCCTGGCATAGACCAGACAGTTGTTATTTCAAAAAATCAGTTCAGGTCTTCCGCATTATTAGGTGAAAGCGCGGTTGTTTCAGTTCCTGCATCCGGCAGCATGACTGTTGCGCCGCATGAATTCGGGCATCTTTTCGGAATGCTTGCAGATGAATATAATAATAATCAAGGAGGCATAGGGCATCCTCATGATCCAAATTGCCTCACATCAGAAGACGAGGCGAGAAGCGTATGGACAAGTATACTTAGTTCCGGCTCTGAAAGCCAGGTTGAAACAATGATATCATTGGCAAAAACTTTCCCTGAAGGCAATAGAGAAAGAGGTTGTGGCGGAGATTGCGGTGATTTATGCAAAACATATTTCCGCCCAAGCTATAATTCATTGATGAACTATGATTCATTGCCGACTGATTCAGACTATATCTCCGGAGGAGAATCATTCAATTTAGTTTCAAAAAAATGGCTTATAGGCTTGCTTGGCAGGTATGCCTGATAAATTGCAATATGTTTATAAAAGAATAAAATCATTACAATAGGATAAAACTGAGGTGAAAAAATGAAATCGTTTATACTTTTGGCAGTAGGTGTTTTGCTTCTAAGCTCTTTTGCAATAGCTGCAGAGGACATGAAAAGCAAGGAGATAGGCGTTGCTGTTGAAATGCTAATCAAGAACACGAGCGAGACAACGCTTGAAGGCGTGCCTGAGCTTGTTGAGGGCTACCCTGACCATAAGATTCAGCCAGAAGATGGCTTTACTGCAAAAATATACGGCTTTGATGGCAAGGAAGATTATTCATTTAAATTCCCTGTTGAATTCTGGTTCTATGACAATCCCACAATATTGTCTGAAAAGCCTGTTCTCATAATATTCCCCTATTACAGAAACATAAAAGAAGCAAAGATTTACGACAAGCAAGACAAGCTGCAATTAACAGTTGACTTGTCTGAATTTGCAACATGCAACCAGAATGGGGTTTGCAATCCTGATATTGGGGAAGACAATGTCTTATGCGCATCTGACTGCAAGGCAGGGGAAGCAGAGGCAATATCTGCCGAAGAAAAGACAGCTGCTGAAGCACAGCCTGCTGCTGAAGAGCCTGTAAAAGGTGTTTCAACAACAACATGGCTGATTATTGTCTTGGCAGTAATACTTGTTGCAATAATCATAGGATTAATCAAGTCAAGCAAGAAGCCGCAGTAAGCTATTTGAAAGTATAATATGCAGCTAATGATGTAAGCAAGAGAGAATGAAATGTCAGCAAAAAGAATATACAAGCCAAGAAATCAATCTGAAACAATCAAGATAGTGAAAATAGCGGCAATAATAGCTTTAATTATTATTTTCTTTTCAATATTTGCAGTTGTTTATGCAGAGCATTTTTCAAAAACATCAAAATGCCTGAAGGCCGCTGCGAATGACGCTGTATTGAAGATAGCGGCAAATGGGGGATATCTTGCTGTCTCCGACGGAATAAAATACAATTCCTATGATATCCCATTATATTTGAAGCAGGGCGTTGAATCAATGCCTTCAATTGAGCAGGCTGAATCAGCAATGCTTGAATATGCAAAAGCCAATTCGCAGTGTGAAGGGGAAATAAACATCAGGGTTACAGATGATGAAGTGCAGTTTGGAAGATTCTTCAGGCACGCCAGCGTGAATGTGGATTTCCCTGAGCTTTATGAAAAGGCAAAAGCCTTGTTTGATTCGCAGAAAAACACAGAAGCAATCTCACTTGCAGAGCTTGCGAGAATGGCAAAGCAGGGAGATTATGTATTGCACATAAATGCAAACAATGACACTATTCTTTATTTCATGACATTCACAAAAGAGCAGGTCAATTGCGTGCCTCTTGTTTATTCTTTCGGCATAAGGCGATAATATGGGCAGGATTTCCGAAGAAGTCGCTGAGGAAAATTTGGAACGAGGTGCAGCGAAGTGACAAAACACGTTCTTGGGGCTGTGGCAACTCTCATAGGCGCAATAATAGGCGCAGGGGTTCTTGGAATTCCATATGTTATTGCAAAATCAGGCTTTCTTATAGGCGCA
>JBAZYQ010000073.1:0-5077 GCA_041659245.1 Candidatus Nanoarchaeia archaeon
TCTCATTTTGCCTGTTCTTCCTGTCCCTGATTCCGCGTTTCATATTATTTAATCTTCTTTATGGCTATATATAGATTGCGCCACATTCTTAGTAAGAATAAGCATCTCAAGGAGCATCCTTCTTTCACCATAAACTATTTTAACAAAAACACCTTTGTATTCCTGTGGCAAAGGAAAATCCCAAAGGGCAGCAGTTGCTTAAAGAACAGCAGCTGCACGAAAGAAAATTTGAGACAAGAAGGCAGTTCTTCCACTTGTTTCTAGGCATTGCAATAGTCTCTCTTTACAATTTTCATATCCTAAGCGCAAGGCGCATGTTTATCATATTGGTAATAGGCATTCTCATTTCAATTGCATCTTCAAAATACAAACTGCCCGGCATTGCCTGGTTTCTTGACAGGTTTGAGAGAAAGCACGCAAAGTTTCCGGGGCAGGGGGCAATATACTATATTCTTGGCTGCTTTGCAGTGATAGGGCTTTTTCCTCCTGACATTGCGTCTGCTTCAATAATGGTGCTTGCCGCGGGAGACTCTTTTTCAACGCTTGTTGGAAAGAATTTTGGAAAGCACAAGATAGGAAGCAAGTCAATAGAAGGCACTGTTGCAGGGATAGTAATGGGATTTTTAGGGGCTTTTGTTTTTGTTCCGGCTCTTACAGCATTCCTCGGCGCCTTTGTCGCAATGCTTGCAGAAGCCCTTGACATAAAATTGTTCAACAAGGTGATAGATGACAATCTTCTTGTGACTGTTGTTTCAGCAATTGTAATGTACGGCTGGTCGCTAATTTAGCAAGTAGTTTGTAGCAGGTAGTTAGCAGCTTGTAGCTATTAGAAATGAATTTAGTATTTCTTTTTGCCTGAATATAATAAACTTGACATCATGTTGCTTATGTTGTCATCATAAGGTATGACTCTTCCGCCGCCTGATGTCTTTCCTTCTTTTGGAACAGGCTTTGGTGTCTGCTGGAACTGCTGAGGCTGGTAATTGTTAGCCTGCGGCTGGTTGCCTGCTGGTTGTGAAGGTGGCATTCCGCTTTGCTTTTCTCTCTCAGCAATCATGTCCTGGATAGCCATTGCGAGCTTTTTCAAGTCATCAAGGCTTTCCTTCTCCGAGTCAAAAGATAATTGCACCTGCATTTTATTTTGTTAAACAACTGGTTGTTTATATAGATTTCTATTGTCAAAAATATACTTCATTTTCATGCGTTAAAATCCATTATCTGCTATAATGAGAGAACTCTTCTGTTCCTTCTTTCATCTTCTCATCAGCTTGGAGAAAGATTTCCTGATGCGCATAAAAATCCCTTTCCCTCTCGAATATTTCATTTTCGGCATTTGGGTCCCATATTGTTATATTATCCACCAGCCCGTCCGCATCCTCGCCATTTATGCATAAGTCTTCAAGGAAAATAGACTGATCTTGGCTGTAAATAGCCAGATCTTTTGAAAGGCACTTCTGCTCGTCAATTATAACTCTGGTGACTATTAATTTGTCTTCATCATCATACCTGTGGGAGATAAACTTGTGGCGCCCATTTTGGCTGCTAAATCTTGTGCCTGAGCCAAAAAATCTCAACTGCCCTTCCTGCAGCCCCATCTGTTCCCCCTCAATCATGCCGTCCTGGTACTTGGTGTCATCGCATGTATTCAATCCTTCAGTATATCTTTCTTCGTTGCAGGCATTTAGCCCGAGATTATATCCGTAAGAGTTTCCTCTTTCAAAGCCGCTCTCGGTTCCGGCTCTTTCTCCTATTGCTTCCCCCTCTATTCTGCCTGCTTTTAATCCTTCCATGTAGCCTGCCCTTCTTCCGGATTCCCAAAACATATCTGTATCAATATCTTCGCAAACAGTTTCTTCAACTGCCTTGCATTTAGGGCATTCTACAGAATCCCTTCCAATAGAATAAGCGCCGTACAATGCTGCGACAGCAGCTGCAGTCACAAGGCTTTTTGTTAATATTCCCATATTCCTTTCTGGATTACAGGGGATATATAAGGCTTATGCTTTGTTGGGATTTTTTCCTATATTTTACTTAAGAATAACACTTTTTTCATGCGCTAAAATCCACTCTTCCCTTGCCTGCCTTGCGCCCTGAATCTTAAACCTTAATCCTGATTTGCCGAGGAAGCTCTTTAACAGCTTTGCCTGCTTCTTGATTACGCTCTCGTCAAACTTGTATTCTGAGAATATTGTTCCCATCTTTGGCACAAACGGATTTATTGAAACATAGAACTTGGCTTTTGAAAGCCCCTTTGCTTTTATGATGAATTCACACATCTTCTTAATGCTTTCATCATTTTGAGTGGGGATTCCTATCATGAAATATGCTTTTATTGTTTCAAAAGACAATTCATTTGCATTCTCGATGAAACGGAAATACTGCTCGTCATTGACTCTCTTTCCAATCTCGAATCTTAATTCTTCATCGCATTCAGGCGCAATGGTTAATGTTCTCTGCCCGCCTTTTTTTATTAATTCAAGAAAATTCTTGTCAGCAAGCTCCACTTTTATTGAAGGCACTGAGAATTCAAGGTTTTTTGAAAGCAGGTATTCTAAAATCTCTTTTCTTTTCGGATGAGTGAATGAGGCAGTGTACATTATCACTTTCTTTCTCTTGTTTAGCTTTATTCCCTCGTCAATAATCTCTTTTATCTTCTCAAGGCTTCTTAATCTTACTCCTCCTCTTTGAGGCATTGGGCAGAATTTGCAGACAAACGGGCATCCTCTTTCAGGCTCTAAAAGAAATGCATTTCCAAACACATAATCTTTTGGAATATCTACCGGCAATGGCTGGTACAAAGGATAAGGCGTGTCGTCAAGGCTTTTTACATAGGAGCATGACGGGTTGTTTAATCCAGGCACAAAAACTCCCTGTATTTTTGAAATAGCTTCAAGGAACTTAGGCTTGTCTTCTGTATAGCAATCAAGTATCTTTGGCAAAATTTCCTCTGCATCGCCCATAACAAGAAAATCCATGTATTTTGAAAGAGCTGCCGGGTTTGCATTCACGCAGGGCCCGCCTGCAAAGAGTATTTGCTTTCTTTCAGACTTCTCAATAGATATTCCTGATTTTGCAAGCATTTCTTTTATATTGAAATAGTCAGGCTCGTACTGGAACGTGAATCCAATGAGATTTGCTGATATTTTCCCCTCGTCAAGAAATACCCTGCTGCACATCCAGTTTGGAATATTATTAACAAGATTATATATAATCAAGACGCCGAGATTGTATGCTCCGCCAAACTTCTTGTTGGGATAGACAATGTCTAATTGATTAATCCCTTTCTTCCAGGTTTTTTGAATAAGCGGAAATTCCATATAATGGCAATTATCTGTTTCCTTTATAAAACTTGGGAAAATAATAAAAAACAAATAAGTAATCCAGGAGGGCGGCTTTTACATCCTACTCGCTACTACATACAGCCCACGTTAACCCATATAACTAATCTCTTTCCCGTTCTTGTGGTCCATTGTCTTCTTGGTCTGCTCCATCAATGATTTTAGCTTTGCCTCAAACTGCACAGCAGCTTCCACTAATGGCTTGGGATCAAGGTTTAATCCAAGATAAGAATCCAATACCTTCACTATCTTTGCAGCAGAAGTGCTGTCAGGCATCTGTGAATGCGTTTCAACAAATATTCCTGTGATGTTCATTTCCTTTTCCTTAAGAACAATGCCGGCAGTGACTCCGACAATTATGCCTTCTTTCAACGGAGTTACTTTTGCCTCTTCCATTTTCTTCCTGTTTTTCACGTCATTTGAATAAAAGTAAACATTCTCTGTTTCCCCTCTTGACATGATTCCCTCAATTGTTATAATCTGCTTTGCCTTTAGCAAATCATAAAGCTCAAGCATTGATTCTGAGATGTCCCATTCTATGCCTTTCACGTCGCTTAATGCGTGCACAATGACAATATTCTCCTTCTCTGCATAGAAAATCTCCAATGGCTGTATTATCTTTGAGTCATGCACAGCCGCAATTGGAACAAGCTTGTTTGATGATATGAATCCTATTGACTTTGCATTCAGGTGCTTGATAAGGAATTCAGTTGTTATTGTTGAGATTAATCCCAATCCCGGGAATCCCTCTATGATAATGGGGCTTTTTGGCTTTTTTGACAAGACCAGGTTCATTGTTGATTTTTGAGTGTTTTCCATCATTTAATAGCGGCTTAGAGCCTATTTATAGATTTCGATACTGCAGAATCTATAGCTAATCCTGCGCTGCATAATCTCCTAGAATAAAGCCATTACAATGATATTGCCGTAGGCTATTGTCACTGCTGTTCCTATGAGAATTGCAATAAGGAACTTGATGCCTGTTTTCACGATAACGCTTCTTATTTTTGCTTTCTTCAGCTTATTAATTTGCTCAGGCGTGATTCCAAGGCTTTTTTTGCTGTAAACCAGCTTTCCTTTTATCTTTATGTCTTCAGCAACCCAGTCGCCTTCAGTGAGCTTTGAAACAGGCACTCTTGCATACATGCCTGATTTCTCAGACGCTTTTATGAAAATGAAAAGCAACAGATATGCCAGTATAAGCAAAGAGAAATAAAAAGCCATTACAGCAGTAAGTCCTGTAAGGAACAATGAAACAATCATTGTAATTATTATCAATGCAGCTGATGCAATGTAAAGCCATTTTCTTGCAATGACTTCTTCTTTTGCAGCCTTGATTGTTTTTTTGAAATTTCTTGCAAACACATACACTCCCCAGAGCATTCCATAGATTCCGCCTGCAATAAATATGTTTGAAACAAGTGATAAAAGATAAGGCACGTCGCTGTTATAGATTAAAGGCGGTGTTGCAAACGCAGCTCCCAGGCCCATTGCAATTTTTGCGTCTCCGCCTCCCCATTGCCTTGTGTAGTAAATCAGCATGCTAAATACAGCCATTCCTGCAAAACCTATTATGCCATAGAGCATATAGACCCAGTCATTGTATATTATTGAATGCAAAAGCCTTATTCCCAAAGCAGAGATTATGAATCCGTAGCTCAGCCAGTCAGGTATTTCCCCTGTCTTGAAATCAGTGTATGTTGCAACAAGAAGCACAAGAAGAGCCAAGACAACGAGTA
>JBAZYQ010000074.1:0-4945 GCA_041659245.1 Candidatus Nanoarchaeia archaeon
TTTAATTTTTCCAGACACTTCTTCGCTGTCTGCGCCTGAGACCAGCTTGTCAGTGCTTTCGCCAACAAGGAACTTGGTTGATGCCTCTCCAAGAGGCTTCATGACTGACTGAAGTATGCCAGCATAATCTATCTGGTCCATTTCAGTCAATTCTTCCTGCAAGCCTGATACATTAAGCCCAGTCATTGACTTAAATAAAAGTTTGTAAGCACGCGCATCTGTTGATGCACTCTTACCGAATTTTGCGCTCTCAGCAAGCCCTTTTATAGAGTCTTCGCTCATGCCCATTGCGCTTCCGAAGGCATTATATAAGGTTTTTGCCAATCCGTCCCCAAATTCAGCACCAGGCTTGTTTACAATGCCTGTTTCGTCTGTGTTTGCATTAAGATAAGTTGATAGTCCTTTCTGAAAAGCTGTAGTAAATTTAGCACGCTGCTTGACTACATCGCCAATCTCAGCATCAAATTCAGGCGCCACCTGGCCCTTGAGCTTTTGCTCAAGCCCGCTGTCTTTTGACTTGTCAAAATCAGCAACTGCTTTTGCGCCCATTTTCACAAGGTCATCCTTTGTTTTTACCTTAGGACCTTTTGGTGTTTTTGTTTCCATTTTTATTTCCCCCACCTGTTTTTTTGAGAAGTGCAGGTTAACTTCTTTTAATTGTTACTACTTAGTAGCTACATCTTATATATAAACCTTTCGGCTCGCCTTGCCCATAATATGGCTCTATTCGGCTTTAAAACGCAGAATTTGCAGGTTTATAACCCTTGTGGAATGAGGTTAGAGAGCTTGGCAAGGGCTTTAAGGGAGCTGCAGGCATCTGGCTTAATCAGGTGCATAACAGGCAGCGTGAAGATGGGCAAGATATACGCTCTTACCAAAGACGGGCTTGATGTCCGCAAGAAGTTGGTTTCTATGGAGTTGTAGCGGAAGAGTTCTGATAATGCTGGTTATACGAAGGGTTTTTGACTATGTAATAAGAAAAAGAGGCTAATAAAGCCTCCTTGGAATTAATTTAATGCTTTAGTTTGTAGCTCATAATGAAATACACTATCAGTATAGTCGCTACTATCAAGAAAAGTCCGTTACGTGGAGTAACTAATGATTTTGAAACTGAATAATCAACAAGTTCAATAATTACCATAAAGGCGGTAAATACGGCAATAATTATCTGCAATCTTATAGAATCTTGATGTTTTAATATTTCTATAACTGCATTGAATCCTTTCTCTGTCAAAATAAGATTTGAAGAGTAATTTTTGTCTTTCCCATTTGTTTGTTTCTTAATTAGATTCATATTTTTCAAAAAAACTATGCCAAACATTAGTTCAGAACCAGTTATATGCAATTTCTTGGCTAAAGCATGATTATCATCGTGAAAACCAAGTTTAAAACTTTCTTCATATAGCAGTGGTGCATGTTTATATATTTCAATAAGAATTTTTATCCAGGAACTACCAGTAGGGATTTTTGGTGATTTCATTCTATGGATAAAGTTTATATTCCATTTCTTATTCGCCATACTCACTTGCAATCACACCACCCTTTTAAACCTTCCCAAAAGGAAGGTGCGGAAGCTAAATATTTAATATTCTTTTACCGAACTTTGTGTTGGATAGTAATTCATTTAAATTTCTAACATTATCTCCAATATGCCCTTTAGTTTTCGATTCTCTAATGAAATTCTCTACTAGGCTATTTATTTTTTCATAATCATCACCAAATATTTTTAAAAATAATTCTTTAAATCTTTCAGTAGATTCCCCATTTAAATTAAATGGATAAAAAGAAATAAATTGTAATAATAGTGCTTCTTCTAAATTTTGGAATCTTTCTTCAAAATTTTTAATTGCTAAACGCGAATCCAACTCATTAATATATTGTTCTGCTAATTGTTCTCGAAGTCCTTTAGCGCATGTTAATTCTAAGTTCACTGAAAAATTCTTTAGATTAATATAATTATATTTTATATGCCCTAATTCATGGAGTATAATCTGAAATTGTTTATCTTTATCAACTTGCCAAAAACGGTCAAAAATAAATATTTTATTATCCTCTGGAATTGCAACCGCAAATTCATTATTCTCTCTACAGATAATACTCTCTTTTGTATCAGAATCGAGCTCATTTAATTGTTCATAATAATTACTCTTGCATCCTTCGAATTCAAAATCCCTATTTATTTGCGAATAGATATTTATCAATTCTTTTTGTATCTCCGTAACATTATCACTCTTGGAAGTATCTTTGACTATAAGAATAACTTTATGGGTCATAATAATCCCCTAGATTATCTTCCGCTTTTTCTTCCACAGACTTATTTTTCATTTTGTATTTATCGATTCTCCAAGGAGCTTAAATGTTTTATGTATGCCTCCAATAAATAAGATGGAACCAGCAAGAAGGAGACATAAGTATAACCAATTTGTTTGATTAATACTTCCACTTAGTTTTAGAATATGGCTGTTAATCAAAAGTAAGACGCCACTAAGGAAAAAGAAGTATGAAATAGATAACATTTTTTTCTTAGGAAACTTTTTTCCTGACAAGGTAATTGCAACAATAAATACTCCAAACATAATAAAAGAAATATCTATGAGCTTATCTGTAAAAGACCAATCTTTTGATTTTAAGCCCACAATAAAAGCAAGTAAAAAAGGCAAGTATATAACTCCAAAGAGATGCCAGTTTTCATTAAAATAGCCATTAGCATTTTTAATAACTTGCTTTCGAAGTTTTCTAGTTTTGTCCTTTAGCCCCATACCCTCCACACAATCACAGCCCCCTTATAAAGATTTTTGTAGTGGCAGCCCGCAGGCTGCACAGAAGTTAGAGTTTTCCTATTTATCCCTTAAACTCCTGCAAATACTTATCTATCAGCATCCTTGTGCCTGTTGTCAAATATATCTTACTTCCGGGCTTCCAGAAAGCAACATGTTTTATCTCATGTCTTGGCCGTGGTTCTCCATCGGATTCAATTAAGAATACCTTTGTATGGTTTCTTATCGGTTTAGTACCGCTATGCCATTTTTTCCCGGTATATCTGAAGAGATAAGTAATACTCTTTGTTTTCAAGCCTGTTTCTTCATAAAGTTCTCGAATAGCTGCTTTTTTACGACTTTCCCATAATTCGGCACCACCGCCAGGCAACATAAATTTCTTACTATGCCCTGCAACTACTACAATCCCTTTAGGCGTATCTACAATTGCTGCGCCTTTTCGTCTTGTGCTGCTCATTTTTATTCACTGAATAATGTTTATGGAACCTTATTTAACTTATTGACTCCAAGAGATATAATGCAGAAAAATTTAAATAGTTATAGCTGCCCCATCATATAATATGAGTTTATTAAAGGATATCGGAACTGGAATGCTAGGCATTATATTGTTAATAATTTCGTTCATACTTTTTGGTTTGGGTTTAGTACTATTATTCTCTGGACATGGAATTATTGGAATAATACTCGTAATAGTTGCTATTGGAATAGCAATAGCTTCTAGAAAAAGAATTCATGGGCATTAAACCTTAGTTTTATTTTCAAAACAACTAAACAACAGAATTCACGCCGGAGGCTCGCCTTTCTCTATACGTCCCTAGAACGCCTACGGCTCCCACACATTCCCTCTAAACAGGGCTTTCACATTCCCAATCTTGCCGTCATACATCACAAACCTTATCCCGCATCTCTTCAGCCGCGCCAATGCAGGCTCAATATCTTTCCACCAATCGTCGGGTGTTTTAATAATCATGTCCCTGTGCCCTACGAGCATTTCTATCCCCGCGCCAATAATTGCCTTTGCACATGGTTCACATGGAACCCAAGGCATATACATGATTGCCTCATTGACACCCGGCCCGCCAAATTTGGCAGCATCATAAACAGCAGCAGGCTCTGCATGGGTTATATTGCCCAGTTTATAGTTCCTGTCTGCCCTTTCCTCTTCAGTTGCGCAAAGTCTTTTTGAATAATGGTTTGCGCCGTAAGAAATAACATGCCCAAAGTCAGGCGTGACAATTACAGCCCCCACCTTTGTTGAGATATCATCGCTGTGATGCCATGCATAAGAATAAGCCTCTCTCAAGAAGCGCACATGGTCCGGATCATTGTCAGTTTCAATCAGCGAATCCCATTCAATTGCCATTGGGAACAAGAATATTCAGTCTGTTTATAAGCCTTATGCCCAGCGTGAGATTTCAAGTGAACTGAGAAAGCCTTACTGTAAAGATTCCAGCGCCTTCACAACAATTGTCCCATAGCTTCCTTTAGGCAAAGAGAAAGTAATCACCTGCTTCTTCTTCCCTGTATTCAGCTCATCATCAGAATATTCCTCTGTCTTGTAATCCTTCACAGCGGCAAAAGCCATTCTGGAAGGCGAGCTTTGAATCAGGTTAGGCAATTGCCTTACAAGAAAATCACTGAGCCTTATTTCCTCGTCATGCAGAACCTTCTCGTAAATATGCTTTATCTCGTCATTCTCATACTCAGTGTCAAAATGCACAAGGGGCATTGCAATATTCTTCACATTGCCTAAAGCCCCAAACACCATTATGCCTGCATTATACTTCACTTCAAGAACATTTGAAGCGTGCTTTTTAACATATTCAGCAAGAGCGCAGTTAAACAAGTATGACTGGTAAGCGTTAAAGCACAAAACCAATAAATCCCTCTTTTTCATCAAGGAAGCTATCGGCTCATTCTCAACGCGGATATCCATCAGCTCGCACGCCTTTGCAAACTCTCTTTTAACAATAGCCTTTCCAGCCTTATGGTTCCTTGCATTGGTTCCAAACCTCTGCTCGTCAAAATAATTCGGGATTAATTTAAGCTCATTGCGAATCTCCTTCTCCAATCCTCTCAAAGTAATCTTAAAGCCGTTGCCCACAAGCAATTCAGTATTCATTCTCTCATTTGAATAGCCCTGAAAAACAAGCTCAATGTCCTTTATC
>JBAZYQ010000075.1:0-4920 GCA_041659245.1 Candidatus Nanoarchaeia archaeon
GTCTATAGCCTCTGTAATTCTTTTAACATTGGAATAAGAAGGGTCAAGCTTGCCTGCCTCAATCTTTGCAATCATTGACTGGGAGACTTTTGCAATCTTTGCAAAGTCAGACTGGGTGAGGTTCAAAAGCTTCCTGAGATGCTTCAGCTGGGATATTTCTATCATCTTAATATTCTTTTTGGAATAAGGATTTATAAACGTTTTGCACGATAAGTTAATAATCGTTTGAGTATCATTAATTGTAATGCAAATACTCGTCTTCGGCAATCAGCTGGTGAAGAAGGATTCTCTTCCAATCAAACTAATTCCTCCCTTGAAAAAGCTTTTTCCTTTGATTGAATTCATTGAATTGGACGGAATTGAAAATCTTGAAAAATATGGAAGGCGGCTTTACATCCTTGACACAGTGGAGGGAATCAAGGAGCCTTGCATTATTCATATATCAGATATCCGGAAGCAAAAAGTTCTTTCAATGCACGACTGCGACCTTGGGTTTAATCTGTTATTATTGAAGAAGATAGGAAAGATAGATGATGCAGTTATAGTGGGAATACCTATGAAAATAACAAGGAAAGCGGCTTTAGAGAAAGTGAAATCCCTGATTGAATCAATCAAATCTCAATAAATATAACACTAAGCACACCCAATGCAATTCCTATCTTGTTTATCAGTGAAAGGTGCTCATTAAACATAAATACTCCTACAAGAACAATTATAACCAGGTTTAGAACGCTAAAAACAGATATGGCTTTTGAAAGAAACTCATACTTCAAGGAAAATGCCCAGAACACAGTGCCTGCGAAATAAATAAACAGCCCTATGCCAAGATACAGGTTTTTGCTTCCGATTGCCCATTTCTTGAAAAGCACGTCAGCTATAACTTCTAATATAACAGTTACAGCTATCAAAATAAAGAATGTTGCTTTTATAGCTGATGGGCTCATTTTTTCTTCCAGTTTATCTTAAGAAAATGAGTTGCACAGCTCATGCAGGGGTCATACGCCCTTATCAATCTCTCTGCATTCATTGAAATCTGCTCTTTGTTCATTCCTTTGCCAAGCATCTGGTTCACGAATGCAACCATATCTTTTTCCATGTTAATAAGATTCTGGGCAGTGGGAATAACTATCTCTGACTGGTTTATTTTCCCATCCTTGCTGACGCCCATCATATGATATAATGTTCCTCTTGGCGCCTCAACAACTCCAACGCCTACATTCTCCTTTGTTACCTTGAAATCCTTTTGCTTTTCCTTCTTAAACTCGTGAGTTTCAAGAATTTCAATGCTCCTGTCAATGCAGTGCACTATCTCAATTGCCTGCGCAAGATTGTTGTGGAATATATTCTCGCTTGGGAAAGCAGAAAGCCATTTGGCGCAGTCCTTTCTTGTATCCTTATTCACTTCTTTCTTATTAAGATTCATTCTTGCCAAGGCTCCAACCATGAACTCCTTGAATTCAAACTCAAATGCAGTTGATGTGCTGTATGGAATTATCACCCTGTCAAGATGCTCCCTGTAATGCTCTTCAGTGATTGTCTTTCCTGAGCTTGTTCTTATTACTCCGTCAATGAAACTAAAGTCCTTGCCGCAGAGCGCAACAAAGTTTGTTTTTTTGTTTAATTTCAAGTCTTTTTTGAAGAATATGTCAATGAAATCAATTGCGTGCTGCCTTGCCTCTTTTAATTCAGCCTTTGCCCTTGTTACCTGTTCTTTATTTGGTGAATTAAGGAATCCTCCGACATTTGCAAACGTTGGATGAACAGCTCTTCCGCCTATCACTTCACAAAGCGTGTTTCCGGCTTCTTTAACGTGCAAGGCAGAATGGATTAGCTCGTCCTTGCTCTTGTCAAAGTCCAGGACAGAATCAACGCCAAAAATATCAGGTATGCAGAAGAAATACAAGTGCATTGCATGGTCCCTTAATGTGTTTCCCATGACAATAAGCTCCCTCATTAGCTTTGATTGCGCTGAAAGATTGATTCCAACTGCCCTTTCTACTGCCTCGCAGCAGCAGGACAAATGAGCAGGGCTGCATGTGCCGCAGATTCTTGCGACGTGCATTGGAGCTGTTTTGAAATTCATTCCAATGACTGCATTTGTATAGAATCTTTTGTTTTCGCTGACTTTTAGTTTTGCAGAGATTGCCTCATTGTTTCTTATCTCTATGTCTAAATGCGTATGCCCCTCAATCTTTGAGATGTTCTTGAGGCTGATGTTGTAATTGGTTTTGTGCATTTATTTCACCTGTTTCAAGTATTGCTCTATCTTGTCATCCAGCTCATTCCTGCTTATGGGGCAGCCATTCACCTGTATGTCCACTTTGACGTATTTCTTCAGCGGCTCTATTGTCTTTAATTGATGCAGCTTTTCAAGAAGCGGCTGAATCTTCTTCTTTTTTTCCTCATCAAAGAAGTTCCTCTGGCTTGAAGGCATGCCTGTGTTTGCGCACGAGCCTATTGCCATTATTGTTTTTGCATTCTTTCTTATTTTTAACAGCTTGTTTTTTTCGCTTGCAGTTGAGATGGCGCCTTCAATGATTGCCAAGTCTAATTTTCCAATCTTGTCGCTTTTTTTCAGCGCGCGGAAATTGTCAATCTGCATTTCATCCCTGTATTCAAAGAACCTCTTGTTCAATAGCTCAATAAACACAATGCTGCAGCCTTCACAGCACGTGAATGAAAACACTCCAACCTTCTTTTTTTGCATAGATAATATACTGGATGCTTATGTTTAAAGAGTTTTTGGTGGTTAGCAAAGCGACGCAACTAATTCCTCGAATGAATTAAATCCTTCAAGGTGTTCGTGATTTTCTGCAACCCCCAGCCAGGTTGTCTTTAATCTGTCGCTGTAAACCTTGAAGCACCCTGCCTTATAGCCTATTCTGCGTTCGCTTGTGATGTCTATGCTGCGCGTCCAGGGCTTTTGCGGATTGTCATGGCAAGGCTGTTCCTCAAGAACAAGCCAAAAGCCGTTGATTACCATGCTGTATGCAACTGATCTTCCTTCCTTGATATGATGATATAGGCTGTCCAGATACCTTGGAGAATCTGCCTTAATTGCAGGAGGCACATATGCCTGTCCCTCTTTCTTTACCTTGTCTACCAGACGTTCCATTAATTCATCCAGACTAGGCTTATTATCACTTTTCATAATTAATCTAAGAATACAAAAGAACTATTTAAAACTTATCTTACAATCTGAGCCTGGGGCTTTGATGGCCTCTGCTCCTTGTGGTCTCTCATAAACTGCTTTTCGTGAACAGACTTTACCTCAGACTTCTTTGCAAGGTCGTGCTCTTTTGGCAAAGGCGCTTTTGCATGCTCCATCTTCTGCTCTTCTGCCTTTTCCATGATTTTTTCTTCTGCTTTTATTTCAGCCTCTTTCTTTGTTTCCTTTGCATCCTTGCCGGTAACCTTGTCTTTCAGCTTTGAAGCAAGACCTTTCTTCTCTTCAGCCTTCTTGACTTCCTTGGGAGCTCCAACCAATTCAACTCTTGCGAACTTGAATTCCTTGTTGCCTTTTTTCTCAGAAACAACTTCAATATTAACCTGGACTTTTGCAGGAGGATGAGTGTTTCCCCTTTCCCATAGTTTTAAGTTAAGGTATCTTCCAATCTTTACGTCCTCGACTTTCATGTGCCTCATTGTGAAGCTTCTAATTGTCTTGACTGCTTTTCTTGTTTTTAAGAAGATTGGGACTTTGTGCCCTGCCATTCTTAACGGGATTGTGTATTGTCTTTCCATGTTGCTAAGCCTTTGTCCTGGTCTTTCTCCAGCTTCTCTTTACCACAGTGTGCCTTCCCGGATGGACTTTTCTGCCCTTGCCGTATACTTTTGGCACTGTCCAGAACGGAGCCCACCTTGTCTGCCTGCCGCATTTGCCAAGGCGCTTTTTCTTTGCTGTGGGTTTGTATCTTGTCATGTTCTCACTTCGTTCGATATGACACTTCGCTTTGCTCGTGTCATCTTATTTATTTCCTTTGAATATTTATTTTCGTATTCTGTTTTTTTTCGTCAAGGTAAACAAGCAATTCCTTCAACTGCTCGTCTGTGATTAGTTTTTTTATCTTGCCTGACTGCACAAACTGCGCAATCAACACAGCAACCTGCAGTGCTTTCTCAGGATGGGCTGCCTTGATGTTGCCGTATCTTGACACGGCTTCTGCGTCCATCCACATCTTTGCCGCTGTTTCCAGCTGCGAAACCTGCTGCTGTATCTGGATTCGCTCCTGAAATTCGGCTTCCCTCTGATGCTTGATTTCCTCAAGCTCACTCAAAAATCCATCGGATTTTTGGTGCCCAGAAAAACTTTGTTTTTCTAGGGTTTTTTGCCTTATTTCTTCGAGCTCGTCCATATGATTATTTCTTCTTGACAGCCTTATCCATCAGTGACTTGCCCTTGGGTGTCAATATTCTTCCCTTGTGGCCTGACTTGTCAATCTGCTTGACAAGGCCTTCCTTCTCAAGCTGCTGCAATAATACTCTTATGATTTTTCCGGATGCTCTCCTGAATCTCTCAGGCGCAACTCCCCTGTTCTTTCTGTTGCCGTACTTTGTTCTTAATTTTGAAACGCCGATTGGCCCCAATAAGTATATTCTTCTCAATAAAGCCGATGCCCTCATCTGCCACCAGTCTTTTTCTGAAGGGACGCGGTCTTTTCCAACGCCTGTCTTCACGAAGTTCGCCCAGTCAGGCATCTGCACTTCTTTTGATTTCTTTAATTCTTCTACAACCTTCTTGTGAAGTTCCCCTGGTTTTACATCGTATACCGTAGCCATTGTATCGATAGAGATAAACGGGGGTTATTTATAAGTCTTTCTATGGCTGGTGAGGAAGAAAGTGAAGAGGAACATGTGGTGAAAGTCCGCCTTCGGCATTAATTTCATTATTAATTTGAATGAGCTTTTTTAATTATATTT
>JBAZYQ010000076.1:0-4913 GCA_041659245.1 Candidatus Nanoarchaeia archaeon
AATGTTCTTGCCTTGAAAAACACATGTTATCATCGAGTAAGGCAGAATGCTGTCAGCCCTTAGCCCTAGGGCAATGTAATGATGATAGTCATAACCAAGTATCAAATAGTTGGCGCCTTTTGGATTATTGCCGCCAATGTCTTTTTGCAGATGAAGCACGTCGCCCGGCTTGAATTTGTATTTCATGAGATCACCTATTTAAAAAGAGGCAGGATTGGCTTATTAAGTTTTCCGCCACTTGCCACTCGCCACGCACCCACGATTAGTTTTATAAAGCCCTTATCCATATTCCACTCATATGAATGCATTAAAGGGGTTTACGCCGAGACTGTATCAGGAAACAATTCTTAACACGTGCGTCAAGCATAATACGTTGGTTGTGCTGCCGACAGGCATGGGAAAAACAGCAATTGCTTTGATGCTTGCGTCGCACAGGCTTAGCTCATACCCTAACTCTAAGATTCTTTTCCTAGCTCCAACAAAGCCGTTAGTTGCCCAGCATATGACTTCTTTCAAGAAATCAATGGACGTGAGCATGGCTGTATTGACGGGAGAGATAAGCCCTGAGAAAAGAGAGCAGCTTTGGAAGGATTCAACAATTATTTTCTCAACACCCCAGGGAATGAGCAATGACATAATCAATAATAGAATAAAGCTTGAAGAAGTAAGCTGCCTGATTCTTGATGAGATTCACAGATGCACTGGAGATTATGATTACAAATGGATTTGCGAGCAGTATGACAAGAGGGCAAAATACGCAAGAATACTTGGGCTTACTGCATCGCCCGGCTCTGACATGGCAAAAGTATTGGAAATCTGCAAGAACGCATACATTGATGAAATAGAAGTAAGAACGCATGATGACCCTGACGTGAAGCCGTATATGCAGGAAACTGAGCTTGATTATGTGAATGTTGAATTAACGCCTGATTTCAAAACAGTCCAGAAATTCATAAAAGACTGCCTTAAGGAAAGATTAAAGGAAATGAAGCAGTACGGCTACCTGAATAATTCCTCAATGGTTTCAAGAAAGGAATTATTGGACATACAAGGCTCTTTGCATAAGAGAATTGCGCAGGGAGAGAAAAGCCCTGAGCTTTGGAAAGCTGTTTCAATATCAGCTGAAGGAATAAAGATTCAGCACGCCTTGGATTTGCTGGAAACACAGGGAATATCCGCGTTAAAGCAGTATTTTGAGAAATTAATTGAAGAGTCAGAGACAACAAAGACAAAGGCGACAAAGAGAATAGTTGCTGACCCTAATTTCCTGGCTGCAAATGCATTGACATTGAAATTATTTGAAGAAGGAATAGAACATCCGAAGATTGCAGTGCTGAAAGATATGGTGAAAGGCATTGTTGACAAGAAAAAGGATGCAAAGATTATTGTTTTTAACAATTACAGGGATTCTGCATTGAAATTAACAAATGAATTGAACATGCTTGAGGGTGTTTCCGCCAAATTGTTTGTCGGGCAGATGAAGAAAAAAGAAACAGGGCTGAAGCAGAAGGACCAGATTATAATGCTGCAGGAGTTCAGGGAAGCAAAGTTCAATTGCCTTGTATCAAGCAGCGTTGGCGAGGAAGGCATTGACATTCCATCTGTTGACATGGTAATATTCTATGAGCCTGTTTCGTCTGCAATAAGGCACATACAAAGAAAAGGAAGGACTGGAAGGCTTGAGAAAGGCGCTGTTAAGATATTGGTTACTAAAGGCACTATTGATGAAGCTTACAGATGGACTTCATTTCACAAGGAAAAGAAAATGTATTCTGTATTATATGAATTGAAAAAGAAAATGGTGACTGATTCTGACAAAAGGCAGCACAAGATAACTGATTTTGATGAAAAATTAAAGATATTTGCTGATTCCAGGGAGCAGTACGGCGGGGTTGGAAAGGAATTGGTAAGTCGCGGTGTTGAAGTCAAAATGCAGCAGTTGTTTGTTGGAGATTTTATCCTATCTGACAGGGTGGGAGTTGAAAGAAAAGAGGTTAGGGATTTTGTTGATTCAATAATTGACCAGAGATTAATGCAGCAGGCAAAAGAATTAAAACAGAATTTTGAAAAGCCCCTGATTATAATTGAAGGAACAGATGACTTGTATTCTGTGCGCAATATTCATCCGAATGCAATCAGGGGAATGTTAGCTGCAATAACTGTTTCATTTGGAATTCCGATTGTGTATACGAAGAATCCATCTGATACTGCTGAATTATTGATTGTAATAGCAAAGAGAGAGCAGGAAGGCGGAAAGAATGATTTCATGATTCGCTCTGAAAAAAAGCCCCTGACACTGCACGAGCAGCAGGAGTTTATTGTGCAGTCTTTGCCCAATGTGGGAGCGCAATTATCCCGGGAATTGCTTTTGAAGTTTGGAAATGTTAAGGGAATAATGAATGCTTCGCATGAAGACTTAAAAGAAGTAGATAAGATAGGGCTTAAGAAAGCGGAAGAGATAAGAAAAGTCGTTGATGAGGATTATTTAAGCTGAAAAATAAAAATGTCTTGATTATTACATGCCCAAGAACTTAAGCAATCCATAGACAACAAATCCAGGCCATACAAGGGCTTTCAGGAATCCTACAACGCCTGCCCAAAATCCCACTGTGCCTGATATGAAATATACTGCAGCGCCTATGAATCCAATGAAATATGCTCCGCCCATGCCGCCTTTGCAGCAGTTGCACTTATTTAACTTTTCTGCCACGTCAATTTTAATTGCCTTAACAACTTTCTTTGCCATGTGATTATTATTGGCTTTATTGTTTATAAAGATTTCTTAGCATTTCTCTCGTGCCATTTCCCTATTTCTGCTTCAAGATTCAAGGGATATGCGTTGAATATACTCGCCCTTGCAGACGCCATATATTCGTTAATGCCTTCCATTGTTGTTTCGTCCTTGATGCTTTCACTGTTAAATGATTCAACCACAAAATCAACAGAGCCGTTGCAATCCATGTCTGTCACGACTATTTCCCAAAGTCCCTGGAATCCTTCATCAGACCTGTTTATCTGTGATTTTGCATAAAACTGCTCAAACAGGCATTCTTTTGAAATATTTTCAAACCTTGACCATCTTAATTCCCACTGCTTGTTTCCTTCGACATCTTTTCCAAAAACAGAAAGCCTCAACTGCTCTGCATTGCTCCAAACCTCTGCGTATGAAACGCCGATTGGCTGGACAACATTATATACTTCTGAGACAGGCTCCACAACTGTTTGCTGTTCAACAGCCTGCTCCTGATTTGCTACAGGTGCGTCTTTTGTGCAGCTCAAGCCCAATACAATGCCGCACATTGTTATAATTTTGTTCATATTATCACTCCCATTGATTATTATTGCAGTTCAGAATTGTATAATCTATATAAATATTTTGGTATTACCACTTGAATTCTTCAATCACCCTGTAAGAAGGCCCTGTGGCTGCAAGAGTGCTCTGCATAAGCTTGAATGAATTTATCTCAAATTCTATTTCTTCAACTCTTAAGCTCTTTGCCAATTCTGCAAATTCTTTTGGATTCTTTACCATTCTTATTCTTCCTATTGTAAGATGGCTTTGGAATTTCTGGTCAGAAGGAAATGACAAAAGCAGGGCTTCGTCAATCGTCTGCTGAAGCGCAATAACCTCTTTTTCAGGCTGGATTCCAACCCAGATAACCCTTGGCTCTTTTTCATCAGGAAAAAATCCGATTCCTTTCAGCTTTACCTTGAATGAATCTTGCTTAATATTCTTGAGCTCTGCTTTTAATGCCTCAAGCTTTTTCTCGTCAACTTCCCCAAAGAATTTTAAAGTCAGGTGCAGATTCTTCTTTGGAACCCAGTTTACCTTGACATAATCCCTCTTGAGATTCTTCTGGAAATTATACAGGTAGTCCTTTGCCTTTTCAGGCAGGTCGATTGCAAGGAACAAGCGCATGGATATTTAGAATAAATGCAGGTTTAAAAGCATTGTCGTTAACTATATAAACATTAAATTGTTAACTTTTCGTGAGGTGATTTGAATGGATTATTTGAAATATAGGCAGGTTTCGCTAAAAGACAGGATAAAATCCTTATATGCACAGCTTAAGCCTGATTTTGAAGATGAAATATGGAAAGCTCCGCTAAGGGAATTTACCTATGAGGCAAAAAGGAAATTTCAGGATAAAAACGGCGCTCAGAGAATGCCTGTTGAGAATCTGCCCCATTTATTGCATAGCTATATAGAAAAATATAGCATAAGTGTTGACAAGGATGTTACTCTTGAAGATGCAGTAAATCTTATTTAATTATGCTATTTCTTTTTTTTATTAATTTATAATCAGAATACAAAAAAAATAAGAAAAGAATTTCTTAAGCATCCTCTTTGGCGTGCTCATAAACTGCCTTTAAGGCGACGATTATTGCCGCAGGTGTCACAAAGCTCACGATTGCAACAAATATCTGTGCAAGAGTGTCCCCTATGACTGCAACCTGGCTCAATAGATTGCCTCCAAAGCTTGAAATAAGCACAAGCACCAATGCCGCAAACAGGAAATTGTTTGTCTGGTGCAGCTCAATGTTAAGGAACCCTACAATCAAGCCCAGTATAATCAAGGCGGAAACAAGCCCTGCGCTCAACGGCCAGAACCCTGCAACAGCCGCCAGTATTATTCCAAAAATAAACGCCCATGCGCCTATCTTGTTCAATGTCTGGATTGTAAACCTCTTTATTGCCTTAGGCTCAAGAGCCTGCACTATTTTTTGTTTTGCCATATAACCTCCTTTTATCTGAAGTAATATACGGCGAGAATGAATATAAATCTTTCTAGCCAAACATATTCATGTATTCAGTGCTTTCCTCGCAGGTTTTGACTTTGCTGACTGCTTCTTCAAAGTCCTTCTGCGTTATGAAAACCCTGTTTGCCCTTATTCCGCAGTAGCCTGCTTCT
>JBAZYQ010000077.1:0-4911 GCA_041659245.1 Candidatus Nanoarchaeia archaeon
TGGGTTGCAAAAGCCATAATATAATAGCCTATTGCAACTGAAGCAAGAATTACTATGCCCAGCACGACAAATATGGTAATTTGGCCTTTTGAATTCATAACTATATTGGGGTATGGCTGCCTATTTAAATATTATTGTGGCTAAAGCCCCTGCGCTTTGCCTAACCCAAAGATTTATTACTCTGTTTTCACACTGAAAGTCCATGTCTGCATTAATTTGGTTAATATCCTCACTGTTTGGGGCAGTTGCTGATGAGAATGAGGCAATTGTAAAACTGTCATTGTTCATACTTCTTTTTGCAGTGTTCAGCAAGAGTTCTGCAAGGATATTCACTGAGAGCAAATTTGTGACTGTTGTATTTTCATTGGTTGTTTCTTTTATTTCCGTAAGGCTGATGCCGCTGGTGTGGATTATGCCCATGGGAAAAATATTGTGGGTTCTGGCTGTGATTGCATTGCCTTATCTTATTGTTGACGCGATTGTGCATGAGTGGTGCTTGTTAAAAGTTTTACTGCTTGTGCTGTCATATTTTGGAATTTACTTATTGCTTGTGTCTACGGGCTTTTGGGGATTTGGGCTAATCTTTGAGGCTGTGCAGGATGCAAAGAGGCTGATGTTCCTGTATACTTGGCAGTCTGTTATTGTAGGAGCGCTGGTTGTCCTGTTTGTCATTTCACAGCTTGTAAGAACAAAAAAGAAAGAGGCAGGCTGGCAGAAGCTCTAGATTGTTTTACTCGTAAGGTTTTTAAATGCAAAGAGTATAACTATATCAGTAAAATGAAAGCCATTAAAGCAGCAATTATGGGAACTTCTGTTCTTGCATTAATTCCCTCTGTTTTTGCAGCTGAAACAGGGCTGATTTCACAGGGAGTTGAAACTTTATTCGGGGCTGCAACGGGCGGCGGAATTTTCGTGAAGCTCGGGCTGTTCATCATACTTTTTTCATTCCTGATGCTTGGAACAAAGAAAGTGTTTCCTGCAGAGCATTCAAGAGTGGGGATGCTTGTTGCGGCAATACTGGCATTGATTGGAATGAAGTTCATGCCTGAGATGTGGGTTACAGGCTTGGGAACCCTGATTTGGGTTGCGGCTTTGGCTTTACTGCCTTATGCAATTGTTTCAATATTCATCAAGGAAGATGTGGATAAGGAAGGAAAGATTTCAAAGAAGAAAATAATATTCACCCTTCTTGCTTATGCAGTGCTATTGTTTGCTGTCCTGCAAATGAAAGGGACAAGAGTTTCCAACTGGATGAGCTCAATGGGATTAAGGGGCGAGTTCTGGGAAGACATGTCATACAGGTTTGGCTGGATACAGCAATACTTCTGGGTATTGCTTATAGCAATTGCAGTTGTATTATTCTTCATATGGATGCTGATGAAGAAGGGCAGTGATAGCGGAAGCACAACAAAAACGCCTGAAGGAGTTAAAGCAGAAGGATTATTCAAGAAAGCGCTTAAAGGCTTGGGTAAGGGAATTGCTGCTCCGTTCAAAACTTTGAATAAGCTTGGAAACAAAGCTGCTGATCTTGCTGAGAAAGGATTTAAGGGATTGTTGAAGGCTGGAAACAAAGCTGCTGATCTCACTGAAAAAGGGGTCAAAGGCTTGTGGAAAGGCGCAAAAGGCGTTGGCAGGGGAATAAAAGGCGCAAAAGAGGGTATAAAGAATTTTTACAATGACAGAAAACTGACTCCTGAAGAAAGGCAGAGAAGAAGGGAAGAAAGGGACAGGAAGAGGAAAGCAAAGGCTTTGCAGAAAGAGGAACAGCAAAGGATTAAGCTTCAGGAAAAAGAAATGCAGCTTAAGGAGAAGCAAAGATTGCAGGAAGAGGAAAGATTGAGGAATGAGCAGGAAGTATTGAAGAAAGAAAAAATTGCCAAGGAAGAAGGCAAGATAAGAGGAGAAGAATTCAAGAAGAAAGAACAATTATATGATGCTGAGCAGAAAAAGAAACAGCTTATAGAAAAAGAACACGAAAAAATATCACAGCGGCTTGCTGAAAAAGGAATAAAAGAATTGCCTGCAAAAGGAGAAAGTTCTGGCGCAATAATGGAAAAAGAGCAGGCAGAAAGAGAAAGATTGCACATTGAGCAGGAAGAAATAGAAAGGCGCACAAGGCTTGAAAGAGAAAGAGTAGAGCTTGCAGAGAGAAGAAAGCTTACTGAGAGAGAGGAAGCACAGATAAGGGAAAAGCATGAAAAATTATTCAGAGAGAAAGCTGAAAAAATGGCTGAAAACGCAAGGTGGGAGGCAGAGCTTGCTAAAGAAGGAAGAAAAGCAACCGTATATGAATTGCTTAACCCTCTTGCTTTAGCAAAAAAAATGTATGATGATGCCAAATTAAAAAAAGAAAGGTTAAAAGAAGAAGAGCTTGCCGCTGAAGTAAATAGGGAGGAAGCAGAAAGAATCAGGCTTGTAGAAGAAAAAAGAGGAATTGCAACAAAGCTGCTTGAAGCATTGCATCTGAAGGAAAGGCACATGCTGCCTGAGCATGCAACAAAACCGCAGGAAATGGGAATAGAGGAATGGAAAAGGCTGACTAATTACGAAAGAGACAGAATGGAAAGGGAAAGGATAATCAGTAGGGAGAAGAGAGAGAAGCTTGAACTGGAAGAGGCAAGAGCAAGGGAAAGAATGAGCATTGAAGAGCGTGAGGCTGAATACAAGAGGATTACAGAAAAGAAAGCTGAGCAGGAAGCAGAAAGAGAAAGAATAACAAAGGAAATTGCAGAGAAGGCTGCAAGGCATAATGAAGAAATGGTGCGTGAAGCAAAGATAAAGAGAGAGGCAAAAGAAGCTGAACAGAGAAAGCGCACTGAAGAAGGAAACTTAAGAAAGGAAGCTGAAAGGGCTGAAAGGCAAAGAATTGGAGAAAAGGAGAAAATAAAGCTAAGCGAAGAGAAAGCAAGAAAAGCAAAGCTCGAGGCTGAAAGAGAGCAGATGGCTAGGCAGAGAAGGGAAGGAGAAGCCATAAGAAAGAGAGAAGGAAGAATATTGCAGAATGAGAGAAAAGCTGCAAAAAGAAAAAGATAATTCTTAAAAAGCATTCTCACTTATGTTCGATGGTTTCTGTTTGGAAACATTTATTAATGTGTGGTTACTATATTAACCATCTGGTTATATTTTTAACCAACTAAAATGCATAAACTATTTGAAAATACGGATTATAGGATGCTTAAGCTTTTTATTGAAGAGCCGGATACAAACTTTTCTATAAGGGAAATAGCAAGAAGGCTGAAGCAGAACCATGCAACAATATTAAGTCATATAAATCCCTTTGTAAGGCTGGAAATTATAATAATTAACAAAACAACCCTTTACTCCACTTATCATGCAAATACTGCCAATGGGCATTACAAGTTTTATAAAAAGAACGAGATTGTTTTTGATATAAACGAATCAGGATTAATAGAATATTTGCAGGAAAATGCATTGCCTTCCTGTATTATTCTTTATGGCAGCTGCGCAAAAGGCGATTACAGAAAAGCTAGCGACATAGATCTTTTTGTTGAGGCAAATGGGGCAAAGCTGGATTTGGCAAAATTTGAAAAAACGCTTGGCAGGGAAATACACATTATTTTTGAGTCTCACATAAAGAATCTCGCCTCGCCGCTGCAAAATAATATACTTAACGGCATAATATTATGCGGTTTTGTGAAATTGGATAGACCCTAAATTTTTCGGAAAAATCAGGATATTTATCATCTTTTTCCGGCAAGTGTTGAAGACTTTTCAACTTCTTTGAAAATCTTGCGGAAATTTGTGGGAAACGCTTATTAAGCAGTTTGTCGGGCTATTTCTTCAATGGAAAACGCGTTAAATTGGAATGAATGCATCAGGCAGGGAATTGCAAAGCACACAGAGCCTGACAAGGAACGCGCAACACATATTACCTGCATGGCGATGCTTCGTTTTGAATTCTGGGACAGGAAAATTGACCCTAAATTTTCTGCGCTTAAGGTTGAGGCTTATTACGAAGTTATCAAGGAGCTTATGTTTGCAATGCTTTATAGAAAAGGCTTTGACTGCTCAAATCATGTATGCCTTATTTCTTATCTTGCTGAGCATACGGCTGATTTTGATTATGAAACAAATAAGATTGACGAGCTAAGAAGAGTAAGGCATGATATTGCATACAGGGGATTTAATGTAAGCAGCAATTATCTTGAACAGAATGAGCTTGAATTTAAGTGGATTATACAAAAGCTAAAAGAGAAAGCTGAATTATAGCCTGGAAATCATTTACAAAACAGTCTTTTTAAGCCGCCTTCTTGCTGTTTTTTAGTGCTATTAAACCTTGTTTTTAATGCCTATTAGCCTGATAAGAGCATTTTATGGGCGACGGGAGCCGAAACCTTTATATATTAGTTACTACAACTAAAGAGTAACAATAAATAAGTGTTGCCTGACACTCAAAACACAGGAGGGGGTAATTAAAATGAACTACAAAACAAGTATAGCAGCAATTGCAACTGCTTTGGCATTATATGCATCAGCAGGCTGCGGAAAAGACGAGCCGGTCGTAATAAGGCCAATATCAAACACTTGCCGTGACAACTGCGACCATAACAGATATGTGCACGCAAAGCCTGCAAGAAACATTTCTTTGAAGAACAATGTGTACGCTGCTCCAAGCGGAGTGCAGTACATAATCGTTGTTCCAAGACAAGCGCCTGAGCTTTCAAGGTACAATTCTTTCAATGACCCAAATGCAAGAGAAAATGCAAGAAATATAGTTGGAGCAAGAGACGCGAGACAGCATCCTCTTGGAGGTTCTTGGGTAATTAATCCGGGAACTTCAGGAAGCACGCCTGCTCAAACAGCGGGAAGTTCAACATGTCCTCCATGCCCTCCACAGGGTTCTGGAGGTTCCGACACAGGCGCGTGCTTTGATTCAAGCAGAACACTTGA
>JBAZYQ010000078.1:0-4890 GCA_041659245.1 Candidatus Nanoarchaeia archaeon
TTCCGAGAAGTTGCAAGCCTGCTCATAGAATCCTGTGTCTGTTCTTAGTGTTTCGTTCCTGAAAGTATTATAATCCTTTGAGAAAACCTTGTCAGGGCCGGGCATGTCCATCATATTGGGACCTAATCTTGTATCTATCTTGAGCCCGTATTTGCCCATTATCTTTTCTACGTTTCCGTCTGAGCCCAGTATACCCATATCATCCTCTTTTTTATAGTACTAAATATAGTAAAATATAAGATATACGGGTTTATAAGTAAAGCGGTGGGCGGAAAACAGCAAAAAAGAAAGCCAGGCTCCGCCGTTAATTTTATTAATTCATGCTAATCGCAATAATCCAAAGAATTAATGCCGGAGGCGGGCTTTTACTTCTTCCTAGCTCTCAAATCTTCCACTATTCTTCCAAGCTCTTTGATGTTTGAAGTCAATGGCTCTAATATCTTTCCCATGACCTGCTCAAGGGCTTTCATCTCAGTTGAAAGGTCTCTCATTGAGCCTTCATATTCCCCAACCTTGCCAACCATGGCTGCCTGCATTGTGTCAAACCTTGACTGGATTCTTAATAATTCCTGCTTTGCAGCTTCAAGGTCATCCTCAACCTGGACTTTCCATGTTGTGATGTCTCCCATGCTTGTAAGCATTTCTTTCCACTTGTCCTCTATTATTTCCTCAACAATGGACTGCATCTCGTCATAGCTCATTGAAGGCGAAGAAGGCATCTGGGGCATGTCAGCAGAAGGTGTCATTGAAGGCATTTGCGATGATGGTGTAGGCGCCGGAACAGGAATATCTTCCTCAACCCTGTCTATGGCAGAAACCTGCATGTTCTCATTTGGATTTTCATCAGCCATTATCTAACCACCTCTTTTTTAACGGGTTTTTCTATTATTCTTGGAGCCGGATTTATTTTTACAGCCTGAAAAGGCTCCTGGACAAATGACTCTTTTTCCTCGCGAATCTTTCTTAATTCTCTCTGAAGTATGTTTTTGACATCAGTTTCAGTGACAAAATTAATAGGGTTCCACAGCTTAATATACTTTTCCAATAGCTTTACCTCGTCTTTCCTCGAGAAATTGGCTGCTTCTTCAGATAAATGCTTCAGGATATTCTTGACTTTTTCCAGGTCATTTTTAACGTTTCTTATCTCTTCTGTCTCCCCCTTGATGTCTTTTGTGAGCTGCTTGTGGTGCTCAATCATATTCTGGTTGACAATCAAAAGCCTCTCGCTCATAAGGGAGTATTTGCTCTCAAGAATCCTGACTCTGTTGACAAGCTCTACAATAATATCCTGTCCCTGCTCAGCCTCTCCTTCCATATATAATTTTAAGGCAAATATCTTTATATATCTTTGTGCCCTAGTGAATAGCGAGGATAAACTAAAAAAGAGGCTAAAATCAGCTTTTATTAGCTAATTAAATATGGCAGACGAATCAAGAAAAATCCCACCCGGCGGCTATGAAGTCATAAGGGAAGGAACAGAAGATGTTATGAGGGTGAACTATGAGCAGGCTCCCTATTCCCCTTCAATTGAAGAAAATCCGATGATTATGATGGACGCAATTGACAAGATTGCGGAAAACCCCTCCATTTCAAGAATTGTATTCATGCAAAGAAGATTCTATGAATATCCCTATGAGCAGACGCAGATGCTTGTTGAGATTGCAAACCTTTACAGCTACCTGATAAAATCAAAAAAAGTCCTGAGCCCTGATTCGCTTGGAGCTTCCTATGAATCCCAGGGCATGCTTGCGGAAAGATATGCAGTCATTCATTCAATTGTGTTTGAGCTTTTAAGATCAGACCCTCTTGGAGCTTATGTTGAATTAAAAAGAGTGATGAGGGCTGAAGAGGCAAAGCAGGAAGCGACAAAAGACCTGAATCAGAGGAACTCAAGGGACATTTTCCTTAATCTTCTTAATGCAATCCTGAAAATGTTTGAAGAGCTTAAGCTGGTTAAGGCAGCATCAAGCTATCTTCCTGGATATTCAATAGGAGACAGAAGTGTTTACAAGATATTTTTCAGGGCAGTCATTGCGCCTGATTTCATGTTTACCAGAGTCATGGCAAATCCTCCTTTGGGCGGGGAAGAGATGGAAGTCTACAGCGTTGACAAGGACACAAGCATTACAGTCTTCAGGGTTAATGATGACATAAAATTCCTTTATCACATGACTCCTCCTGAGTTCACAATCAGCGAAGACAAGTACACGCTTGTTGACTTGGCAAAAACAGTATTGTCAGAGCACCAGCCAAAGGAAGAGCAGTTTCTTGACCCGCACAAGCTGAGGGCGACTTTTGCAAACATTGGAAAGGACTTGCTTAGGGAGCTTGCAGAGGCGCAGAATATTGAGCTTTCAATGAAAGACATAAAGCTCCTTACTGAAATTCTTATCAGGCACACAATCGGCTTTGGATTTATAGAGCTTATACTCAAGGACCAGAGAGTTCAGGATGTGCAGGTTAATTCGCCAAACGGCGAAGTCCCAATCTTTGTCCTGCATGAGACTTTCGGCAACTGCACTTCAAACCTGATTCCTGCAAGGACAGACACTGACAGCTGGGCTTCAAAATTCAGATTATTAAGCGGAAGGCCTTTGGATGAGGCAAATCCTATTCTTGACACAGAGCTTCACCTGCCTGACTCAAGGTCAAGAGTTTCAATGATTACAAAGCCATTGAATCCGCACGGTCTTGCATTTTCTTTCAGAAGGCACAGGGATGATCCGTGGACAATGCCTTTGTTTGTAAAGGCAAGAATGATTAATCCGCTTGCTGCTGGCTTGTTAAGCTTCCTTATTGACGGCACAAGAACAATGCTTGTTGCAGGCACGAGGTCAAGCGGTAAAACCTCTTTGCTTGGAGCCTGCATGATTGAAATAATGAGAAAATCAAGAATCATAACTGTTGAAGATACTCTGGAACTTCCGACAGAGGCAATGAGAAAACTGAACTATGATATCCAGCCATTGAAAGTAAGGTCTGCATTGACAGAGGGCGGCAATGAAATGGCTGCTGCAGAGGGAATAAGAACCTCATTAAGAATGGGCGACAGCGCGCTGATTATCGGCGAAGTAAGAAGCAAGGAAGCAATTGCATTGTATGAGGCAATGAGGATTGGCGCAATGGCAAACACTGTTGCAGGAACTATTCACGGAGATTCCCCTTACGGAGTTTTTGACAGGGTTGTAAATGACTTGGGAGTTCCAAGAACATCATTCAAGGCAACTGACATTATTGTTGTTGCAAACCCATTGAGAAGCCCTGACGGACTGCATAAGTGGAGAAGAGTCACGCAGATTACTGAAGTAAGAAAAGAATGGGAAGAAGACCCGATGACAGAGGGCGGCTTTGTTGACCTGATGAGGTACAATGCGCAGACAGACCAGCTTGAGCCGACTCCTGAATTGATTAACGGCGAGTCTGAAATACTTAAGGCAGTGGGTTCAAATGTCAAGGAATGGGCTGGCAACTGGGACGGCATCTGGGACAACATAATGCTGAGGGCTGACATAAAGAAATTAATTGTTGATTATGCGCAGCGCGCAAGAAACCCGATGATGCTTGAGGCAAAGTTCGTGATACAGGCAAATGATGTTTTTCACAGGATTTCAGAGCAGACTCTTGATGAAACAGGAAAGCTTGACTCAAAGAGAATCCTGTTTGAGTGGGAAGAGTGGATAAAGAAAGAGATTAGAAAAAGAGAGATGTAGCACTTGGCAGGTAGAACGTAGACTTTAGCCTGTAGACGGTGGTAAAAGAGAAAGCCCGCCTACGGCATGAAATTAATTAAGAAAATAAATTAAAAAGAAAGTTTAGCTTTATTGTATGCCCATATCTTCCTTTGTCTGTGCAAAATATTCATCTGCTTTTAAGAATAAATATTCCGGGCCACGACTTCTTTTTTTCCAGGTATAATCAGGGAATCCTATCTTTCCAATCTCATCTACCTGTCCATCCCTGTTTCTATCGATATACCACATGCCATCCATGTCATTGCGCCTATCGGTAAGTTCATCACCATTAATGCAGTTAATATCAAATATACGATTATTTCCCTCTTCAATTATACTATAGCATCCATTAGACCAATCTTGCCTAAAAAATTGTTTTGGTACTTCTTTACAGCCACCAGCCAAAGCCGCCAATCCAACAGCTGCGCCTAATGCTAATATGTTTCTTGTTTTCATTGTGATTTACCCCCAAAAATGTTTCTAAGGCTGTAATTCCCTTTTTCTTTATATACTTTACTCAATCCGCAATTAGAAACTAAAAGAAAATAGGGTTGTTAAGGGCTTTCTATGATTTGGCGGCAATTGTCCTTATTGCCTGTGCTGCAATCACTAACAATAAAAGCATGCCTAATACTCTTGGGTGGAATACTATCTTGCCAACCTGCCCTGTGACAGAATCATCTGTTGTGTTTGTTCCGCCGTAAATTGTCTGTATCTGCGATCCATAAACCTGGGTAAGGGCATATATCATTATTACAAGACAGATAACTAAAATAATCCAGACATTGCTCTTGTCTGTGAACACATTGGTAATGCTGTCTTCTTTTACGCCGACAAACATGAACAGCATGACAACCATGATTACAAATACAAATAATATTGTAAACCAGGGCGTGATTATCTTCACAATGCCGAGCATGTCAGGGGTAAGTATAAACAGGAATGAGATTGCAAATGCAATCATTGCATTCAGTCCCCTGTTCTTGCCGAAGATTGGTATTTTTTCAAGCAGTGCAAAGAGTATTGCAAATATAAGCAGGAATACAAATACAGGAACAAAATAATCCAATAGTCCTATATCGAGTATTGAAGCCATTTATTTCTTCTTTCCTCCGCCGAATCCAAACTGGCCAGGGGCTTTTTCCACTATTTTATCCCA
>JBAZYQ010000079.1:0-4878 GCA_041659245.1 Candidatus Nanoarchaeia archaeon
TATAATCATTTTCGGCCGCATAGCAGCCTCAACAATAAACCTCCAGCAGAGGTTTATTTCGCGTTTGCCAACCTCTTTTGATGCTGGTGACATATGTCACCAGAGAATACAAAGATTACGTGATAGAAAGGATTAAATACCAGCTATTTATTACAAACAAGAAAATATAATGATTATAGGGGGCAAATAAAATGAAAAACAATTCATACAGCACATACGGGCTTAAAATGGGAATTGCGGCAGCTGCTCTGGCAGCTTCAATAGGCTTTACAGCGCATTCAGCAAAGAGCTATTCATCTGCAATGGATGCATTGAATGCAAATCCTGACTATGTTGAGTCAGAAACTCTTGAGGATGTTACAAGCAATCTGTCTTCAGCTTCTTCAGAGCTTAAATATACTCCTGAAAAAGTCTGGCGGGACTCTTATGAAACCTGCGATGAGTATGATGAGGAAGGAGACTGTATATCATGGTCAACTCACTGGGAAACACACAGGATTCCCGAGGACTGCCCTGACCCCTCTGATGCAAAAAACTATATTCAGAATGCAATAAGCGGGCTTGAAAATACAGGCGCTGAAGTTGGGCCTAATCCTGACAATGCGGGGCTGGAAGGGGCGCTGAAAAATCTTTATATTTCCCTGCCTGAGGGCAATGAGATGTGCAACTACCATTTTCCTAATGCTCCCAAAAATGAGTTCGTTCATGCCAGCAAATTATTTAAAAACGAAAGAGACACATTGGATTTTGCAGCAGCAGACGTGAATGCGCACAGCAAGCAGCATTATGCAAAAGTTCCTCCAAACCTTAAGTCAGACAGGAACTGGAGCCTATTTGGGATTATAGCTTCAATATTTGGAATTCTTGGCTCTGGCGCCTTTGGCGCATACAGTGTCTATAAGCAAAAGGAAAATACCGGGTTTTACTGGTAGTTTCTCCTTTTTTCCTCTTATTTTACCCATAAATTTATATACTTATTGATATACTATTTATATCAGTTGATATTAAATGACTCAAAACAGCCAATCGGAGCACGCTAGAAGCCCCACGCTAAGCACTATTCTCATGGTTGAGGATGTGCTAAAGCAGAACACGCACAAGCCTCTTTCTTTTGCTGAATTAAAAAAGAAGCTTCCAAAGCAGGTAATGCACCAGACGCTTCAGGTAATCATCCACTATCTGTGGAAAAGCGGCAAAATAAGCTATACCCCTAAAATCCAATGGATTCATGTTGAGCCTGAGCATGCAAGAGAGCATTCCCGTCCGCATTACATAGGATAATATTATATATTCTTAATGCCTTAATAGAATCTATGAACGCGGCAAGAAAAGAGTTTGACCTGATTGACAGGGAGCTTTTTTCCATTGTCCAAAGCCAGCTGAGGAATGTGAAAAAAGGCAAGAAAATCAAGCAAAAGAAAAGCTTTAAGGCTCAATCGAAAGTGCCTGAATCACAAGAAATCTCAAAAGCTGAATTAAAATCATTGGGATATGAGAATGATCCTGCAATACATAGAATATACACTGGAATTCTCAAGAAGAAAAGATAGTTTTATTTCTTATTCAGGGCAACGGCAATTGTGCTTACTCTTACCTGCCTTCCTTCCTTGTTCTTGAACTCTTCGCTGTTTGTTTCAATATTGCCAACAACAATTTGTCCTTCAAGAAATCTTTTTGCAGCAACTTCTGCAATGTCAACTGCTTTTGATATGAATTTCCCTCTTGCCTTGACAACAACATTCTCGGCATTCTGGGTTGTGAACTGCATTACAACGCCTGTAACATAGTTCATAAAAGGTTTGCTTCCTACAAAGATGACATGGTCGTTATCTTCCATAATAGTTGTTCCTCCTCTTTTTACTGGTTGTCTTTTTCAGCTTTTTTTCTCATTAACCTGGCAGCGTAACCCGCAATTATGTTCCTTAGCTTCTTCGAGGTTATTATCGCTACGCCGGCAATTGCTTTCTTATTGGCTGTAAAGTCTTTTGAAAGCTTATCGCCGTGGTCTTTTACAAGCTTTTTTGTGTTTCTTTTGATTAATGTCGTTTTTATTCGTCCCATGTTCTTTATCTCCTTACCTTATGCTATTATAGGCTAGGTGAGTATTTAAATGTTTCTTTATAAAGCTTTGCTCTTTTAGCTCTTTTCCCGCCTTATGAAGTCCCCGCGGTCCAATAAACAGGCGATTTCAGCCTTTGAGCCTGTTAATTCAGCCGATATTTTGCCATACCCTATGTTTTCATCATGCTCATTCTGGATAAGCTTGAAGAATCCTTCTTTTGAGCCTCCTGTAAACCTTAGAATATGCCTTTTTTTCAAGTCCTTGCCATAGAGAAAGTCTATTTCTCCTATGTAATTGACAAATACCTTTTCATCAGACACTTTTGAGAGTATTTCCAGTAATGCGATGCTCGGAGTGAACTTGTCTTTCTTGTCTTCTCCCAAAATAAGCCCTATTGCCGCAATATTGCAGTTAAGCTTTTTTGAAAGCTCCTTCATCTCTTCGTCTGCAAGAAAATACTTGTTTCCAATCTTGGTGTATTCCAGCTTAATTTTTGCAAATTTTGATATAAATACGTCAAAGTTCATTTTAGCACCATCTTGGCTATGAAAAAGCCCTGTGTTTTTGTCTTGTAAGGCCATAATCTTCTGCTTTTTTCAACATCCTTGTGCAATTTTTCTCCGAAAGGGCTCGTAAGCCCCTTGTCGCCTATGCAGTCAATGTCAACAATTTTCATTCTTAAGTCTGTTATTGCCCAGTCAATTATCATTTCATTCTCTTCAGGCTCCAGGGAACAAGTGCTGTAAACAAGCTCCCCGTTGTCTGATAGATGGCTTACTATATTGCTTAAAATTTCCTTCTGGATTTCAGCCCTCTGCTTAAAATTATTAACACTTTGCCTTCTGAACCACTGCGTGTCTGAGATATAATTGCCTGAGCAGGGAGCATCAACAAGTATCTTGTCAAATTTAATGCTTGGCTCAAATATTCTTGCGTCTGTGTTGCAGGCAATGACATTTTTTATCCCTAATCTTTCAACATTGTTTACCAAAGAAGGCATTCTGTTATGCTGGCTTTCCAAAGCAACAACATATTTTGATTTTACAGCCAACTGTGTTGTCTTGCTTCCGGGCGCTGCGCAGGCATCCAACACAATGTCATCTTTGCATGGATTTAATATTTGGGCAGGCAATTGTGAGGCGGCTTCCTGCATGTAGAAATAGCCGTGAAGGTATTCCTGCAAAGCAGATAATGCGTGCCTTGCTCTTATTACCTTATACCCATTTTCCAGGAAAGGGACTTTTTCAAACTCAAACCCCTTTTCTTTTAATCTGTCAAAAAGCGTTTTTGGAGTTGTCTTTAAGGTATTCACTCTTATTATTTCAGGCAGGTCAAATATGTCAGCTCTTGCCCCTAATTTGATATACCTTCTTGTAAAGTCGTTCTCCATGGCTATAAAATAATGAGAAGAGGTATATAAAGATAAGTAAAAAAAGAAGAAGGGCTTTATGCGCTGCCCTTAACTATAACAATAAGTCCTGTGCTGCCCTCGCATGCTCCAGTAGATGTAATCTCTGTTGTATATGTGCCTGGCTTTGTGCCCTTAGGCGGAACAATTGCCAATGTCTTTTCCAACATTGCTCCTGCTTTTATTGTATTAGTTGGAGATTTAAGCCTAAGCCAAGTGCCTGCAGCTGCAATCGCTGTTTGGTCAGTGCCACTGTAATCAGTGACTTTTAATTCAACTCCGCAATTTCCATCATCTGAGCCTGAGTTTCTGAGGTATATCTTTGCGCTTCCTGTGTCTCCAACCCTGATTGTTGTCATGTCAGGCCTTACTGAAAGCACTGCATCAGAGCCGCCAAAGATGTCATTCATGAGCGTGTCACCGCTTTCAAACATTGTGTCTGAAAGCCCTGTTGTCTTGCTCATTGTATCTGAGACAAACTTGATTCCCAGAGTCAACAATGTAACTCCGATAATAACCACAATGATAGTCTGCATTGACATTTCAATTGCGCCTTTTTTATTCATTTTCATTATACCACCTCTTATTTTTAATAATTATTACTGCATTATAAGTGCCTTAAAGTGTATTTAAGTATTTTGGTTTGATTAGGGGCTTTTAGAACAGGCTTATCTTAAAATTCGCCTGAAGCGCCAAGCATCAAAGTGCTTCCATACGGATACAAGCCAGGCATTATTCCCAAGCCTTCAGGAACTTCTGTTTCCTTTCCGATTATTGTATTCACAAGATACCATACTTCTTCCCATCTTAAAGCCAGTTCGATTGCAGATGCTGCAAACAAAACTCCGTATGCTGCGTTCTTTGCTTCAGGAGATGAAAAATTAGCATTGATTATGTGCTCAAAATCGCTTCCGCCCATATCCATCCCAGCCCAGTGCTTTATGGCAGAGCTCCAGATATATATGTGCCTGTCAGCCATCATCATAAGTGATGTTGTTGCTGCAAAGCTTCTTGACCAGTCCGGAAGAATATCATTCTTAAGCAAAGCTGTAAGCCCTAAATTTCCCATGGTTGTAAACCCGGTGCCTGCAGCTGAAATCAATGTCCTCTGCAGCGGCCCTACTTCCCATTCCATGTTTCGGCACAGGCGATCCCTGCATGTTCCTGCCTTGTATCTCACGCATGCCAGGCTTCCTTTGCATTCTCCGTCAAAAGTATGCATCTGCACATTTTCAGCCCCAAATATATTTGCCATTGTATAATGCCCGAACTCGTGCCAGAGAAGCGTAAGCATATATCCGCCTGCTGCATTGATTGGATACTCCCACCAGCTTGTTGTATATTGGTAAGAAGGCTCAATATTGTTTGCTTCAAGATAATCATCAACAGTCATTCTTAAATCATCATT
>JBAZYQ010000080.1:0-4685 GCA_041659245.1 Candidatus Nanoarchaeia archaeon
ATTTTGCGTCAATTGGAACATAAACTCTTGAGGAAACCTCTCACTATTCCTTTTTACAGCTTGATTTAATACTTTTGTTTCTACGTTATACATCTCTGCAAGGTCTGAATCAAGCATTACCTGCATTCCCCTTATTGTATGAATCCTGCTCCTAATATTTTCTGCGCTCAATAATAATAAATTATTTGCCATTTTGCACCTTTTTTGCTTGCCTGCCAATATCTGCTTCCGCTTAATAAGCCCTTCGCCCAAAAATCCGCAAGATTTCCGGCAGTCGTTGAAAAAGCAGAAGGTTATGCCGGAAAAAAGATGCTAAAATGAGCAATTTGCATAAGAATTTCCTGCTTTGCCGGAGGGGCTTTTTGAGCGCCTCGTCAAGCCGGCTTTCATATTTTATATAACAAGCTTTAATAACAAAAGCCTTCTCTAAACTTATATGAAGCTGAAAACAATCCCGGAGGATTTCATTGTAAAGGAAATAGCAGACATAAATCTCCTTGATAAAGGCGACTACGCGTGCTTTATTTTAAGAAAGAAAAACTGGGCAACTGTCAATGCAATCCTAAGGATAGCGGATTATCTCAGGAAAAATCCAAAGATATTCTCAAATGCAGGTATGAAAGACAAGAGCGCAATTACAGAGCAGTATGTGTCTGCCTATGGACTGACAAAAGAGGATATCCAGAGAGTGAAAATAAAAGATCTTAAGCTGAGATTCAAAGGATATCTTGACAAGCCAATAGGATTGGCGTCACACAAGGCAAACGGGTTTGAAATACTGGCAAGGGACCTGGAAAAGCCGCTTGCAAGAATCAAATGCTTTACAAATTACTATGATGAGCAGAGGTTTGGCGGCATAAGGCATAACATGGCAACTGTCGGGAAATTAATCATTGAAGGAAAATTTGAGGATGCAATGAAGGCATATCTTTTATATCCATTCAAGGAAGAAACAAAAGAGCACCAGGATTTCAGGAAACTGATGGAAGCAAGCTGGGGGAAATTAAAAGCAGACATGGTGCCTGGCTATCTTACTGAGAAAAGAGCAGTTGAATGGCTTGAGAAGAATCCAAATGATTACATAGGCGCTTTCATGGCTCTGCCCAAGCAAATATCCACATTATTCATACACGCCTACCAGTCAAAGATATTCAATGACATTCTTGCAGCATATGTGAAAGACAATTGCGAATTTTTTGAAGTCAATTACTGCTTTGGCAAGCTTCCAATGAGTGTCCAGAACATAAAATTCAAGATTCCATTGATTGGCCATGATTATGCAAAGTTTGAAGTTGACAGGCAAATAAAGAAGTACGCTGATGAATTCCTTGAAAAGGAAGGGATAAAGCCTGAGATGTTCCACGTAAAGCAGATACCTTACATGGAATCAAGGACAATACTAAGGGATGCTTCTGCAGAAATACAAAACCTGATGTTTTCAAAAGATGAGAGGGATGAGCTTAATCCTGGAAGAAAGAAGCAAAAATCAGTGTTTATTCTCAATAAGGGAAGTTTTGCGACAATCGCGCTGAAAGCAATGGCTCATTGAGAATTATTTCTTAAGAACAGCAAGTTCATCATTCAAAGAGATAACTCCTGAATAATTGCCTGCAAGCTCAAAAAGCTGCTCTCTTGAAAGATATCCCTTATACTGGTGGAATGCAATGAATCTTGAGTTCTCATCTATCTTTCCAAGGCCAAACCTGTGGCTCTTGTAAATCTGCCTGCATTGCGGGCATTCAAAAAAGCCGGTCTGAATCAATGCGCTTTTTATTGCGCAGAATTTGTCATCGCCTATCCGAGTTTCAGCAATCTGCTCAAGCCCCATGCTCCTGCATTCGCAGATGAATAAGTCTTCCTGCTTTGTGTCCATATTATATACCCCCATAACTATAGTCCCGCCTGGATTCGAACCAGGGTCACAAGGTCCAGAGCCTCGTATGATTGGCCGCTACACTACGGGACTGAAATGGCTTATTATTGGTATTCCAAACTGATATATATAGTTATTCCTGATGCAAAGTGAGCTGAAAGAGCAATAACTCCCCCGTTGTCACTCCAACGAGCTTCCAGAGGAAACCATGGGGTTCCAAAATACACAAATTAGCCCTATTTTGGCTATAAAGCCCTTAAAACAGGTTTTAAGCCCTAATACTACACGCCAGTAACAACACAACCGAAAGGTTTATATAGAAGTTATGTTTTCATATGTCTATCACCTCTTTTTCCCCAGCAAGAAACCAAGGGCACACTCCTTGAAGCGCCGGCGGTTTCTTGCCAGGGTTTACAACCTTCAGATGGATTTCTATTCTTTTATAGAAAAGAGAGGCAGTGTCATTATTGCATCTGGTTTTGGCACATTATATTCATAAATCAGCGTGAGCTGGAGAGACCCTAAACAGCCTTTTGCACTATCCGTTAAGCTTTCTCACTACGTTCGAAACCTCATGTTCTTCGAACCATAAGGCTTATATATTAGTTATAACCACTAGATAGTAACATATTAAGAAGATTAAGGGGTATTCACAATGAACAAAACAACACCTGAAGAAAGATTTGCAAAGTGCATTTCCCTAATTGGAAAAGGGTACATTTACTTTGAAGATGAGGCAAAGGGGCTTGTCAGAAACGGATTGCAATTTGTGGAAGTGGATGAAGCATTACAGGCAGGAGCAAGCAGATTATATGACGATTACCTCGGGGTTATAAGGGAAGGACAGGCAGATTATGAGCCTGTTGCAAGGCGCTTGGCAGAAAGGTTTAAATTCTCAACAAGAGCACTTGAAAACGCCTTAAGAACAGGAATTGAAGTATCACAAAGACCAACTTTAACAAGAATAACGGAGGAATAAAAAATGAACAAAACAACAAGAAAGGGGCTTGGCGCAATTGTCGGGCTTGTGGTTGCAGGGCTGGCATTAGGAACAGAAGGATGTGCGCCTGCAAAACAGGTATATGACATCCCAAGAGGGGAATGCAGGCAGACAACTTGCGGCGAAGTTTGCTACAATGGTATCATGGAAGGCATGATAAATGCTGACATTGAAGAAAGGAATATGGGCTTTCCCCTGGTTAACAGGCTTGTTTATGTCAAAGGATGCGAAATGCCTGTGCTTCAGGTAAATGAAGACTTGCTTGTAATAAAGAACTGGCAATAAAAAGGAGAAAAAATGAAGAAAGCAGCACTAACTCTATTGGCAATAGCAGGGCTTTGCTGTTCTGGCGAAGAGCCAAAGCCAAAGCCGCAAGCGCCTGAGCTTGTAGAAATAGCTGCAAATGAGTGCAAAGACTTATGCGGCGGAAAGATTTGCTATGAGGATATCTGGACAAGGGTAAATTCAGGTGAATTAGAAGGCTACACAATTGCATCAGAAGGATTTGACAATTATACCAATCTCGGCGGAAGAATGATAATCGCAGATAAATGCGTATTCTATAGACTTTCTGTTGACAAAGACAGCCTTGTTCTTGAAAAGTTAAGATAAGATTTATATACCAGCGCAATATCGCTGTATATATGAAACTAAAAGTAATTCTGGCATTGGGATTAGCCTCATTATTAGGATGCAAAGGCGGAAATGCAGACGATTACAAGGTAAAAGCAGGCAGCTGCAAGCAGGATTATGAATGCGGCTTGGTTTGCTACAAGGGATTCATGGGCTTTGACCAGAATGAAATGCCTTTCTACAGGATTGTGACAAAGAAGGATGGAATTGCTGATACTCTGGATTTTAATGCAGGCACACTTGAATTGGAAAGCAATGCATGCAGATTGAATATTTTTGAGATTAATGATGAATTCATGGAATACAGGAGCGAGGGATTAAAATGAAAGGATTGGCAGCACTGGTTTTGGGAGCGGCAATGGCTATTGGATGCCATGCGCCAAAAAATTTGCATAAAGTATACATACCTGATAATTCATGCAGGGAAATAGATACCTGCGGAATTGTCTGTTATGAAACTCTTGACAGCGGAAAGCAGATTATAACAATCGGCGGGCAGGAATACAGCAAGGCAGATGTGATGGTGAACTGCAATTTGAAATCACTCTGCACAAAAGACAAAGGGCTTGTTCTGATAAAGCAATAAAATGGATCTTGTTGAAAAAATAAGGCAGTTGGGGCATCAGCTTGAGCTTACAAGCGAAACAGACGAGGATGTTTTCTACGAAATTATACAGGAAGATGCTGTTGTAAAGGCAAAAGAGCCTCTTCCGTGCTTTCCGGAAGGCTATGAATTTCTAATGAGATTTGAGGGAGAAAATGAGCCAAGAGTTATGAAAATAGAAGACATTGCATTGTTCGACAGGCTTAACATCAATGATAAAGTAAGATTATGCTGCAAAAGAGAATATTCCATAGTAAGGGATTATGTGCCCCCTGATTTTCAAAACAAGAGAATGGTTGGCGAGGAAACAGTCAGCTATGAATTCATAAAAGCAGAGCTTTTGGAAGCTGCAAAAGCATTATAGAAAGGCAAATTTTATATACTGCGTTTTCATCTGAATTCTATCATGAATCCTGATAATGAATCCAAGAAGCTTGCAATGATGCACACCGGGGAGCATATATTCTTCAAATGCCTTGAAAAGCAAGTAAAAGAATTAAAATTAGAGAAAATAAGCCTTGACGAGGAAGAATCCTCATTGTTTGTCATGGCAGAGGTGTTTTCCTGGGACATCA
>JBAZYQ010000081.1:0-4527 GCA_041659245.1 Candidatus Nanoarchaeia archaeon
AGAGATTGAGAAAAGACATTCCTTGCTTAATGAGGAAGAGAAGAAAGCCATAGTTCTCTTGAAAGAAGCAGACGGCACAATGTTCCAGTCTGATTTGGTTGACAAGAGCGGATTTACAAAAGTAAAGATTACAAGGATTCTTGACGTTCTCGAGGGAAAGAGATTAGTGGAGAGGAAGAGACGCGGGATGACGAATGTCGTTATATTGAAATAAGAAGATAGAGATAATAATTCTAAATAGAAAGCCGTTGGGGACACCCCAAACCCCTTATAAAATAAGTAAGATTGGCCCTTTTCGCATATAGGCTGTTATGCACAATTGCTCGCCACGCGCAGATACATTTAAATAGAAGTTTCTTAAATCCTATAGATTGATATGATAGACAAAGGTAGTCCACAAGTAAGGCTTTATTCCGATGAACGGACAGCCGAAGGACAATATGTTGAATCACTTCTACGAAAGTATGATATTGCTTATAGTCAGATTCCTACTAGCGGCAGGTTACCTCGCATTAATGGTCCCGGTTTTTTAAGTTTTGATTTCCGCTGTCCTACAGATATAGATGAAGATTTTGAACCACACTTAAAGCTCATTAAAAAACGTCTTGAAGAACAAGTCAAGGATTAATTTTTCCCAGCTCGCAATTTCTCCGCTCCTCGCCAGACAGGCTAACTGAAAAAGAGTTATCACCATTCCATCGTATTTGATCTTATTAATAGGAAAATGCACTTTCGATAAATTTAATAAAGAGCTTTGCTACTATTGTAATATGAAAGTAATTTTGTACATGGCTCAAACCCTAAATGGCATAGTTGCCAGAGAGAATTATGGTGAGGATTTTTTATCTGATGAAAATTGGAAGGTTTTTCTTAGTTTAGCAAAAGAAACAGGATGTTTTGTTGTAGGAAGAAATACCTACCAAATAATAAAAAAATGGAAAGATTATAATTTTGATACAATAAAAGCAACTAAAATTGTTATTTCCAAGAATCCAGATTTTAACATAGATAAGGGATATATTTTAGCAAATTCACCGAAGAATGCACTTGAAAAAGCTTCAAAGTTAGGATTTAAAAGAGTTTTATTAATAGGCGGCGGAAATGTAAATTCTTCTTTTATGAGAATAGGGTTGGTTAATGAAATAATAATTAATATTGAGCCATTTATATTGGGAAAAGGAATAAGAATTTTCTCTGAAGAAAATTTTGAAAGCAAGCTAAAATTGCTTAAACTAACAAAGTTGAAATCTGGAATAGTGCAATTACACTATAAAATAATTAAATAATGCGCACCTTCCAATTACCGCCGACTTCTGACTCTTTCGCTGCTCGCCCCGCGGGTTGTTAAGGGCAGAGCCCTTAATGGCTTTCTCTGCAACAGCCTGAAACTCCCATTCCATTCGCCTTTAAACTCTTGAAACTAGTTTCAAACAACGGCTTATAAGGCGTTTCAGTTCTATTACAGGTATGCATCCAAGAATGCAGGAGATGATGTCATGAAAAATATTAAGCTGAAAGTAAACGGCATGCATTGCCAGAGCTGCGAGGTGTTCATCAGGGAAACACTGCAGGACATTGAAGGCATATTTACTGCAAGCGCAGACCTGAAGAAAAAAAGAGTAAGCGTGCTTTTCAATGATGACAAGATAAGCACTGAGCAAATAAGAAAGACAATTGAAGATATGGGATATAATACGGATTAAAGGAGACAACATGGAAGAACAAAAACCAGATGAAGAAAAGCCGGAAGAGAATCAGGCAACAGAAACAATAGCCATAAGAGGAATGCACTGCCACAGCTGCGAAAATACAATAAAGCACGCTGTATTACAAATGCACGGAATAAAGAAATGCGCAGTAGATTATGAAACAGGCTCTGCAGAAATTAAGTTCAATCCTGAAGAGACAAGCAGGGAAAAGATAATTGAAAAGATAGAGTCATTGGGCTACAGCTGCAAGGAAAAAAAGAAAACTTCAAACGCAAAGTATGCTGCAATAGCGGCAGGATTTTTTGTTGCAATCTTCGGAATATACTTAGTGCTAAAAAGCACAGTTGGATTGAATCTCCCTGACTTTAGCAATAATGTATCATTGGGAATATTGTTCCTTGCAGGGCTAATGACTGGCTTTCACTGCGTTGCAATGTGCGGCGGATTCATGGTTTCATACAGCGCAAAGAATGCAAAGGAAAACAAGTCAGGCTTTATGCAACACTTATACTATGGCACTGGCAAGACATTGTCATATGCAATTATTGGGGGATTGTTCGGGCTTTTGGGCTCATTCATATCCTTCACTCCAACACTAAGGGGAGGAATAGCAATAGTGGCAGGAATTTTCCTTGTATTATTCGGCATTAAGATGCTTGATGTAATACCTGCATTAAGAAAAATGCAGATAAGGCAGCCGGCGTTCCTTAACAAACTGAATGCGCACTTTGGAGGCAATGCAGGGCCTTTTGTCACAGGGCTTTTGAATGGGCTTATGATTGCGTGCGGACCCTTGCTTGCAATATACATATACGCAGCAGGCACTGGAAGCTTTGTGCAGGGAGCAACAGCGGCAGCTGTCTTTGGCCTGGGAACTCTGCCTGTGCTTTTTGGCTTTGGCATGATAACAACAATGATTAGCAGCCAGATGACGAGAAAGATACTGAAGTATTCAGGCATTGTAGTCCTTATATTAGGGCTGATAATGCTGAACAGAGGATTGTCACTTACAGGCTCCGGCTATGACTTCAACACGCTGGCATCAGGATTTTCAGCAAAATCAGGAGGCATAGGAAGCCCGGCAGAAAGCACAACAAGCCCTGCCAATGGCATTGTAATAAAAGATGGCTATCAGGAAATAAAAATGGAAGTCAACAGCAATGGCTTTGTGCCAAACAGGTTTGTACTGCAAAAAGGAGTTCCTGTCAAATGGATAATTGACGGAAAAGAGCTAAATGGATGCAACAGGGCAATACAGGTGCCTTCATTGGGGCTTAAGTTTGATGTCAAGCCAGGCTTGCAGACAATTGAGTTTACTCCAATAACAACAGGGAATATTGCATGGAGCTGCTGGATGGGAATGATACCTGGAGTGTTTGTTGTGGTTGATGACACAGCAGACACTGCCAAGGCATTGGCAAGCGCGCCTGCGCCAAAAGCAGGAACCTGCGGAATGGGCGCCGGATGCGGCTGCGGAGCCAGATAAAAGATATTATAAAGATGGAAATGCATTATTAGGAGGAAGAAATGGAGCACAAAACACACTTAAGCATAAGCGGAATGCACTGCGCAAGCTGCGCCGCAAACATTGAGCGAAAGCTGAAAAAGATGAAAGGGGTTAAATCAGCCTCTGTGAATTTTGCAACAGCTTCTGCTGATGTTGAGCATGAGGAGCATTTGCACAGGGAAGAAATAAAGCAAACAATCCAAAGTCTGGGATACAAGGCGCACGAGCACGAAGATGAAATGGAGCACGAGCATCACGGCGAGGAAAAAGCTCTTAAAAAACGATTCTTCACCTCATTAATTCTCAGCATCCCGTTATTCTACACAATGCTTGTTCCAATGGGGCTTCCAATGCCGTTTGGAGACAAGACAGCTGCAATAGTCCAATTCTTGCTAGCATCTGCAATAATGTTTCAGGGCAGGGGATTTTTCCAGAGCGGAATAATATCTGTTGTAAAGGCAAAAGCAGCAAACATGGACACCCTTGTCTCATTAGGCACAGGCACTGCTTACATTTATTCAGTTGTAATGACTGTTATGATATTCATGGCAAAGGCGGGCATGGAAAACCTGTACTTTGAAGCAGCAGGGCTTTTGATAACATTCATACTTTTAGGAGACTATCTTGAAGAAAGGACAAAAGGAAAAACAGGCGCTGCAATAAAATCTTTAATCAGCCTGCAGGCAAAGACAGCTGTTGTAATCAGGAATGGAAAAGAAGTAAAAGTGCCTATAGAGGAAGTAATGAAAGGAGACATAATTCTTGTAAAGCCGGGCGAAAAGATTCCGGTTGACGGCATTGTGATTAGCGGCTATTCAACTGTTGACGAGTCAATGGTTACAGGTGAAAGCATGCCTGTTGAAAAAAAGACAGGAGACAATGTAATCGGCGCAACAATCAACATGCACGGAAGCATGAGATTCAAAGCCACAAAAGTAGGCAATGAAACATTCCTTGCACAGGTTGTAAAGCTTGTAAAAGAAGCGCAGTCTTCAAAAGCGCCAATCCAAAAGCTTGCTGACAAGGTTGCATCTGTTTTTGTGCCGGCAGTCCTGGTAATTGGAATAATCTCATTCATAGTATGGCTGTCATTGGGAAAAGGATTAGAGTTTGCATTAAGCAGGTTCATAACAGTGATTATAATAGCCTGCCCGTGCGCATTGGGACTTGCAACGCCGACAGCAGTAATAATGGGAACAGGGGTTGCTGCAAGAAAGGGAATTTTGATAAAAAGCGCATCTGCTTTGCAAAAAATGCAGAAAGTAAATATCATTGTCTTTGACAAGACAGGCACTTTGACAAGATCGGAAG
>JBAZYQ010000082.1:0-4527 GCA_041659245.1 Candidatus Nanoarchaeia archaeon
AAGCTTTAGAAAAAATAATTAGCATTGATTACGTGATTGACATTGAATCAACAGATGAGATTATAATACAGAGATTGACATCAAGAAGGCAGTGCGTTAACTGCAAGAAGATTTACGGGATTAATGTTCCCCCGAAACTCGAAGGAATCTGCGATGTTTGCCAGGGAAAGCTCTACCACAGAGATGATGACAAGGAAGATGTAATCAAAGAAAGGCTAAGGGTATATAATGCGCAGACAAAGCCTTTGATAGAATTCTACAAGTCAAAGGGATTATTAAGAATAGTCAATGGCGAGAATCCCATAGAGCAAATCAAGGCAGACATACTGAAAATAGCAAAGAAGTAAAGTTTTTATACTGCCATCTCTTTTATTTTTACTATGCCTGACGCACAGCCAGTACAGCAAACACAGCCTAATCAGCCTTTTGAAAATGTGATAGAACTGCAATCAGAGCAATTTCTAAAAGACCTTGAGCAGCTTGGCGTTGTTCTTCCTGACAGGGCATTAAGAAAAGAATGGGCAAAGGACAAATTAAGAAAGGGATTTCCCCTGCAGATTATTGAGCAGTCATTGAAGGCAAACAAGTTTGACTTTGATGTTGTGGGAAAATATCTTGACACGATTTATACTTCAAAGCAGCAGGCTGAGTCAGCAATAAAGCAGGTTACTGAAATGAAGACAAAAGAGGAAACAGAAAAGAAAGAACTGAAAAAAGCAACGCACTTAAGCTGGATTGTGGCTGCATTCATGACATCTGCAATAGGCGGAGGCATGTCAATATTCCTGAACAATCAGACAAAAGACATAGGGCTTAATGAGCCGGGCATGGAAATGGCAAGTGGAATGTTGGGCAATTTCATAAAAGGCGGATGGGTAATATGCATTGCAGCAGGAATTGTCGGATTATTGCTTGGTGTTTTTGCATTGAATGAATATTTGGAAGAAAAAAAGAAGATAAAGAAAGAGCAGCAGGCTGCTGTCCAGCAGGTGCAGACTGCAATAAACACGCAAATAAACCCTTCTTCGCAGAATCCTGCCAAATAATAAGTTATATAAAGCAAAATAGCTTAATTTCTTGCATGAACAAAAGGGGACAAGTCTATATATTGGCTGCAATTGTGATGTCTATCATAATTTACGGCATGGTGACAATCTCAAACAGGGTTGTGCAGGACAGCGTTGCAAGCGATTTTGAAAGAATAGCAAACAATTATGCAACTGAAACAGCGAAGCTTGTTAATTCTGTTGCAGGGCAGGGACAAGAGCAAATGTTTGAAGCATTCAAAAAATTCACAGTCCAGTTTGCCAGCTATGCAAAAGCCCAAAGCCCCCGCTTTGAATTGATTTCAGTGTTTGACAATAACGGGAAAATGTATATAGGAAACTTTCTTAAGGAGAAGATAATAGTGACGTGCAATGACGGAATTTGTGATGATGTAACTCCTCTCGCAGGCTGCTATCAGACAATACCTGCAGAATTAAGCTTTGAGGGCATGCAGGTAGATGTAGAGGTTCTCATGGAAGATGTTGCACCATGCCAAACAGAAATGAATTATACAACTTTAGCCCCATTAACTCCAGAATATATTAATATTTCCGTGGGAACCGTTGCATACCAGTTTTTGCTTGAAACAGAGCAGCCTGATGTTGTTGTTGTAAGCTGGGAAACAAATGCAAAGCAGAGAAAAGTTTTCACAAAAGGAAATTTCATGGCATCTTCAGGAAGTGTTATGACACTGGCAAGCTATTGCGCAGGCAAAACCCGTGCAAGTTCCGGATTATATTGCACTGATCTAGGAAAGCCAGACTGCGGGTATATCCAAACAGAAGAGGAATGCACTTTTGATAATAATGATCCAACTAACTGTAATGAAAATAATTGTAATGCAGCCAACTGCAAATGGGCTTCTGACATTAATCCGCCGGCGTGCAGGGACATATTGGAGTAAATGTGAACAAGAAAGGCATAGGACCAATAATTGCATTTGTTCTTCTCATGGCTCTTTCAGTTACGTTAGGGGCTTTTGTCACAATCTGGTACACGAAGTCAACAGAAGGGCAGGCAAAGACAGTCATTGAAAAATACGGGAATGCAGATGAGTGCTCAGACGTTAAGTTTGACGTGGCGTTTGATTATAATAATACAGATGAAGATGGCAATGCTTGCGGCGCTGTAGTATATAACCTTGGAAGTTTTAGCATAGACAAACTGAAAGTTGAAAAAGTAACAGCAGGGCTGCCGGAAAGCGAAATCTTTGAAGGCGAAGTAATAAAGCCAAAAACAGGTGTGATAGTTGAAGTGCTTAATTTAAAATCAGTTTCAAAAATGCAGTTTGCCCCAATTATAGTAGAAAGCGGCACGGCAACGCAGTGCATTAATGACAGGGTGTTTATTCCAGATTCAACATTGGCGGACAGATGCCCATGAACAAAAAAGGCGCCGAGTGGATTTCTTATATTCTAGTTACAGGATTCTTTGTCTCATTGTCTGTCATGATAATACTTTGGGCAAAGGGGCATACTGAAGACGCAGCTTCAGGCACAATCAAGTATATGGAAGGCAGGGAAGAGTGCAAGATGGTGTTTATTGATGCAAATAATAATAGTGATTGCACACAGGTCAATATAAAAAATAAAGGCACATTAACAATAAAAAATTTCATAGTAAGATTTAATTCGACAGAAGGAGCATTAACCCAAATGGAAGAAGGAAGCCAAATAACAGGGCCGCTTTTGCCTGACCCAGAGCAAACGATAAGTTTAATAATTCCGTCTGACACTAGCAGTGTAGAACTTTTGCCCATTATTGAAATAAGCAACGGGCAATTTGCAAGCTGCACAACAAAGAGACTGGTGGTACAATGCGCGTAAAAAAATTCAGGAAAAAAGGCGTTTCTCCGTTAATTGCAACCACAATGCTGGTTGGATTTACGGTTGCTGTTGTTGCAATGGTTGTTGTCTGGAGCAGAGGATATATTGAAGAAAGGGCAGCCAAAGAGGAAGCCCTTGCAAATACAAAATTAAAATGCGAAAATGTGAAGTTCACTGTTGAAGAAGCGTGCCAGACTGGCGATACACTAGATATTAATGTGAAGAATCTTGCTTCGCAACAAATTGATTCGTGGATATTACGGATTAAAGGAGATGCTGTTGAAGCCACAGAACAAGGTGTTGCAATCAAGGGGCTTGAAACAGAAAATATTAATCTTGGACCTAATGACTATGATGCCGTAGCAGTAGGCACAATACAATTCGTGGAAGTTATACCTGCAATCAAAGCAGGCAGGGGAAAATATGTGCCCTGCACAGGGCAGATGCTTGAAGTAAGAGCCGGATGCCTTGCTTGAGAATTATTATACTTATATTTTAAATTCTATAGTTTATAATTAAGAAGAATAAGATAATGCAGGGGAAGATAATCTCGCTGCGCTCGTTCGAAACCTTCCACTTAGTAAAATAATTATTTATATTCAATGAATTCTAATTAAGAAAAATAAGATAATGCGGGGGAAGGGATTTGAACCCTCGTACCTACTAAAGGACAGGATTTCCCAAAAGGGAGCTTACACACGTAAGCTTGTCCTTAACTTAAGTCCTGCGCATTTGACCAGGCTCTGCAACCCCCGCAAAAAAAGTGAATTGCAACTGCCTTTTAAGGGGTTTCTGCTCTTTTATAAACTTTTAGATGCCTAGGCTTTTGCATTTTTGGTTTAGCAGAGGATGCAATAAGGCTTATATATACAGCCGCCATATAAATAGTAATATATGGGCGAACGCCTAAATAAATTAAAAAGAGGGTTTCTTTGCGGTGCTGCTGCATTGAGTATTATGTCTTCTTCCGGCTTCCTGATAAACAAAGATTATAATCCCGCAATGGAAGAGGCAAGGCAGGAATATATTTACACGCACCAGGATATGGACGGGCTGTATGATTATGACAATGAAATGATAGACAATCTTGAAGAAATATTAGCCAAATATGAAAACAGCACAATGGAAATAAATACATTCCTTGCTTATGATGTGCAGGGCGGGATAAGAAGCGGCCCTTACATGGATATTTTTGGCGGCTCAGGGCTTTCGCTTGACAACGGATATATATTGTCTGCAGCGCATGTCATAAAATCAGAGTTTGAAGAAATGCTTAACAAGAAATGGGGCGGAGTGGTAACTTCATTTAATGTAAGCTACTTCACGCCAATTGGGGGGGTGTATTATGAGCTTGAGCCCGTATGGACAGGCACAGAAGATGATTTTACACTGCTTAGATTCAAGGAAGAGCCGATGTTTTCAATACCTTCGGTGCCTTTTGTGCCGGGCGATGCAAGCAAGCTGGCGGAAGGAAGCATTACATATTCATTCTCAGCATTAAATGAGCCCTATGCCAAAGAAGGCCATGTGCTGAATCCATTATACGGCGATGAATACGGAAGCGAAACCAGGGAGTATGAATATTTTTTCGAGGACACTGCCGTTGTTCCCGGAGATTCAGGCGGGCCTGTAATCGCATTCCTTGACGGAGAGC
>JBAZYQ010000083.1:0-4482 GCA_041659245.1 Candidatus Nanoarchaeia archaeon
CACAGATTTTTGAATATTTCCGCAAGATTTTTAAGAAAGTTGAAAAAATAAATTAAAGATTATCCTGTGAAAAACGCTCTCTTGAACTCTTCTATCTCCTCTGGTGTCAGCCCGCTTTCATGCATTTCTTTAATTGCTTTACTCATTGCTTCAAAATCTGACTTATTTAAATCATCCTGCGCCCTTTGCATCTCCTCTTGGCTTTCAAAGTGTCCATCCATTAACATTCCTTGGAGAAATTCCTTAAGCTCTTCCGGTTCCATGCGCCACTCGCCGGCATTATATGTTCCCGCGACTGTATAAAAAAAAGGCGTTATTTTTGCACCATAAGTTTGGGCAGATCTGTTTTTCAGCCATTCTTTTATTGTATCTGCCATGCTTTGCAGTGATTGGTAGCTTTCTTCAATAGTGCACGGGCCGGAGCCATCATCAAATTCAAACCTGTATATTTTTTGCTGGCTGTCGTCAATTGCTGTTAATGGCATGAGGCATATGAACTCCAACTTGCTTCCTATCTCTTGTGGGTATTCTACTGCTTTCACAAAGCTGCCTCCCTCAACCGGAACCATTTTGTAATCCTTGGGGTGTGCAGTTTCATAATCTGATTGAAGTTTCATTAATTGCTCGTATGCCTTTGCATTTATCGCATGATAATTTCCTAGCTGTTCATCTGCCTGATCGTAAGTTCCAAATATTTGTACATTTTTCGGTATTTCCATCTTATTCCTCCTATAATCCTGTGAAAAAAGTTTTCGTGAACTCTTGACGCTCTGCCTTACTCAGGCCTCTCCCCTTATCAAAAGGGGGCTGCCTTTCTCCCACTAATGTATAAAATGAAGGCGCCATCTTTAATAGCCCTGCATAATTGCCTCTGGATATCTCTTTTTTAAGAGTATTTGCAAGTTCCTCAATAGTGGCGTATCCTTCTTCTACTGGGCGCCCGCCTAAATATCCATTACTTCTTTTCTGTTCTTCCTGTGATGGAAAATAAATTGTCTCTTTGTCCCATTCTACGGCGATAAGCTCTATGCTGCATATAACCTCAAGCCTGCTTATGGCTTTTTTGGCTTTCTCATTCAGCAGGGTTTTTACCCACTCGGACTGCATAATCTGGACAAAGCGATTAATAGTTTGCATATTTGCCTGTGCATAAGGCTCCAGCCACTTTGCTGCTTCTTCCCGCGTCTCAAACACCCGCACGTTTTTTGGTAGTTTCATAATATTTATCCCTGCTTCTTATTATAATCCCAGATTATTCAAAATCTTCTCCTTGTCAAACTCTTCCAAATCCTTGTACTCCTGCCCCATGCCCAAATACAAGATTGGCTTCTTTGTGACATAAGTGACTGAGATTGCCGTGCCGCCTTTTTCGTCAATGTCTGCTTTTGAAAGTATTACTCCGTCTATTCCAACTGCTGCGTCAAAGCTCTGAATCTGCTCAATGCAGTCATTGCCTGCAATCATCTCGCCAATGTATATTTTCAAGTCAGGCTTTGCAACTCTTACAATCTTTTTCATTTCATCCATAAGGTTTGCATTGCTGTGCTGTCTTCCTGCTGTGTCAATCAATACAACATCAATACCTCTTGCCTTTGCCATCTCAATCGCGTCAAAAGCTATTGCCGCGGGATCTGCGCCATAGTCGTGCTTTACAATAGGAGTATTCAATCTCTTTGCATGCTCTTCCAATTGCTGGATTGCTGCAGAACGCCAGGTGTCTCCTGCTGCAAGCACACATTTCAATCCCTTGTTTTGAAGCAGGTAAGTTATCTTGGCAATTGTTGTTGTTTTGCCGGAACCGTTTGCGCCCAGGAAGCAAACCACGTATGGCTTTTGGATTTTTGCTTTTATTTTGTTAAGCAGTGAGATATTATCAGTGCAGTCAAACAATTCGCCTACGCTGTTTCTGAGGCTTGATTCAATTGCTTCCTCAATGCTTCCCCTGTGAATGGGCTTTTCAACAAGGTTCAGCTTCAAGTCTGACTTGATTTTTTCAATGACTTCAAATGCGACATTGTTTTCAAGCATTGCAACTTCCAATTCCCAGAATAGCTCGTCGAATTTCTCAGATGAGATTTTGGTTGTTGTAATGGCTTGTTTTAATTTTGCAAAGAAACCTTGTTTTTGTTCTTGTATGAATTCTTTAGGGGCTTCCTTAACAGGCTCTTCGCGAACGGCTTCTTTTTTACGTTGTTCTTCTAAATATTTAAAAGTGTCTCTTACTACATTTAATGGATCACTTTCAGGAGGTATTGGTGGAGGAACTAATCCTTTAGATCCAAGCGGTGTTTCCTTTTTTTTCACAGAAAGCGGCTTTACTTCTTTTATTTCTTCTTTTTTCTTGGGCAATTCAATATGTTTCGGCTTTTCAGGAATCTTCTCAACGTGCTTTATCTCTGCCTTTTCTTCAATTATTTCCTCTTCTTCAACAGGCGGAGGAGGCACTTCTATGCGGCTTTCTTCCTCTTTTGTAAATACCTCGCTAGATTCAATCTGCGGGGACGCCTGCATTTCCTCGGCAACAGGCTCTTCTTTCTCAATGGCAGAGCTAATCCTGCTTACAGCTGCCTTTAATTTCTCTTTAAGGAATTTGAACATAGGATTTTAGAATAATGCAGTATAAATAAAGGTTGCTATCTAAGCTTCTTTCGGATATCCCTTATAAAACAGGCTATAAAGTGGTATATTGTCCATATGTAGGATATTGCCCAGAAGGCGATTACAAACAGGAATATGCCTATGATTAATGCAGCTATTATCCATCCTTCCATACAATATTGCTGTGGAATATGGTATATAAGCTTATTCTTGAATACCTAGTAACTAGGCAGTAGTAACAAATAGAAAGGTTTAAATATGAGGAAAACAAGCTAATAGTAAGGGTAAAAACATGAAAATCACCAAAAAGAATCTCACTGAAAAACTGCCTGACTGGGCTCTATTATTTGGAAGTTTTATCGTAAATCAGCCACCTAAAGGATGGTTTTGCGTGAAGGAAATACACTGCAAGTCTCCTGATTATCTATTTGAGCCTGATAAAACCTATGATTCAGGCAAGATAAAATTCGTGCCTGTTGACAGAAAGCCTTATCTGGCATTCAATGTGCCTGTCGGCGAGAGGGAGTATGAAACTTACTTTCTTTTCAGGAATATCAATCCTGATGTTGAAAGGCTTGAAAGGGAATTCAATGCGAGGTGCGGGTTATGACTCAAGGCAAGCCTGTTGCAGGCAAGAAGCTGACTCTTGAGGAAGAAAAGAGCCAGAACGAGGAAAACTCCTTGGCAGGGTGCTATTACTAAGGTGAAAAATGGGTTCATACAAACTGATTACAGGAAGTAGGCCAGAGCGATATACTCCGGATAAGCCTGCATTGCATGGGTTAACAGCGCTTTTAGCAAGACATTGGAATGAGCTTGTCACAACACAGGTTCCGCCTGATGATGAATGGGAATGCATTGATGCAATAAGGGATATTAGTCTTGCGCACATGACTATTCTTGCAGAAGACGATAAATTTGACAAGGAGAGAATAAGGTTTGTGCTTTTTACAGAAGATTCTTTGCTTAAGTTTAAGCTTGGAACGAAGAGCGAGTATTTGCAGGCTTTGCTTTCTGAAACAGCACCTTTTATCTCGATAAATGACAGCTGCAATCACTATCTTGTTTTTAGAAAGAGAAAGATTGTTGAGGAAGAAAGAATGCAGAAAATGGAGGAATTTATAGAGCATCAATACTGGTAAAATGAAACAACTATCCGACATACTCAATGATTACTTTGCAAACAGGGAATTAAATAGCGATGAGCTTAAGGAAGTTATTGCGTGCAGGGAAAGGCATATTGCAAAGGCTGCAAGTCATTCTCTTAGAAGCACAACTTCTTACGAAATGTCTTTTGACGTCCAGATGGAGATGTTTAGAAGGTATTTTGAAAATGCTGAAAGTATTCTCAGAAATTCAATAACTGGAAGGAAAGCAATAGAGCTTGGGCCAGGCTTAAGCCCGATGCACAGATGGCTTCTTGAAAGAGGGGCTTCAGAATACACAGGCGTTGAAATGCTTTATCCAAAGATTTCAGAACGAATGGTTTCAGGACAAAACGCAAAAATAGTGGATAATGACGCATTGTCCTTTCTTGTTTCACAACCTGACGAGTCTGCAATAATTGCAAGCAGAGGAGTGCTAAACGAGGAAGTAATGCCTTCTTCAAATTATGCAAGGTTCCTTATAAGGGAGATTTACAGGGTAACTCCAAAGGGCGCAATTACAATACATTCTACAGGCGTGTCATCTGCTGATGAAAAGAGATTTTTTAAGGAAGCAGGATTCACGCCGCTGGATACAAGGGATTATAATGCTGTCTGGATAAAGTGAAATTCTAAATATTTAACAAATAATTCATAAGTATATACAGTACATAATCTATAGGGATTATTCTTAAATAGCCCTCGAATTCTGGAATTATTGAAAGATTTGCGGATAAGG
>JBAZYQ010000084.1:0-4464 GCA_041659245.1 Candidatus Nanoarchaeia archaeon
TTTTTTCATCAGCAGGCTGAACATCGTACATTCCATAAATAAGAAGCGTTTTCGGCTTTCCCAAATCCAGCTGCCCCATTACAATCGGGAAATCATCAGAGCCGTGAAAGGAAGCCTTGCCTCCAATGGATTCAATCATTCCCTTAACCATCAATGCAGTCTCAATAATTCCGTCTTTTTCATTTGCAACACTTGACTGTTTCAGGAATTCCTGCACTTTTGCAATATGCTTTGGAAAATTCTTTTCAATGCCTGCAAACACTTTCTCTATCCGTTCCGGCACCTTTACAACCGGCTTTTCAGCTTCTGCAGGGGCTTTTGCAGCCTCTTTCTGCTGCTCAGCCTTAGGTGCGCTTAATAATAGCTTTTCTTCTGCCATGAAAATACTATTGTTTGAATTCTATTTAAGCGTTTCCTATTAAATCAGGGCATTTTTTGCAAAAACTATATAAACTAAGCTCAGATAGCGATTAAGGCAGTTGTTTTGGGGCTATATCATGAAAAAATTACTTGCATTGGCAGGATTAGTAGGCTCCCTTTATGCCCAGAATGCTGTTTCTCAGGTAATTCCAACAACAGTTGATGATGGAAGGCCTTACCTTGCAAGAACTAATGAGGGCTCAACTCCATTTTCTGACGAAACTGTCAATGGCGAAGACTGGTATCTTGTTTTTCCTTTTATTCCTTACATTGGAGTAAATGACTGCACAATGTTTGAGGACACTTACAATCTGGCAACAGGGCTTTTGGACCTTGACATGCCTGAAGGCAATGTGCTTGAAGAGTCTGAATTGTTTGAGGCATTTGCAGCTGATATAGACAGCCTGCCGATAGTCAACGGCTCTGTTTCAATTGAAAACATGATAAGGTTCGGGACATTCACGGATGATCTTATTTTTCACGGATATGCAGGCGGCTATGGCAGGGCTGATTTCAGGTCAATGGGGCTTGATGATTATGTAATTGAATTTGACCTTGAAAATGAGCTGGTTTGGGCAAACTTTGGAAGGCCGCAGACTGCGTTTCAGGGCATGGCATTGGCTGAGATTGTGGCAGGGGGAGATTTTGTAATTCCTTTCAGCATACAAGACGTGAATTTCAGGCCGTCTTTTGGAATTGGTTACAGGCATAGGGAAGCAGCTGCCGCATTCCTTTCTTCTGATGCATTAATATACACTCCTGAAAATGTGTATTATCCTGAGTTGTCAGAAGTGAGAAGCTACGGAGACGGATTGTATATTAATATGGGGCTTGCAGTTGATTTCAGGGAAATTGAAGAATACGCAAGGCCTGTTATTGCTCTTTCAGTGGGCAATCTTTTCAGCTATACTCATTATACAGACAATCCTCTTAATATGCCTGAGTATGATCCTATGCGTGTTAATCTAGGATTTGAGATTACGCCAATGGGCTGGTTTAATATCAGGGGGGATATTCTTAACATAGGCAACAGCCCTGAATACAGGTTTGAAATAGCAAAAATTGTTGATTGGGGAGAATTTTCGGCATTTGTAAGAATTGATGAGCAGACATTGCTTGGCAATTTCAGGGATTCGTTTAATATAATGGCTGCTTTTGGAAATGAGTATGCACAGCTGAGATTGTACGGTTCTGTGGATGATGATTTTAATTTTGGAATAGGAATGCAGCTTGGAGTCGGCTGGAGAGTAAGCGAATTTATGTAAGAATATTTCTTTTTAGGAAATAAGGCGGCCGGGTTAAAGCCGCCTTAGAAAACCTTGTTCGAGGAAGTCTTCGAGATAATTTTCCTTCTTTAGTTCGGTAATTACCTCCTTAACGGCGGAGTCCCCTATTCCGACGTCCCCGGCTTCATAAAACACTTTATCGTAGAAGACGCTCGGGCTGTTTTGCGTAAGCCGGCTTATTATGGTTTTCACCATAAACTTGATTTGCTGTTGGTTGCCTCTCATTTTTTATTACCCCCTTTGTAACAGGCTTTGTTCCTGTCAAGAAAATTGAAGACGAATTTGCTTATAAGCATTTACGCATTGCAATCATTATTTTGCAAAGTGATTTTTGCAATATGAATTTTGCAGAATATAAGTCTGTAATAACTGACTAATGAAGTCAGGCTGTTTCACTCTGCTTGACCAGTTTTTCAATAATTGCCTTGCAATCGCCTGCAGAAGCCTTTCCTTTGGTTTTTTTCATAACCTGCCCAACAAGAAAATTCAATGATTCCTGCTTTCCTGCTTTGAAATCATCAAGAACTTTCGGATTTTCAAGGATTGCTTCTTTGCAAAACTTCTCCAATTCATTTGAATAAGAAACAGCCTCAAGATTCTGCTCTTTTACATGTTTTTCAACATCAAATCTCTTGATTATTAATTTTTCAAGCAGCTCTCTTGCAGTCCTGTCATTAATTTTCTTTTTTTCAAACATCTTTAAGAGGGATATTAACTGCTTTTCATCAAGTGTTATGTCTTTGAGTGATTTTTTTGATTCGTTTAATATTCCTGCAAGCTCTTTTCTCAGCCATTTTGCAGCTAATAATGGCTCAATTTCCTTCGCCACTCTTTCAAATAAATCCCCTAGTTCCATGTCAGCTGTCAATACTTCTGCGTCTTCTGCATTAAGGTGATAAGTGTCCCTGAATCTTGTTGACTTCACGTGCGCAAGCTCAGGTATTTCTTTTCTTGCCTTGCTTATCATTTCATCTGTGATTTCAATTTTCGGAAGATTGGGCTCTGAGATATAGCCGTAGTCATTCTCATCCTCTTTTGTCCTCATCGGATAAGTTGCCTGCTTGTCAGCGTCCCAGCCTCTTGTTTCCTGAAATATTCTTTCGCCATTGTTCGCAGCCTGTCTCTGCCTTATGATTTCATAATTCAATGCTGATTCTATTTCCTTGAATCCGGAGATATTTTTTACCTCTACTCTTGTATATCCTGTTTCCTTGACAGAAACATTCGCGTCAGCTTTCATTGTGCCTGTTGCATTGTCGTAAATACCAAGGTATTCAACTATTGTTAATAATTTCTTTAGGAATATTCTTGCTTCCTCAGGGCTTTCAATGTCAGGCTCTGTGACAACTTCCATTAATGGAGTTCCTGCGCGATTATAGTCAATCAAAGTGAAAGGCGCATCTGAAACTCCGCCCGGATGTATTAATGAAGCAGGATCCTCTTCCATGTGGATTCTTCTTAATGCAATCTTCTTTCCGGGAGATAATTCCAAATTTCCGCCTTCGCCTATTGGGAATTCATACTGCGTAATCTGGTAATTTGAAGGCATGTCAGGATAGAAATAAGTCTTTCTTGAAAATATGGCTTCTTTTGCAATATTGCAGTTCAATGCAACAGCTAGTTTTAATGCTGCTTTTAACACAGCCTTGTTGAATACAGGCTTTGCTCCCGGCTGTCCCAGGCACGTAGGGCAGCAGTTTGTATTCGGCTCAGGATTTGTCGGCAGCTTGCAGGAGCAGAACATCTTTGTCTTGATTTCCTTGTTCAAGCCTATGTGCACTTCCAGCCCTATCTTGATATTGTTCATTGAGATGAACTTATGGAAACGGAATATATAAATGTTGGCTTAATCAGCTGGTAAAGCCCCTGCAATAAGGCTTGTTGAATTAATTGAAAAAAGATGGCGGGATAACTGAATATCTCTATAAACTTCATTCAACCATCTTTTTCAGCTTGGGATAAATCTTTTTTGTAAAATCCACAGCTTGCTTTGCATATTCTGTGTTTAATATCTTGCCATAATAAGTTATGGAATTCCTGAAATATCTTAAGTCATTGAGAAAGGAAACTTCGGTATCAGGAAATCCTGCTTTTTTAAGATATGAAACCTCGCCTTCGTGCGCAAACTGCCCTGCCGAACAATAGCCTGTTAATAGAAGCTTTGCCCTTATCAATTCCATTATAACATCATAGCAGTCTTTGATTATTGAATTTGCATTGTTCTCGTTTATGCCTATTACTTCAACCCGCTCATATAGCCCTTTTAATGTTCTATTGGATTCCCCTATAAGAAATTCAGCCCTTTGCTTGTTTACCGAGCACTTTCTTATAATCCCTTCTTTTACATACTCCTCAAAATCTTTAGGCAGGTTCATATTTCTATACTCCCATTTAACAGTATGCCGTTAAGTATGTTATTCTTTAAATTCTTATGTATTCCTGCCCATGATTCATAGTAATTGATTGAAATATGCCTTTCCAGCATTTTATCAAATCTTGCCAAATCAATATTCCTGCCTTTTGTTCCGACTATTGCAATGTCTATATCCGAGCGGTTTTCAGTGCCGCTCCACATATCTTCTCCCCTTGAATAGCTGCCAAATAATATAATGGCACACCCCGGAAATTCCTCAAAAAGGAATCTTGAAAGCCCTGATTCATAAGTCATTTTAAGATTTTCAACCCTCTTCATTTCAACCGCTTCGGGATTATTCCTGTTGAATTCAATTGACAGAAGATTCATTGTCTTTGATTTTTC
>JBAZYQ010000085.1:0-4391 GCA_041659245.1 Candidatus Nanoarchaeia archaeon
AAGTAAAATGAAACTAAAAACAATAATTATTCTTGCAGTCATTGTGCTTATGCTTTACGGCTGCGGTTATATAGGCAACAAGCTGCCCCAGATGACTCCACAAGAAGAAAGATGGAACATAACAGATATGATCACTGAGCTTACAGCAGAATCCAATCAAACAATCAGCATTACAAAAACAGGCAATATATCTGCACCAAAAATAAGTGCCCTGCAGCCAAAAGACGGGCGTTTTGAAAACATAATGGAAGTTGATTGCAATAATGGGCTATGCAAAACAAAAAACTGCATTGTTGATTACAAAATTGCGCCTGAGATGCAAAGTTTTGCAAAAAAGGTTGCGGCAATGTGTGAAATAGAATTCCCAAAAATAAAAGAGCGGATTAGAAATCCGGACGTTAAAATGCCCCCTAAATTCGTATTTAACAAAACACTTGAAAAAGGATATGCAGGCATTGAGACCGGCGATAAGATATATCTCAATGCAGAATACTTTGCTAAAAATCCAACGGACCTTGGCGCGATTGTTCATGAGATGGTGCATTCAGCACAAAATTATTATGGAGATTATCCCATGTGGGCCTGTGAGGGAATTGCAGATTATACAAGATCATGGCTTGGATACAATGAATGGGGCACACCAAGATGCAGCTCTTATTTTCCGAATTATACTTCCGGATATGACTGCGCTGCTGCTTTATTTCAGTATATTGAAAGAGAATACGATCAATCCATAGTTACAACAATTGACGAAGCAATGAGGCATGAAAGATACACAGATTCACTCTTTGAATATCCCACAGGAAAAACGCTTGAAGAGCTTTGGCTGGAATGCAGGGAAAAGGACTGCAAATATGCAGAATAGCTGCATTTAAACTTAAAAGAATTATCACAACGCGGCAATGTGCTCATTGACTTTCTCATCTTCAACAAAGTCAAAATAAACATCATCTGAAGACGGGGGAAAATGCCCTGTGTATAATGTGCCGTGAAACTTGTCCTCAACAACAATTGAGACTTTCCTGCTGTTAAGCATTGATTCCCTGAACAGGTAAGTTTTTATGTGCTTTTTTACCCTTGCATATAATTCTGTGTCAAATACTGAAAGATATAATGAGCCAATCGGCTTGCCTGTCTGGCTTTCCACTTCCTCAACAAGATTAGTGCCATTAGCGCTATCTCTTGCCACGACTTCCAAAGTCTTGCATAGCTGCTTGAATAATGCATCCATACAGGCAGAAATAGCAACCGGGTTTATATTGCTTTCGGATTAAGAAAAGGCGGTTTCCCTTGCCCTTACAAATGCCTTGCCATAAAGCGAGTCAAACACGCATCTTTCAATACAATAGATTACAGCAAGGTCAATATTCTCGGGAAATTCGTCGTAAAACACATCTTTTGACTTTACAGCAACAGGAGAGCCATAGCTTCCTTTTTCAGCATCAGGCGTAAGCACTATCAGCATTACATCCTTTTCCTTTGCCTTTTCTCCAAGAATATACTGCCTTATCATTCCTTTTGCAAGCTCCTGCTTTGGCCTGTCCACAAGCCTTAAAAGAAAAGAGCCTTCAACCACATTGTCTAGGCTGAATTCGGGAATAATCGGTATTGTAACAGAATTATCCCCAAGCATCTTCTCCAATGTGAAGTACAACTCTTGAAAATCCATTATCACTCCGCTTTAAACAAAATATATGCCCCGCTTATGTCTTCAGGAAACCTGTTTCTGAAGCAATGCCCTGAATTTTTATCATTAGGGCTGTCATAATGCCCTGTGCAGTCAAAGTCATCGCATTGGTAATTCTCAGCAGCAACAAAGGATATTTCTTTTTTATTAAGAAGTGATTGCCTGAAAACATAAGTTCTTGTTTCTTTCTTAAGCATTGCCTGCAATTCAGGATCAGGCAAAAACACATAAATGCAGTTGTCTGCCTTTGCGCCGTAAAGAGGGGCTGTCTTTAATATTCTTCCCTTATCCTGAACCAGCTTTTCTAGCCTTCCCAAGAAATCATCAAATTCGTATTCCATTGTTTCACCGAGAGCAGTAATCAAACAGAGGTTTAAATAGGTTGCTGTTTAAATACAATTAAGGCCTTGTCCACTTGCATTCGTAATAAGTCACAGAGCCTTCGTCATCAACAATAGCCAAAAGCAATCTTTTTCTTGTTGAATGCGCAACCCTGTTCTTTGCAGAGAATTCATACCAAGTCAATGATTCGCCCTCATGAACAGGATAGACAATCCACTTTGCGTGATCCTCGCCGGGCTTGACACCGCGATCGTAAACCCTGAAATCAGCCCCGAACTTCAAAGCTGTTTTTACAATATAGCCGCGATTCCTCAAATCCTTGAATGCCACAAATCTTATCCTGAATTTTGGCTCTGCCTTTTCCGCTTTTATTACATAAGCTGATGCAGATAGTTTCTTCTTGTTGTCAAGTATTTCCAGCTTTCCTTTTTCCAATAAGTATAATCCTTCGTGCAATGAATATGTTATCTTGTCCTCATTCAAAGAGCCAAACCTGCTTCTGTCATACAATGCCCTTGCAACGTCCTTGTTGTCAGCAACAACGCCCTGCCCTGAGAATATTGCCTGCGCTTTTCCTTCAACATCAATTGGCTCAGGCTTGATAGGAGCTTTCATGTCTTCAAATATCTGCTTTGCTTCCTTTGCCGCCTTTTCAGCATTCTCTTCAAAGTCCTCAACAGCTTCCTCAATCCTGTCCATTATGTCTTGTTTTTTCTTAGGCATAGTATATTAAGGGAAGATGAAGTGTATAAAAGTCTTTTGGTTCTCTGAACCGCGAGATTTTGAACGATAGTGAAAAAGTCTTTTGGTGGACAAGTAGAAAGCCAGCCTCCGGCGTTAAGCAAAGCTTTGAGATATTTTAAAAAGAAAAAGAAGAATTACTTACCCAATATCCTTTCAAATTCATCTATCATTTCCCTAACTAATCCCGAATCTTTACGAAAAGGCATTAAAGCAGGGCGGTATACCTTGTGATAAGTATCATACATATTTAGCCTATCAAAATTTCCATTTCTTAATTCACGATAATCCAAGCCTGCTCTCAAAAGTGTGTCTACCAAAGAGATATTTGTTGTCATTTTATTTGCCTCCCAAAAGATTGTTACACCCTCTTAAATTCTACCAGTTGCTCTGGAAGCACATAAACCACTTTCTCGCCATTCCTGTGCAAGAAATAATGATTAGTTATGCCCATCCCGTTAGGAAATCCTCTTTCAATTGTCAGGGCTACGCCGTCTTTGTAACCTGCAAGAACATTGCATCTTGCCGTGTCTTCAAAACCAGGGGCTACAACACCGCACAACATTTCACTTAATGGTGTTATCCTTATGCCCATATGAGAACCAATATCAGTTACGACATCAGTAATTGTCCTTTCATTTGCTCTTTCACAAAGCCTTTTTTCAAATTTAGTCTTTTTTGCCAAATCTGCTGTATTGACAGTCGCCATTTTTAGTTTACCCCCAAATATTGTTACTATTTTGCAGATATAATCTATATATAAATCTTACGATAGAATATGTTAAAGAAGAAGGCCGAGCTCCGCTATACTTCGATTAAGATATTTATGTTAAAACAAGAAAAAAGCCAGTTTACTTTGCAAGATTCTCAAATACCTTTCGGTACCTGTTTATTACATGCCCTGCATAGAACAAAATATCTGAATCTATCTTGCCCTTAATTGCATATGCGCTTTTCGGCACTTTTCTTGTCATAGTTCTTCTCCTGACTTTGAAACCTTTTTAAGCCTGCTGAAAATCCAATATTCAATCTCATCAAGCTCAAAGATTTCACCTTTAGCTATCTTAAATGTAAAGTTTTCTATATCTTTATCAGTACTTTTAAGCTTATATCTGTTTCGTTCAAGCAAAGCCAATACTGCAGCCAATGCAGTTCTCTTATTTCCGTCAAGAAAAGGGTGCTTTTGTATTATCAGCCTAAACAACTGGGCACAAATATGCACTATGCTTCTTACTTTATCCCTGTTTATCGGATATTCAATGCTGCTAATCACAGACTCCAAATCTTTTCTGTTTCTTATGCCGCTATACCCGCCAGTTTCATTAACTACAAATTCATGAAGCTGGATAAGATGCTCTGCAGACAATTTTTTCATGTCAAAGAAGAAGTAAAAGGTGTATTTAAACCATGCTGCTCTATGAATTCAATTAAGATATTTGTGTTAAAACAAGATAAAGAATGAATTCACGCCGAAGGCCGGCTTTACCTGCTTTATTCCAATAATTTTGCACATAAAACCCAATATACAAAAGAAAAACGTGCAGTTCCTCACTGCACCCCCGAAAACAGTCCTACGGCATTAAAAGCAAGCTGTAAAGCATTGTTACTGTAATTGCTACTA
>JBAZYQ010000086.1:0-4309 GCA_041659245.1 Candidatus Nanoarchaeia archaeon
AGGAACAGAGATGATAACTTCAAGAGACGCGCCTGCAATCAGCGGCGTGTACAAGCTTAACGAGGACACTCTTGAAGGAAAACTTGTTCCAAAGATGAAGATGTCTGAAGGAAAAAGCACTCTTCCGGGAAGAAAGCAGGTTTACAGGATTTATGACGCAAATGGAAGAATGGTGAAGGATGTGATTGCTCTTGAAGGTGAGCAGGTGCAGGGAGAGGGACTTTTGCAGAAAGTCATAGAGAATGGAAAGAGGTGCGTTGAGCTGCCTTCAATCCACGAGACAAGAAAATACTGCATTGAGCAGGTTGCAAGAATCCCTGAGAAGACAAGAATGGACGACAAGTACTGCCACATGAGGCTTGCAGACTTGGGATACGGCTGGAAGGACATGGATGTGTTGATTGAGAAGAACACGCCATACAAGGTTGAAGTAAGCAATGGATTACAAAAGCTAATCGAGGATTTGAAAGAAAAATATAGGAGGAACTAAAAATGAAAAACATCTGTTTTTATGACGTGGACACGCAGAAGGACTTCATGGACAAGGCAGGAGCCCTTTATGTACCAAACGCAGAAGGGATAAAGCAAAGCCTTACTTGGCTTACAACTTACGCAGCTGCAAACGGAATCCAGATTATGGGCTCTGTGGACAGGCACTTTGCAAAAGACACTGAGCTTAAAACATTCCCGCCGCACTGCATGGACAAGACAGAAGGGCAGAAGAAGATACTTGAGACAAGCGTTGCGAATTCTGCTTTTATTGAATGCAAAGCATATTCTGCGCAAGAGCTGAAAGCAAAGATGTCTGCCACTGCTGTTTACTTTGAAAAGCAGGAAGTCAGCGTGTTTTCAAACGCAAACGCAAATCTTCTTACAAGGTTTGACGCGGCTGTTGTTTACGGCGTTGCGACAGAATACTGCGTGAAAGCAGCAGTGCTTGGAATGAGGCAGAGAGGCATTGATGTGCTTGTTGTGGAAGATGCAATTAGAGGAATAAACCCTGAAGGGGAATTCTACGCAATCGAAGACATGAAAAAAGCAGGCGCGAAATTCATCAAAACAAAAGACGTGCTTGAAGGCAAGGTGGAAGAAATCCTGAAGGAGATGTGGAGGTAAGATGCAAGCTGTCCTGAAGCCGCTTTCCCTGGATTATCTGGATGCAATGATGAGCTGGGTGAATGACTCTGCAATTACAGCGAAGTTTGCAAAGTTCAACAGCAGGATTACAAGAGAGCAGGAAATAAGCCATATCAAGCAGATGATGGCTAGCAGGCAGGATAAAGCATTTGTCATGGAAAGTGAGGAAGGAAAATATCTCGGCAACATAAGCCTTCACGAGATTGACAGATATGCCCAGAAAGCAAGAATGTCCATACTCATTGCTTCAAAAGAAGAAAGAGGCAAGGGCTATGGAGAAAGCGCAATAAGACAATTGCTGAAAATTGCTTTTAATCAATTAAATCTGCATAAGATATGGCTTGTTGTGTTTGAAGAAAACGAGAAAGCAAAGGGGCTTTACAGGAAATGCGGATTTCAGGAAGAAGGCATTCTAACAGATGAGTATTTTGTGAAAGGCAAGTACCACAATATGGTGAGAATGGCAATTATTAAGGCAAAATGGAGGGAAACAAAATGAACAGGCTATACTACATAAACTTCGACGCGGCTTCCAAAAGGGAGCTTAATGCAGCAAGAAAGCAGTACATGAAAAACCCGATGTCCTTGCTTGAAGTTGATGAGAAGGATGCTGAGAGAATAACAGCAAGCATTATTGATTTCCTAAAGGCATACACTGCTGAAAGCAAAACAAAAGGATATGTAATTGGGTTAAGCGGCGGAATAGATTCTGCAGTGTCTGCTGCACTAGCGACAAAAGCAGTTGGCAATGAAAATGTCTATGGGATGCTGCTATCCTCTAAGTATACTGCAAAGAACCACGAAGACGATGCATTTGCGGTTGCAAATAAGTTTGGAATAAAAACAAATGACCCTGGACACGTGAAAAAGCATTTTGATGAAGCTGTTGAGCTAACAATGCTGATGACAGAAATCACAAAAGAGCATCCGAATTACAAATTGCTTTTGGGAAACAACCACGCAAGGGAAAGAATGAAAATTCTTAGAGGAAAAGCAGCAAGCCTGAGATATTTAGTGCTTGGAACAACAAATCTTACAGAAGCATGGCTGGGATATGCGACAATTGCAGGCGACGGCTACAAGGGAGTTGACATTGAGCCAATACAAAGACTGCCCAAAACATCTGAAAGGCTTTATGCAAAGTTCATAGGAATTCCTGAGCAGGTAATTACAAAGGCGCCTACTGCCGGCTTGTGGGAAAACCAGACAGACGAGGGCGAGATTGGAATGGCTTATGAAGACATTGACAGGGTGATGGCTGGCTTTTTCCTTGGCATAAGCAACGAGGACATTGAAAAGGCAAACAAGAAGCCGACAATAACAAGGCAGACAATTGAAATGATAATAGCAAAAGCTAGGGCAAACGAGTTCAAGGCAAAGCCAGAACCGTTTGCGTGGCTTTAGGAGGGCAACATGGCAACAGGATTATTCATAGGAAGGTTCCAGCCGTTTCACAACGGGCATTTGTCCATGGTGAAGCAGATGGAAAAGGAATGCGATGAATTAATTATTGCTGTTGGAAGCGCGCAATATGCGTTTTACCAGCAAAATCCCATGACTGCCGGAGAAAGGATTGAGGCAATAACAAATGCATTGAAAAAAGAAATCAAAAAGCCTTTCTATGTGGTTCCTGTTGAAGACATAAACTGCTATCCAAACTACGTGAGCCATGTTGAAAGCCTTGTGCCAAAGTTCAGCACTATATATACAGGCAACAGCATTGTGGCAGAGCTTTTTGCAGCCAAGGGCTATGAAGTAAAAGACGCGCCTTCTGTTACGAATATCTGCGCAACAGAGGTAAGAAAAACAATAGGAAAAAATGAGGAATGGAAGCATTTCGTGCCAGAGGAAGTGCATGAGTTTCTTGTTAAAAACAAAATAGACGAAAGAATAAGGAGGCTTGAAAATGGCAGAATATAAAAATCCGTGCGTGACAGTGGACGCGATAATTGAGATGGAGGGAGGCATTGTCTTAATCCAAAGAGGCAAGGAGCCTTACAAGGGAATGTGGGCTTTGCCTGGCGGGCATTTGGATTATGGTGAATCGCTTGAAAAAGCAGCTGCAAGGGAAACAATGGAAGAGACAGGGCTTGAGATTTGTGAAATGCATCAGGTGCACGCATACTCAGAGCCTGGAAGGGATCCGAGAGGGCATTACATAAGCATGGTATTTGCCGCAAAAGTAAAAGGCGAATTAAAAGCAGGGGATGATGCTGCAAAGATAGCTATTTATAGCCTTGACGCATTGCCTCCATTGGCATTTGACCATGCAGGCATGATAAGGGATTATATGGAATGGAAGGGGAGGCAAAAAAATGATTGAATTAATGACAATAATCGAAATGGCGGCAGTCATACTCGGGCTGCTAAGTGTTTATTTCACTGTAAAGCAAAATATCTGGTGCTGGCCGACAGGGCTTGCAATGGTTGTATTATACATATACATTTTTGCAAATGCAAAGCTCTATTCAGACATGATTGAGAATGTAATATACATTGGCTTGCAGGCATACGGCTGGTATCACTGGGTTTATGGCGGAAGAAAAAAGAACCAGCTTCCTGTTTCAAGGCTGAATGCAAAAGGCATTATACTCTGGTCTGCTGTGATAATCATCGGCACTGCAATTGTCGGCTATTTCATGTCAAACTACACAGACGCGTCGCTTGCTTATCCTGATGCATTTACAACAGTGATGAGCCTTGTTGCGCAGTGGCTGATGAGCAGAAAGATACTGGAGAATTGGGTGCTCTGGATAACTGTTGACGTGCTTGCATTAGGCATATATTCAATCAAGCACCTATATATGACAACAGGATTGTATGCATTGTTCCTGATATTGGCAACAATGGGGCTGATAGAATGGTACAAGTCAATGAAACACGAAAAGAAAGCAGAGTCGCTGGTGTTTCTGGCATGAACGGGCTTATCATAGGCAAGTTCATGCCCCCTCATCAGGGGCATAAGTATCTTGTTGATTTTGCAAGAAACTACTGTGACAAGCTTACAGTTATGGTTTGCTCAATACAACAGGAGCCGATAGAAGGCAAGCTGAGGGATGAATGGATGAAGGAATCTTTTCCTGACGTACACGTGATTCACCATTCTGCTGAAATTCCGCAGGAGCCAAAAGACCATCCTGATTTCTGGCAGATATGGCACGTTGCAATATAC
>JBAZYQ010000087.1:0-4184 GCA_041659245.1 Candidatus Nanoarchaeia archaeon
ATTGGCTCAGGCTTGATAGGAGCTTTCATGTCTTCAAATATCTGCTTTGCTTCCTTTGCCGCTTTTTCGGCATTCTCTTCAAAGTCCTCAACAGCTTCCTCAATCTGGTCCATTACGTCCGGTTTCTTCTTAGACATAGTGTATTAAAAGCAATAGAATTGAATATAAAGCTTTTGGTGGACAAGTAGAAAGCCAGCCTCCGGCGTTATTTACTTGATTGTCTTGTTTTAACAACAAAGAATTAATTGAAGCAATGCGGCAGCTGGCTTTACCACAAGCCCCATTAGATAGAGTATTATATAAAAAAAAGATGTGCAGTTCCTCACTGCACCCCCGAAAACAGTCCTACGGCATTAAAAGCAAGCTGTAAAGCATTGTTACTGTAATTGCTACTAACATCATTAATGTCGCGACTGAAAGTTGTATCTGCCTCCTAGCCATAAAGGTCTGTTCTCTTTCCATTCGTTCGTGGAAGAGACCCTGCATGTGTATCACCCCCTTATTATTTACCATGGCTGAGAAGTATTTAAGGATATGGAAACTTTGGTATAGATGTTGGAGAATATAGGTTTGATGTAACTTAAAAGTAGGAAAGTTTATATACTTCTTGCCAATAACAAACCGTAAAATGGCAGAACAAGGCTTGGAAATAGCATATTTTGAGGATTATGAAGCAGACGAGCTGATTAGGTTTAAGGGCTATGATGATGGTTTCAGGGCTTACACTGACTGCCTTAACATAAATGAATCCTTTATTCCGTCGCTTTACGAAGACATAGCAAAAATAAGGATTTCTACATTAAAACCAGCTGAAATAAATGCACTTTTTGAAGGAACTAAGTTCAGCGCAAAGCACAGGAACTTCAGAACCAATACAGGATTGTTCTTTACAGCGCTAATACAAGATAGCTATAACTATGGAAACAGCTTGTTTTTCCTGAATCAGGAATATGTCAAAAGAAAAACAGATTACATTGGCTATATGCTTAAAGGCAAAGAAACTCCATTGAAATTAAGAGTAAACGGCAATGCAGGGCACTCATTTGCAGACGAATCAGGGAATGTGATTGCAAAAGCAGACGAGTGCGGAGACTGGGCAGGCAAATTCTCAAAAGGAACAAGAATATTTGTGAAGAATGCAGGAGCATATGCATTGTGGCAGGCATCGAATTCAGTGCTTTCTGCTGATTTTATTGGCATTGATGCAGGCAAGGGCGCAAGAAACTGCGAGTTCAGGACAAAAGAGCAAAGAACTTTGGAAAAGCTCCTGGAGTCAGTGCCTGTTGGAAGAGGAAATAAGATAATATTGATTAATGAGAATAATTCTTATAAGATTGTGAGAAGTGAATAATTTAGATATTTAGCTAAGTATCTAAATATTTCAAATATTACCCCTACATTTAATGCACCCATTTATTTTTGTAGGGGTAAAAGAAAAAAAACACCCTTACTTCGAATCCATAATGCCGTCTTCTGTAATCTCGAAGATTGCTTCTCCGTCAGGCAAATGCGGCGAGTCAACGAGCTTTGCAACTCTTGAGCCTGCCTTTCCCCTCCTGAGATAAAGCCTTGTCTGCGAATTGTGGCCCACGATATTTCCGCCAATTGCAGCTGTCGGATCTCCGAAGAACACATCCGGCCTTGCCATAACCTGGTTGGTTACATAAACGCAGATTCCGTACATGTCAGCGAGCTTCATCAGGATATGCATGTGCTTGTTCAGCTTCTGCTGCCTGTCAGCCAATGTTCCCCTTCCGACAAACTCTGCCCTGAAATGCGCTGTCAATGAATCAACAATAATCAGCTTTACAGGCAATCCTTCCTTTGTAATCAATTCCTCGACTTTCTCGGCAAGAATCATCTGGTGGTCTGAATTGAATACCCTGACACACTTGATGTTCTTCAGCAAATCATTGGGGTCAAGCCCTTTTGCATGCGCAATCTGCACTATTCTCTCAGGCCTGAAAGTGCTTTCAGTGTCAAGCCATACTGCAACGCCGTTCAATCCTCCCTGCTCAGGTGGCAACTGTACATTGACAGCAAGCTGGTGCGCAATGCTTGTCTTACCGCAGCCAAAAGCTCCGTATGCTTCTGTAATGCCGCCTGTCTCAAACCCGCCTCCAACCAATGTATTCAGCATGTTGCTGTTTGTTGAAATCCTGCCAACTGACTGCCTTTTCTTCAAAAGCTCATCACCTGACTCAAAGCCCATGCTCATGTTGCTTCTTGCAGCATTGATTATCTTCCTTGCAAGCGCTTCGCTTACTCCCGCAGCCTCCACAAGCTCGCCCGGTGTTGCAACTGCAATTGCCATCAAAGTTTCAAAGCCTGATTCCTTCAGCTTTTCAGCTGTCGCTGCGCCCACTCCGGGCAAATCCGCAATTCCCAATTCCTTATCTTTCTTAGTCATTTTCTGCTCCTTCTGAAAAGAACATCTCTTCCTGCATTTTGTTCAGAATCAAAACTGCCTTTATTATGTCATTCTTCCTCAAATTGATGGACTCGTCTTTCCAGTTGCCGGACTTGTCTTTCCAGCTTCTCTTCAAGGAAGCGGTCATAAAGCTGACCATGCCTTCTGTTGTGGCTTTTTCATTAGCCCATATCGCGCCGTTCAGTGAGCCGCACCTGTAGCTCTTCACCGGCCTGTTTATAGAACTTGCAGTTGCCTGCACCTCTGTTTCTTTCATTTTTACATCCTCCGATTTGCTTTTCGCATTTTATTTCATGGCGGAGCGGTCTGCATTTGGCCCTGATTCAGGCACGAACAGACCCAATCCTCAATTTGTTCCCGTTTGGGAATAAAGAGAGTAAATCCAATTTTATTTATAAACTCTCGCCATGCGGATGGCAAGTGGCAAGTGGTTGCTTAAAAAGATTGCTGCTGAAAAACACGTGTTTTTCCGAGGGGGGTTGAAAAATCTACTGGTTTCACCGGAAATTTGATGCTGTTTTGGAGCAGATTCCGGAAGATTTTCAATGTTGCCGGAAGGGGCTTTTAGAGCGCCTCGTCAGGCTGGGAAGGCGAATTGCTGAAAAGAAAGCCGCTTGGGATGAAGTTTTGGAGGCTGTTTTATGGGTGGTTTTGGAGCATAGAAAAGCTTATATATATGTTCTAACTGCCTAATAGTAACAAAAATAGAGTTAATCCTTACTCTTAAAACAAAGGAGGGGGTAAATAAAATGACATTAGAAGAAGACATAAAAGAAATTAAAAGCAATGTGCAGGCATTGAGGAGAAGACCTCTTTCTACCGGAAGAGTAGGGCTGTATATACTTACTTCATGGGCATTGATAAATACATGCAACATAAGTGAAGACACAGATACAATAATCCAGCAGACTGCCGCTAAAAAGCCGCAAGTCCAGACAGCAAACGTTCTTGGCGCAGAAGCACCTGAGAAGTTTTATGACATTGATGGGCAGAGAGTCTACTTGGAGATTGACGGAAAGCCGGTAGCAGAATACTTGAAGGGGAGGCAATGAAAATGGCATGGGAAGCAGAACTAATAAAACACTTTTTGGAAGTAAGGCATATTGGAGAAAATGAAAGAGATTTTGTTGTATCTCAGGAATTTACTCCGGGCAAATACAGCTCAACCGATATATCTGTGCTTCTTGCAAAAGAAGACACGGAATTAAGGGTAAAACCATGTAGTATTGAGCATCTAAGGCACATTGTTAACGAGGAATATGCAAATGGCAATGTTGTTAATGAATTATTTGCAGGAATAAAAGATGGCACTTCTGTTGCATATATCGGAAAAAAGGCCATTTCAGGGCAAACAGGCACTAAATTCTTCAGGCAATATTTCTTTCAAAATAATCAACCAAATGGCTTTGACATGGGCATCATGGCCGGGCCAGGCTGGCCAACAAGGTTCCCATCTGAGATTGACCCCAGGCTAAGACTTTATTTTGACGAATTAATGAAATTCAGGCCTGATGCTGCAGAAAGCATCTGGAAATGCGTTGCCATGCTTTCAGTCCCTGAACATGGATATGGCTCAGGAAGGAGGCAGTAAAATGGGATTAGAACAAGACGTAAAGAAAATAAAAGTTAACAGCAGATTATTGCCAAATGGTATCTATGAGCAAATACCAGCGGAATTAACGGACAAATTGCAGTACAACCTGCTTGCGCTGTTAGGGCTGGCTAATTTGGGAATAACTGAGATATATAATTC
>JBAZYQ010000088.1:0-4099 GCA_041659245.1 Candidatus Nanoarchaeia archaeon
CTCACCCTGATAACCACAAAGCCTTTCTTTGCCCTGTAGCCCAGTCTGTGAGCCCTGTCAGGCCTTAGAGGGGAATCTACCTTTACGATTGCAGGCTCTGCTCTCCACTGGATAAGCCTTGTTCTCCAGGCCAGCCCCATGTTCTCCTTAGGCTTTGCCCATATCTCCGCAAGGTATTTTGCTAATCCCATTTTCTTATCTGTGAAAGAGGGGTGGTTTATAAGGTTTTCGGCGAGTTTCTATGGCTGTATCTAGAAAAGCTAATAATGAAAAAGTAAAGAAAGCCCCTTTAGGATTTCGGGGCGCAGCATTTCTTTCCGCTGCAATATACATTGAAAGCAGATGCTTCCCTTTCAGTGCTTGAGCATCCTGTCTTGCATTGGCCTTCCCTGCCGTCGCATGGCGTGCTGGCTTGTGCAGGCACACAGCAGGACATTCTCTGATTTGAACTAATGTCCCTGCAGTCCTTGTTTGCGTCTTCATTGCCTGACTTCTGCTCTCCCTGCTCGCATGTCACAGCACAGGTTCCGTCTAATGATGCGCAAGTTGCAGATGCTGCTTGTTCAGGCACGCAGCAGGTATCTGTCAGCATTACTGTAGCTCCAACAAATGCGCTTGTTCCTTTGCATTCGTTGCTTTGCGCTTCACTGCCTGCTTTTTCTCCAACGCCGCATCTTACCCTGCATTCGCCATTTGCGTCTGTGCAAGCTGTTGTTGTTTCTTCAGCTGCCGGGTGTGATGTTTCTTTTGGAGATACTCCTCCTACACAGCACTGGTACCAGGAAGCCCTGTTTGACAGGCATTTGCCCGCAACAAATGGTATTATCTCTCCTGTTGCAGCATTGGTGCAGTCATTGCTTCTGATATCTGCACACTGCCCTGAAACGCCATTGCTTACGGAATTTGTGCATTTGTCATCGTTTCCGTTTGCTCTTGAAGAGCTTCTTGCCTGCTTGCAGCATGACAATCCTTCTGCGCAGGGATTTACTCTTTCATTATTTATTTGCCCGTAATCTGCATTTGAAACAGAAGTGCTGCATCCTATGCTTACTTTGCATTTTGCGCCGTTAGGCAGGAAAGCATTTTCTTCAGGCAGCACGCAGTATCCTGCAGAATGCGTAAGCATTACTTCGCAGCATACATTGTTTTCCATGCATTCAGTAACTCCTTCTCCGGGCTGGTAAACCTGGCTGCACTGGCTTTGCCTTGATTTAGGAACGCATTTTACAATTGCGCCGGGCTTGTTCATGCACTGCTCTCCTTCAATTGCAGGAGCTGTCAATGGAACGACACATCCCTGCGGAGCAAGCCTTATGTTTACAACGCTGTTTCCTGCCCTGTATGAAGTTATTGTGTTTGGAGCTTCAAGAACAGTGCCTGCAGGCACTATGGTTTCCATGAAATCTTCTTGGTTTAATTCAAGCACGCCCTGGTTGTTTTGCATAAGCCTTATTGCAATCTGCCTTGCAACATCCCTGGGCCTTCCTGTGAATGGCGAAGGCGGGTTAGTGCCCCAGCAGTATCTGTATGCATATTCTCCAAGAGTTGTTGCTTCGCCTGTAACTACTGATGTTGTGCTTGTGACTGCTTCAGCAGCTGATGTTTCCTGCCCTGGCTGTATTGGAGTTACAGTATAAAGATGAGTTTCAGGGCTGCTGATTTCTATTGCTTCTTCTGCAACAGCGCCAAGCAATGCAATGTCATCTCTTGTTGCACCTCTTGTCTTTGCTTCGCTTATCTTTATGGAATTTTCATCATTATTTACAAGCCCTGAAGGGAAAATCAAGTTAATCTGATGCAGTCCTTCTCCCAAAACGCCCTTGTAATCCGCCTGCTTAAGATTATAGCTGAAAATCTGCGCTCCCCTTCTTCTGGATACGATTGTATTTTCAGGCATTGTTATTGTGCTGGTGCCCAGCGCTTTATCATCCTTGTATGTTATAACAAAAGGCTTTTCTCCAACACCCAGGATTAAGTCAAACCTGAGCGGATTCTCGCTTTGCGGATGGGTTCTTATTTTTAATTTTCCCGTGAGGAATTCATATGCTTTTTGCTGTCCTGTAGTTGTTTCCTTTATTGACTTGAACATGTAGCCTTCTTTGTTGTCAATATCAAAAGAGCCAGGCTCTATTCTTATTTTCATCTTTGTCTTGCCCTGCACTCCTGTGCACACTTCATTTAATCCGTTTTTTCCGCAGGATAATACTGCATTGTGAATATCTGCCTGATTGCAGTAGAGATTCTTTGCATTGCCGCCGACTGCCTCAAACACAATGTCTCCGCAGGAGTATGCAAACTTATTATTTTCATCTGCATCATTGCTTTCAAATAATTCAGTGTTTAGCAAATATTCTGAAATGCCGCATTTGCCTTCATTTGCAGTTAACTGGAATGAGCTGCCTGCATAATAATTTGCAAACTTCTTGCTGCAGATTTTTAATTCGCTCCTGTCCTTGTCAGCATCCAAAAACTTATTATCCAATTCATCAAGCCAGTCTTCTGCATTTGCATCTTCTGCTGTTGAGGCATCTTCATTGTCTGTGAATTTTCCTATATTTAATACAGGCTCTTCAAGCGAATATTCCTTGTCTCCCAAAAGCCCCTTGAAGGTTATTGTATCTCCTTTTTTCAATGGTATTGAGAATTCATCAACCAATTGGTTTGGCGCTCTCTTGTCCAATCCCCTTATTTTCAAAATCTGCCCTTTTTCTTCTTCAGTAACTTTTATTTGTTCTGCTCTTTCCTGCTCTGCTGCTGAAAGAGTCCCTTCCAAGGGCGTTTCTGTGCCGGCAGGAAGATTATTGAAGTATGCTTTTGCATTCTGGAGAATTATCTTGTGCGGGTTTTCAACAGTATATAGTGTAGTGCTGTCAACTATTACTTCGTCTGCCTGCACATTTTCAAGGGCTGAGTTTAAGCCGTTTGTTCCTATCACCGGCTTTGCTTTTTGATATCCGTCTTTTGACGCAACAGTGTAATCAATTATCATGGCTGCATCTACAGGATTGAATATTCCTTTTACTTTCAATCCAGTATAAATAACACAAGGCGTGTCACCTTTGCATTCAATTCTTGGCATGTAAGAAGCAAGAGTTGAGCTTGCCAATCCGGGCTCGGGCGCTGTTATTAATTCAGGGCAATTAACACAAATTATTGCATTATCGCCAAAAGACAATACCTTTACAGATGATGCTCTTTCAGGCTCAGAAGGAATTGCTCCTGTGCCAACATTGATTGCGGCAGAAGCCATTGGTAGCAGTATTAAGAGTGCCAGTATAGTTGCTGTTATTTTGTTCATTTTCTTCCTCCGGAATTAAGCCATTGTTGCGAATATCATCACAAAGCTTGCATCGCCATTCTCGCTGTTAAGCGTTGCTGACTTGTCTGGTATCCTGTAAATAACATTTTTTTCATCAAAGGGGATTACATCAATCTCTTCACCCAATGTGAGCAGGTAGTCAACATTTATCTTGTCAGGGCTTTCAGCTGCCTTGGCAGCTATCTTTGAGGCTGCATTGTATATTGAGCTGAACTTCACTATTGATTCCACTTTGAACGGGTCTGAAAGAGTAAAGCTGCTGTCCCCTGATTTTAATAAAACCTTATAATCAACATCTGCAAAAACCTTCCTGTCGCTTATTTCAACTTTTGCTTCAGGAGTTGGAAGAGTTATCTTGAATTTTTCATTTTCAGTGTCAACGCACGCAGGTATTGTGCCTGCCATGTAGGCTGCAATATTATTCTGTATTTCCTGCAATGAAGGCAGTGTTTTCCTGCCATTATGGAAAGCATAATTTGCAAAATCATTTCCCGTGAACAATGCATCTGTCTTTGCCTCTGTGTATCCTCCAAAAAGCCCTGCCTGCGCTATTGCATCTTCAAGGGAATACTGAACGCATTCTGATATTGCGGTTCTTACTTCGGCGACATCAGCAGGAAGCTTTGACACAATTTTTGTCTCGGTGTCTGCCGCTGACTGGTTTGCAGAAGCCATAATATAATAGCCTATTGCAACTGAAGCAAGAATTACTATGCCCAGCACGACAAATATGGTAATTTGGCCTTTTGAATTCATAACTATATTGGGGTATGGCTGCCT
>JBAZYQ010000089.1:0-4076 GCA_041659245.1 Candidatus Nanoarchaeia archaeon
TATATTGTAACGCTCTTGCCTTTCTCGCCGCAGTTTGAATCGCAGAAATCAGTTACAACTCCATTTGCAACAGGAACCATTACTCCGCTGTTTTCTTCTGCCTTAATCACAATCCACCTGCCAAAGCCCTCTTCCCTTTGCACTCCAAATGCCTGCAATTTAATGTCATTTCCTTCTCCTGCTCCGAAATCACCGCAGTCTCCAAGCCCAGTCATATAATCCATTGAAACAGGCCATATAAGAGGATAATCCACTCCCGCAGTGCCTTCGCAGTTCTTTATGCTGAGAAGCCCGTTTGCTATTTCCTGCATTCTTTCTGACTTTTCTCCCCATCTTGTTCTTGTGCTGCCTGTAGTAGCCATTGCTTCCTCAGGTGTTGCTTCCCTGCCTGCAGTTCCAAGCATCATTGTTGGCTCGCTCGGCGCGCTTGTGAATTTTTCATTGCTCATTTTGTATATGAAAAATGAATCTGAATTTGCAGAGATATCATTTAAATCCAAATTACCATATGAATTTGCAGCATTTCCCGTGTCTTCCACTGCATTTGTGATAAAGCAGGCATTATCTCCCTTTTTGTAAATCTGCTGCACAACTGCCTCATCATGGAACTTGTAAGGTCCATAGCTGGTTCCTCCGCTTTCTTCTTTGATGATTATATTTCCTCCTTGACTTTCCAGTATCAAGTTATCATATGCACGGCTAGGTATTTTCTCTTCAACCCCATTTACTATTTGCGTATCTATTATCGCCGGGCTGTTTTTTCTGCATGCAATGCCGGCTATAGCTTTCCCATCTTCTTTTGCAGTTGCTGGAACGGCAAAGCTTGTTTCAATTTCATTAACACGCACTATATTCCCAATAGGGTTTCCATTTCTTGCAGGAGATAGAGCAACAAATTTTTCTTCCTTAACATCTGTCTTGTCAACTATATTCTGTATAATTATCTGATATCCTTCAGGCAGTTTTTTAAGCTGAGCCATATCAAGCGTGCATCCGCATTTTTCGTTGGATTTTCCAAGGCAGTCTACTATTGAATTTATTACCGACGCTATTGCTTCCTGTGCGGCATTTGCATTCTTTTGTTCTTCCCCAAACTTGAACACGTCATCGGCAACTTTTTCAATGTCGCTGAAGGTTTCAGGATAAAATTTGTAAACAATAATGCCTATAACAAGAATAACAACAACTATGATGATTGCATACACTGTCCAGTTTGAGCCTTCTTCCATGTTATTTTATTTCTTTTTGTTATACTATTATTATTTTCTTCCCAATATTGAAATAAATGACTTTAAGCCGTCTATTGCCTTGTCCCTCATTTTTCCGCCGAATATTAACAATACAATAAGCACAAGCACCGCCAATAAGGCAATTGCAACATAATCCAATGCGAGTTTTCCTTTTTTCATAATGTGTTCCTTGCAGTATTTATCCTAATCCCACTGCTCTTGCAATTTGATTGACTATGTAACTTCTGTCTCCGCCATAAGGTATCTTAAGCCTTTGGCTGGGTTCCAATGGCACTTCGCAATAATAAGCCCCTTCTTCTTTTAAGTTTGGTTTCCCTGCGATTATTATTTTATCCCCATATTCCTTTCCCTGCCCCAAGATGCCTGCATCATCCCAGAACATTATGTAATAAGTTTTTGGCCTTCCTCTCTCATCCACTTTTTCAAGTATGCGTTTCCCTGTTTCTTCTACATCTTTGTGGACATATTTTCCAAGGCAGATAGAACCGCCTTCTGAGTTTTTTGTCAGATAAAAGTAATCTGAACTTGTATATTTTTCAGTAAGCATTCCATCACTATGAGTTGGCAGATAACCATATATGAAATCTTCTCCAGCCCCATATTTATCTAAATCTATGTCATGGTCAACTGAAAAGTAGAATACCATTCTTTCGCTGTCTCCTGAGCCGTAATCCCAGTCACCCTTGCCGTACATCCACCATGTTTCCTTCATCATTGCTGCAAGTTGTTCCTCATTGACAGGCTCTTTAGTTTGAAATACTTCGCATGCAGACGGCAGTGTCATCTTAAACAGGATATTGCTTGACTTGAACCCGTTTGAAGCCCAGCACCCGTATTTTCTCAGCCCTTCTGTTGTTATTCCGCCTACAGCAACCCATACAATGCTTCCGATTATTAATAGGCCTGCTAAAATGGCTATTGTTGCCACAATCGTGCTCATCTCTATTTCGCCTTTTTTCATTGTTTCTAACCTATTCACACGCCTGCTATTTTTTTAACGATTATAAATATAGTTATGCCTATCAATAAGGCAAGCACCAGCATTACCACGCTTCTTGTCGCCATTTTCACTTCGTTCAAAGGTCCACGAACCTAGTTCGCAGACCATTCTCAGTTCCTCTTTTTTTTATCACGCTGTTGCTGCTTTAACAGCTATTGACGCAGCCAGCACATTGAACACAAGCATTGTTATTCCGGCTACGACTATATAGAAGATAGTGCTCTTATATAAGTTTTTGCCGAGCGAATATTCCTCATTCAGCTTGTCAACTCCGTTTTCTATGCCGTTTCCTATGATTGTAAGTATGTAAACAACTTCTACGAGGTAAAGCCCAACCACGATTTGCAGGTAATAAGGCGGCATTAAGTCTGCAACCTCAAACATGCCTCCAAGCCCGCCCAATCCTCCGCCAACAGCTGCAGTGTCGCCTTCTATTCCCTGAGAAGCCAATACTGCGGGAAGGTTGCCAATAATACTTGTAATCATTGAGCCTATTCCCACGACAATGCCTGAGATGATTGGCGACAAGAATGAAACCTGGGCTTTCATTGAGCCGACTGTTTCTGAAAGCAGGTCTTTCAGCCTTTCATTAACCTTGTTAATCCTGTCAAGATAATTTGAAATGTTTATCATTGCCTTTGAAACAACATTCGGTCCCTTGTTTGATGTCTCAACAAGAACTCTCATTGAGCTGTCAATCAGCGAGCTGGGATATTCGTTTATTGCGCCGACTTTCTCGTCAAATATCGCGTTCCTTACGCTCATTCCGCCTCTTCTTATATTGTTGTCAACAATTGCAAAGAAATTGCCTGTGGCTGTTCCGTGCAGGTTTTCTGCAACAGAGCTGAACGCCATTTCAGTGGGTATTCCGCCTCCAAGCCTGTTTCCGAGCTGGAACAGTGCGCCCTGGAATTCCTGCTCAAGCTTTTTTGTGTCGTCCCTTATCTTTATAATTTTTGCCGAGCGAATCTTGTAATACATTCCAACGCCCACTGCAACACCCAAAGTTATCAAAAGGCTGAGCAGCGATGCGCCTATGCCGAAAGGGCCGACTGATTTTGTTATTAATGTCGGATCCTGGTCTCCCGAGGCTATGCCGCAGGGGACTTCCACATCTTTGTAATCAAAAACATAGCCAAAAGGCGTGTCAGGGTTGCCTATCGGGAAATCCTGCCCCGGGATTATTGCGTGAACAATCAATGGAAGCAGGCCGATAAGCACTATCATGCATCCGTATATTGCTGCAATCTTCTTGGGGCTTATTTCTTTTCCTCCGGCAATGTACATTCTCATGCTTCTGTATTTAGGATTATTCTCATAGATATTTGTCTGGGCATAGCCAACAGGACGTTTTGCCATTATCCTATAGCCCATGAAATAAACAGCCATTGGAAGCACAATATTGTAAATCAAAGCGAGCTGGTACCATTTTACTCCGAGGAATGAACCAAGGAGAGGAAGTATAATCAAGCCTAATACAGGCAGTATGACTCCAAGCATGTGCAATGTGGTTATGGGGCTTTTTGTTTCCTGCGCATAATGCATCATGTTGTTGTAAGTGCCTTCAAGCATTATCTCAAGTGATTTTTCAAGAACCTCAACCCTTCTCTGCTCATTGCCTTCATACAATGAAGAGCCGATAAGATGGAATGCCTCTACAAATTCTAAATTATAGTCCTTCCACTGCAAAAGATAAACATCAATTGCCTCTTTTATTGTTGAATACTTCTGCGTTTCAACGTCCCATAGTATTTTTCTCAAGTCCAGTGCAAGGGGATTTCCTATGTGCTCGCCTGCAAATTTTATTGCATGCTCAAGGTTTGAAG
>JBAZYQ010000090.1:0-3906 GCA_041659245.1 Candidatus Nanoarchaeia archaeon
CCGATGGCGCTTGCCAGTGCGTAAAGGGTTATAAATCCAAATGAGACGGCAGCTCCATTATCTTTTCCCATGGAAGCAACTGAGCCGCATGCTGCTCCGGCTGCAGCGATATAGCATCCGGTTATTCCTGCTTTGGCAATATTAATGCATATTTTCAGCCTGCTTACCAAAGATTCGTATTGCTTTGCGTCATTCGCGTCTTTAACCATCCTGTCATATTCCTTAAGCATTCTGTCATATTCTTTTGTTATATTATCATTGCTTTCCATTGTAAATACCCCCGAAACTATTGCTTTTGTGAGAAATTGCTTGTTTATAAGGCTTACTATGATTAATCACTAGAGAGTAAAAGGATATGAAAAGCCCCTAAGGGAGCGCCCTTATAATCCCCTATTGCATCAGATTTATAAATATTCTATCCTATGATTAGTACAATGATTGCAGTAATCGGCGGCGGGCCAGTCGGATGCTTTTCCGCTTTTAAGTTGGCTTCTTCAGGAGAGAAGGTTAATGTTTATGAGGAGCATTCGTCTATTGGAAAGCCTGTGCAATGTACAGGGTTACTTACTTCTGAGATTTACAACATCCTTAAAGTTGATTCTCATTGTGTCTTGAATAAATTGAATAAGGCTAGGCTTTATTCGCCTGAAGGCAAGTTCATTGAATTGAAGTTAGGGAAGCCGAACATTGTTGTTGACAGGACGCTTTTTGATTCGCAGATTGCTTCTATGGCTTCTTCTGCAGGCGCGAAGATTAATTTGAATTCAAAGTTTTCAGCCATTGCAGGGCTTGTGAAGAAGCACGCTGTGATTAATGGAAAGCCTGTTGATTATGACTATTTGATTGGCGCTGACGGTCCCATGTCTGCTGTTGCCAAATCTGCTGGGTTATATGGCTCAAGGCAGCTTGTTATTGGAGCGCAAGCTCGCGTTAAGATGAAGTGCGATTCTGACTGCTTTAACACTTACTTTGGGCACGGGATTTTCAGCTGGCTTGTCCCTGAAGGTGATAATGTTGCGCGCATAGGCGTTGTTGACAACAAGAATCCTAATGCTTTATTGGCTAAATTATTATCTAAAGTTGCTCCTAACGGCAAGGTATTGGATAAGCAGGGCGGGCTTATTCCGATTTATAACACTTCGCAGAAGCTTGCCAAGGGCAATGTTCTTCTTGTTGGAGACGCTGCTACGCAGGTTAAGGCTGTTTCGTTTGGAGGCATTGTTCCCGGGCTTTTGGCTGCTTCCGGCTTTTCCAAGGGTGTTTCCCATTATGAGGACAATTGCTCTTCTGTGCTTAAGGAGTTGAAGTTGAATCTTCTCATGAGGGTTACTATGGACAAGCTTTCTGTAAAGGATTACAATGATATTATTTCCATTATCTCTGAAGGGAAGGCCAAGCAGGTGCTTGAAGAGGAGGATAGGGATTTTCCGAGTAAGTTTATATTTAAATTGATAAAATCAGAGCCTAGGCTTTGGAAGTATGGGTTGAAGGTGATTTGGTAAAGTTCTTGTAACGCAGGGAAAGCAGAGAAAACAGACGTAAAGAAAGCCCCAAGGGGCGAAGCCCCTTGAAACCCCACGACGAATACCTATTTTTATTAATAGTAAGGTTTTAATAGTAGTTTTCTTTTGATATTATAATGAATAAACAGATTTTAATACTGATTCTAGGTGTTATAATCTTGGTTTTTTCTGGTTGTACACAAAAAGTTATTTGTAATAAACCTTACATTCAAATGGGCTCGGAATGTTGCTTAGACCAAGATGGAAATAATATATGCGATAAAGATGAAATTAGAACGTCAACTCCAGAGCCTTCTGAACCAACAATTGTAACCACAGAGCCTTATAATCCAATAATTACTCAGCCATCGAGAGAGATAAGTATTATACCTTCTGAATTGGAGTTCCATATAACAAATGAGAAGAATTATGATTCTTCCACATTTAAAATTACTAATATTGGAGATGCTTCTTCAACATTTTATATTTGGGCACCAAATAATAATGATGGAACAGGACGCGTCGCAGGACAATCATCTTGTAGTTGGAGCAATGGAGATTCTTATTTTATCTTAAACCATGGGGAAACAAGAGAAATATCTCTTACTTGCGGGGTATATTCTGAAATTACTCAAAATCAGTATGTTACGGAAAGTGGATATGTATATGCATCTAAATCTTCTGAGTGTGGTTCTATGAGTACACCCTTAAATCATGCCTCTTGTCCTCAAAATGCCTTATTTAAAAAAGCTATTAGCTTAAAGTTTGATATCACAGCCACATGAACAAAATATCTATTTTAATAGTTATAATCTGCCTCTTCTTCCTTTCGGGATGTACTAAAGAAATAGTATGCAACAAGCCCTATATGAAAATAGGCTTATCTTGCTGCTTAGATAGAAATGATAATAGTATATGCGATATAGATGAAGTAATAACTAGCAAAATTACTGGACCGGGAATTGAATCGGACCAAAAAACGGCATTACCAATTGAAAAGCCCGCTGTAATTCAAACTTCTTCTGATTATATAGAGAATAGTCTTCCTCAAGGCATTAATTGTAATGATATTTGTGAGACAGAAGAAACTTGCCAAAAAGATTGTCCTCCTTCATGTGGAGATGGAATATGCGATTTTGAGAATAATGAATGTTTAACTTGCAAAAAATTAGGCGATTGTATGGTATTAAATAGCAAAGGCTTTTTATCTAATGGATTTATGATTGATGAGAAGACTAACACATGTAAGCCCATATATGGCAATCTTGGTGAAAGATATCTTAACTATTTTTTTAACCCTAATCATCCCGAAATAGATAAAATAAGTTCTAGTGTACTAGCAAAAAGAAAATTCCTATCTGATAATGAGTATTCAACTTTAGAATATTTGAGTATAGCACATAAGGAAGTAGTAAATATGCTAGAATATCAATTAGATAGGAGTGGTACTATTGAAGTAGCATATACACTTGATGATACCTTAAGACTCAAAACAGGGCAATGTGATAATTATGCTTATGTTTTAATGAGTTTGTTTGGTAACATACTTAATAAAAAAGGCTTGCTAAATAACGCTCATTATGAACTAAAAGATGTACATAGCGCTACTAAAGATATAGGGGGGCACCATCTAATTGTAGTAGAGATAGGAGATAGTTCTCAAACCTCAGTCCAATATATTTATGATTCAACATCTAATGCCGAATGGGTTTTTGAAGGGGATGAGAAGGAAAGTGGCTGGGAGGAAATCCTTAAAGAATACAATCTTGAAGCAAAAGTTTCCATATTAGGGACATTAAATAAATTATACTATGGAGATAAGTATGGTAATCCGATTGTAGTCCCTAATGTTTTTATTGGAGTCAAATAGGTTCATAAGCCAAGATATTTCTAAAAAAGATAGCAAGGTTTATAACATAATTGTTCATGTAAACTACTAAATGAGGGGAAAAATAAAGGGAGGATTAGTAGTCTTTGTGTTCCTAGGTTTAATTATAGCTAGTATTGTTTCTGCGCTTCTACAAAAAGACCCCGTAGCAATTACTGCTAGTTTTGGTTGTATAGGTACTAGTTATTGTCTAGTTGGAGAATTTATGAATGTTAAAATTAAACTTAACCCTAATAATGAAGAGTTATTAAATCGAAATAAGAGTATAAATATAGTCTCTTCTGCAATCCAAAGAGACAAAGCGATAAATAGTACATTAATTGGAACTGAAACTCAATTATCAATTCCATTAAAAGTAGATTTAATTGAAGGAAAGTATAAAATAGAGATTACTTCAGATCTAATTAAAGCTGGTGGATTTTTAGATTGGATAAAGTATATTATTTATGATAAATTTGGACATAAGTATTCTTATTCTCAAGATATAAAGATAAGATATCCTATTATCAAACCAGA
>JBAZYQ010000091.1:0-3859 GCA_041659245.1 Candidatus Nanoarchaeia archaeon
ATTTGCAATTATGCTCACCAAAAGCGAAACCATGTTCTCCAGTGTTTTCTGCCCTGACACAAGCGCTTCCCTTGTAAGCACATTTAGGCTGTAGCATACATTATGCATGCCGTTTTGCGTTACTGAGCCTGATGAGACTGACGCGCCGTATTCCTTTTCAGCTGCAATGCTTATTGCCTGGCTTGTAGGATATTTTCCGCAGCCTTCCATCATAACCCTGTTCAAAAGTGTTTTTGCGGCATTGTCCTCGTCATTGTAAGAATAGAAGTTGAACTGCAGCGCAGTATGCGTAAACAGCGGGGAACTATGGACATAAAGCTCAATTCCGTTTTGCAACTTGAAAGTGCTTATCTCCATAAGGCAGGTAATATATTCCGGATTTATAAGCCTGTTGGTAAAAACGCTTATAAATCCCCTTAACATTACTCAGTTTAAATCAATAGGAGGGTTAATATGGCTAAGCACGAAACTTCTGAAAAGGCGCTTGAGGCGTCAAAACGCAATCTTGATGTTCTGGTTAATGATTATATGGGCTATCTTGATTTGGCAAGAACCCCTACAAAAGCAGTAAGGGCTGCTGTGGCAATGCTTGAAGGAAAGGGGTTTGTAAAATACAATGAAAATATGAAATTCGGAAGCGCAAGGCGTGTTTATTTTGTTGACAGGAACAATGTGAACATTGCTGCTGTTGCTCTTGGGCAAAAGCCAATAACCCTCGGCCTTAACATCGCAGGGGCGCATGTTGATTTCTGCACACTCACAAACAAGGTTGTTTCCGCTGTTGAAAAATCAGACGGCGTTTATCTTGATACAAGGCCTTACGGCGGATTTTACGCGCACCAGTGGATGGACAGGCCGCTTAATGTTATAGGAGAAACACTTGTAAAAAGCGAAAATGAGGAAAGGCAGCTTGTTGAATGGCAGATGGCCGGCAATATACCGGAGCCTACAATACACAATCCAAAAGGCTACAAGGACGGGACAAAAGCATATAATGACATGTTTTCGCTTGAAAATCTTGATGTATTTACAGGATACACGAATTTGCAGTCATTTTTGTGGGCTGTAAACAGGGCATCATCAAATGCATTATTGCGCTCTGATTTATGGATTACAAAGAGCGACTTTAATTCAGGTTTTAATTTGTTTCACGTGGTTCCTGCAGAAAAAACTCAAAAGATGGGAAAATATATTATAGGGTATGGGCATGACGACAGGGCATGTATGTTCTCTGCACTGGAGGCTATAACTTCTGTTCAAAATCAGGAATACACTTCAATTGCTCTTGGTGTTGCAAGGGAAGAGATAGGCTCGACAAGTGTTGGAAGCGCAAATGATATTTTCATTGAGCAGGTAATAAAGGCATTATTCAATCTTACAGGCGTCTGGACTGATATTCAGTCTGTTTTTACTAGGTCTGTAATGCTTTCGGCAGACGTTGACATTGCATACACTCCGCAGAATGCGCATGTTTCTGACAAGGACAACTGCGCGCAATTCGGAAAAGGCGCTGCAATTGTGATTGCAAACGGCTCAAGCGGAAACCCGACAGGCAATATAATAATGCCTAATGATTTAGCATATATTGAAAGGTTCCTTGACAAGAGGGACTTGGCATACCAGGTTACTGCACTGCCTTCCAAAGTGGGAATAGGCGGCGGAGGCGGAACAATTGCGGAATACTACAGCCAGAAGGGAATCTTGACAGCTGACTTGGGAGTGCCTGTCGGTAACATGCACGGCACAACTTCAAGAATATATGCGGCTGATCTTGATTCAACTGTTGAGGCATTCAGGGCATTGTTTGAAAGAGCAGAACAAAGAAAGCAGTGGGACTAATCTTATTTTAATACGACAGACTCTGCTTCTCTTTTTACCACATCAGCCCTGCCGCCTATTATGCTGAAAAGCCTTGAATTAGGGGTTGTAAGAATGTCAGCAACAGTCACTATGTCTTTTGCAAGAAGCCTTCCGACAGATGCATTGTCAATTGAATGCAATACAGTAATGGGATAGATTGCATACCTGTCCACTGTTTCCTGCAGGCTTTTTCCGGAAGGATAGCTCCATCCCATCAGCTTTAAGCCCACGCTGTTTGCATAAACCTCTGACTGCTCTGAAAACCTTGAATTGGTTATTATCATTGCTCCTGTAAACTTGTCCTTCAAGTCCAGATATCTTGCATAAACATACAAAGGCACATGCACATTAATCCACATGCCTGGCTGCGTGTGGTGCTTGCATTCAATAAGGATTTTTTCGTTTCCTTTTTCAGCAATGACATCTATCTCGTGCGTTATTCCGCTTTTGCCTTTTATTATCTGGTCTCTTTTTACTGCATAGCCCATTCTCTCAAATAGTTTTTCAACAAATTCCTCAAAAGAGAATCCTTCGCCGTCTCTTCCAAGCCGTGCAATTGCCCACTTGACTTCGTATCTTGATGCAGCGGGATTGTCGCTTTTTCTGAGCTCCTGGAAAGCCATCCTGTAAATCTTCATTGTTGAAATGCCGTCATAGAGCTTTGGCTTTATTTTAATCAGGATTTTTTCTGCAATTGACTGTTCAGTGCCTGCCCTTCTCAAAGAATTCATAAGCTTGCTGCTGTTGAATTTGTCTTTCTCTCCGCTTGCTTTTATGACCATTACGATTGTTATCAACCTCTGTTTATGCTTGAATTAAGGGGAGAGGATTATTTTAAGCTTGTGGTTTCAATCTTCTTCCACGCTTGTCTTCAATCTTCTTTCTTTGGGGATAAAATTCAGAATTCTTCCTTCTTTGTAAGCTCCTGTGCCGTAGAAATCGTCCTTGTGTTTTACAACAACCAAGCCCTGCAGTTCATGGGTGCCTATGGTTAAATCATCCCCCTGCATCCACAAGTCCCTCTGTTTCTCATTCATTTCAAATACATTTTTGCTTGGCTTTATTATCTGCGAGCCTTCAATTGTAGGCTTGAATCCGTTATTTTCCCTTTTGCAGAAATATAACCCCAGATTATTTATTCTTAGCTTACTCTGGTCAATCTCACCGAATTTTCTTGAAATCAAATATATCTTCCCGTCGCCGCCTTCCACCATTGCATCTTCAATCTTGGCTTCTGCTCCAAAATGCTCTTTTAATTCAGCAAGAATATCCTTTACTTCCCTTGTGTTCAGGATTTTGAATTTGTAGCTCATATTAGAATCTCAGGCAGCTGCCTTTATAATCTTTAGCGTCAGCCCGTGCTCGACAGTTATCTGGTTTGCAGAATATTTTTTTGATTCATTCTCCACAAAATATTCCAGCTCGCCGTTTACCTGGTATCTTATCGGCTTTTCCGAGGAAACGCTGAAATAGTTGGTTTGCACATCGATGTCCATTCCAGGCACCTTTTTTCCAAGATACATGGGAATAAAATATGGAACAAGATCTATGAGGTCTGCGGATGTTCCCAATGCATGGAAATTTCCTGCGCTTTGCTGAGCCCTGTAAAACATCTTTGATTTTGGCAAGCCAAGGGATTTGATGCTCTGCGCCATTACGCCGAGAAAATCAGAATCCCATTCAACAGTATTTCCGTTTGTGCCTGCATAGATATGCAAATGCTCTTTTTGGTTAAAAAGATTGTAATACTTTTCCCTCCAAATCTTTGAAGAGCCGAATATCTTTGAGCATAAAAGCCTGGCAATGATAAAGCTAACCTGCACTGCTTTCCATTTCTTGTGCTTGTAGCTTTCCTCAAGCAAAGTGATTGGCGCTCCGACTCCGAATGTAAAGCCGTAGCTCTCAACATTATTATTGTCTGTTATCCTCATGAAATCAATGTCCTGGTAAAATAAATCTTCTTCCTTTGACTCAAGCACGCCCTTCATGTATTTCTTGC
>JBAZYQ010000092.1:0-3767 GCA_041659245.1 Candidatus Nanoarchaeia archaeon
CTATGCTTTCTATTGTCTTTCTTATCTGCTCTGTGCTTATCTTGTCATCATTGAAAAGCACGCTTACTTTCTTCTTCTTCAGGTCTGCGCTTGCAGTAAATATGCCTTCAATGTCCTGCAGTGTTTCCCTGATGAACACTTCGCAGCTTTGGCAATGCATGCCGTTTACCTTCAGCTTAATATTTTTCATTGCATCATCTCCTGCATTGTTGTATGCATACCTGTAATAGAACTGAAACGCCTTATAAGCCGTTGTTTGAAACTAGTTTCATGGCAATTTCATTAGAATTTCACGCGTTATTTCAATATAACAACATTAGTCATTCCTCTTCTCTTCCTTTCCACTAATCTCTTTCCCTCAAGAACGTCAAGAATCCTTGTAATCTTTACTTTTGTAAATCCGCTCTTTTCAACCAAATCAGACTGGAACATTGTGCCGTCTGCTTCCTTCAGAAGTGCGATGACTTTCTTCTCTTCCTCATTAAGCAAGGAATGTCTTTTCTCAATCTCTTCCCTGCTTACATCTTCTTCCATATGCGCTTTAGAATGCTCTTTACCAGATTCTGCTTTCTTTGAAGCAATCGTAAGATACACACCAAGAGCAAACAACAACGAAGCAACTATAATCCCACCGTAAGTCTGCACAGGATAAGCTGTTTCTTCGTGTATGCAAGAGCCGTCAATAATGCAGACGCCGTTATTTTCCTCAACAACCTTCATTGCAACATTATTCAGTTCAATCCTGAATGAGATTATTGCAGCTAATAGAATCAAAGATGCAATTATAATCCCAATGCCAACATACTTCTGGTTCATCTTGATAAATCCCTAAAATCCTGTTTTTAAAAGTTCCGCATCTTTAATTGACTTCTTTTTGCGAGGTTTCAATGATAATGCTTGTTTCGCCTTTCTTCTTTATCTTTCTCAGGAATACCGCTATGATGCAAAAGAAAAGCATCATCAGGGCTGCAACAAGGAACAATGCATTGTAATTGCCGTCGGAAACAAACATTATGCCTGAAAAGATAAGCGGCGCAATCAAATAGCCTGCTTCATAGCCTGTCCTGAACACAGGATAGAATTTTATTTCCTCTTTTTTTGAAACTGCGCGGAAGAAATATGCCTCATGCAGCGGCTCGATAAATGCGGCTCCAAGGCAGCCTATTACTATAAGCCCTATGAACAGGTAAACATTCTGCGTAAAAGCAGCAACCATCAGCAAAATAGCCATTATGAGGAAAGCTGATGCAAGGAATCTCCTGTATCCATACTTGTCAGCCAATGAGCCTGCCACAAAATCAAACATTATCAATGGTATTGTGAACAATGCAAGAGTAATGCCTACTGTTGCTTCGCTGAATCCGTGCTCTGTGACAAATAAGGGGACATAAGTGTAAAGCACTGCCCACCAGGACGCAAGCCCGATTGCAATAAGGTATATTATCAGCAGATTTCTTGTCTTGAAATATTCTTTAAGCCTGACAAAGAAATGCTCTTCTGTCTGGATTGTTGACTGCCTTTCTTTTACATTATTTACAAGCAGGATGATTAATGTGGCTGTTGCAAATATGGCTGCAAGGGAGAATGTCGCCTTGATTGAGTATATGCCTGCAACAAAGCCGCCAAGCACAGGGCCGCCAAGCCAGCCTATGTTTATTAAAGTGTAATAAAGCCCTTCAACTTTGCCGAGATTCTTCTTGCCTGCAATATCCCTTACAAACAATCCCATTGTCACTGTGGCTCCTGCCGCGAACATTGACCTGAACAAGTCTACTATGAGGAATTCCCACCATAATGTGATATGCGGAAGAATTGCATAGCATAATGCAAAGCCTGCAAGAGATATTGCAGTGACTCTTGTCCTTCTCAGCTTTCTAAGGACAGAGCCCATCGCCACTGTGAATATTATCCATTCAACTGAAGACAATGAGACAACAAGCCCTACAAGGGTGTCTGACTTGACAAGCGATTTGATATAAAGCGGGAATACAGGGCTCACTACCGCGAATACCAGCGTGAACAAAAATGACATTGCAAATATTGCGCCGGAGTGCTTTGGGAATTTGTGCTTGAGCCCGAACATGATTATTTATACGGCAAAAGGGCATATAAAACTTTCCAAGCTGAAAAATAGGTTTTATTCCTGTTTTATGAAGAAGTTTACTTAAGAATCTTGCCTGTCTTGCTTGACCATAATATTAAATCAAGCTCTGCCATGGATACGTTAATCTTTTTGCTGTAATTCTTCATTTTTGCTTCCATTTCAAGATAATTTATCTTGTTCTTTGGCTTTTCATTGGTTTTGAATACATCTGCTTCGTAAAGGCAGTTCACAATATGCTTATCAAGGATTGCATACTCCCTGAATCCAATATTTCTTAGGAAATGGCTTGCCTCTTTCATTCCAATGCCTTTTGCATTGTCTGCAAAGAAAGCCCTCAGATCTTCAATGTTTTCCTTTCTTTTCTCGATTTCTTTTTTTAATTCCATGTTGCAATGTTGTTTCATTGTTTTTCTTGTTTCAACAATGTAATTAGCTCTTTTTCTCCAGAACCTGTATCCTGCCTTGTGCAGCGCATTGCTTATTTGTTTTTCAGAGCCTGTGAATATAAGATTGCCTAATTCCTCTATCGCCTTTATCCCGCCTCTTGCAGAGGCATTAGCTGTTAATATGCAGAAGCACAGCTCCCTGAAGATTTCTTTATTGCCTTTTTTGTATGTTTGCTCAAACTCAGAAAGCCTTTTGTCTAGGACTTCTTTCTGCTGTTTCTGCATTTTTATTATAATCTCTTTATTCATAGCTGTGTAGAATAAGGGCTCTTTTATAAAAGTTGCTTATTTCTTTTCTTCCCTGACTTTTTTCTTAATCTCTTCCTTAATTGGCTTTATCTTCCTGAACCTGCTTGAGCGCTGAACAGCTTTTGTAACTGCAGTGAATAGGGTTGCGAGTATTACTGCTATTCCAATAAACAATTCCCAGTAAAGCCATGTAACCTTGCCCCAGTCTATTATCAGTGTGCCTGCCGCAGGCTCCAATCCCCTGTAGATATAAACAAATCCAACCAGGAATCCTGTTGCTATTGCTGTTGCAGGGTATAATATAAAGCAAACAAACGCTAGAACAAGAAAGCTTAGAATCCAGAGCATCCAGTAAGTATGTCTCATTCTACATCTCCTTTAGGTATTTGTAAGCAGTGTTTGCTGCAATTGCGCCTTCACCTGCTGCTGTAACTATTTGCTTTAATGAAGTTTTATTTGTTATATTGCCTGCTGCGAACACGCCTTTGAGATTTGTCTTTTGATTATTGTCGGCTTTTATGTATCCTTTTTCAAGCTTAATCTTCAATTGCTTTGCAAGTTCAACAGACGGCTCTAATCCGACTTCAATGAAAACTCCTTCTGTTTTTATTTCCTTGCCATTGCTCAGCTTTATCGCATTCACGAATTTATTTCCTTTGATTTCTGCAGGCTCGCCATTCAGGATTGTGATTTTATTGCTTTTCCTTATTTGCTCCAATGAAGCTGCATCTGCCGAGGGCTGGCTTCTGCTTAATATTGTAACGCTCTTTGCATAATCCTTGAGCATTAAGGCAGCCATAACTGCTGAGTTTGAAGCGCCTATCACAACAACGTCTTTTTCAGCGAATAATGGGCCGTCACAAGTCACGCAGTAGCTTACTCCCTTGCCTGTGAATTCCTTTTCTCCCTTGATGTTTAATTTCCTGTGTTTTAATCCTGATGCTAGAATAATTGCTTTTGATTCATAT
>JBAZYQ010000093.1:0-3749 GCA_041659245.1 Candidatus Nanoarchaeia archaeon
CATGCAGATTGAATATTTTTGAGATTAATGATGAATTCATGGAATACAGGAGTGAGGGATTAAAATGAAAGGATTGGCAGCATTGGTATTTGGAGCGGTAATGGCTATTGGATGCCATGCGCCAAGAAACTCACATAAGATATACATACCTGATAATTCATGCAGGAAAGTGCAGGAATGCGGAATTGTCTGCTATGAAACTCTTGACAGCGGAAGACAAATCATAACAATAGGCGGGCAGGAATACAGCAAGGCAGATGTGATGGTGAACTGCAATTTGAAATATCTCTGCACAAAAGACAACGGGCTTGTTCTGATAAAACAATAAAATGGATCTTGTTGAAAAAATAAGGCAGTTGGGGCATCAGCTTGAGCTTACAAGCGAAACAGACGAGGATATTTTCTATGAAATTATACAGGAAGATGCTGTTGTAAAAGCAAAAGAGCCTCTTCCGTGCTTTCCGGAAGGCTATGAATTTCTAATGAGATTTGAGGGAGGAAATGAGCCAAGAGTCATGAATATAGAAGATATTGCATTATTTAACAGGCTTAATATCAATGATAAGGTAAGATTATGCTGCAAAAGGGAATATTCCATAGTAAGGGATTATGTGCCTCCTGATTTTCAAAATAAGAGAATGGTTGGCGAGGAAACAGTCAGCTATGAATTCATAAAAGCAGAGCTTTTGGAAGCTGCAAAAAACCAGGAGAATGGCCCTTTCTAGAGCCCACTGCAGCAGGCTCGCCGTGAGTCTCGGCTTCGGCAAAAATAGCTTTATCGTTTACTTTTATCTTCCAGCTTTTTCTTCTTTTCAGGCTCAGAAAGATAATTCTCAGGAGTGGATACCTTGCGAACGCTTCGCTGTTCAAGCTCTTTTCTTGCCACACCTGCAACTGTTCCGCCTTCTTTTGCCGCCTGCTTATTCCCAATAAACCCTTTAGCATCCTTATCCTTCGCAATTCTTGTAGTGGATGCCTCGCCAAGCATTGTAAAGATTAACTCCAAATCATCCATATGGTCCCGCAAGTTTTCTTTTTTCAGCCCTTTAAATTCTTTATACTCACTCGGAGTCATGCCAAAAGTCGCTTTGGAAATCTCAGCAGTTAAAATTGCATACTCTCTTTCTTCAAGCAAGCCTCTTTTCTTCCATTCATCTGTAAGTTCATCCCTAACGGCAATGCCGCGAACCCTTTTTTCTATCCAATCATCAGAGTAGCCCTTTGCTTTGTATATCTCCTTCATGCGCTTTTGGGCTAATTCAGGATTTTCTATCTCCTGCACTCTTTCATAGCCAACTTGGGCTAGCCATTGCTTAAACGGTTCTGCTCTTTTAGAGGGGATAGATTGAATAATCCTGAAGGCATTTTTTGTATTTACGCAGTCAGTGAGGTAATATTTGCCATCAGGAGATATTAATTTCAGTTGTCCGATTTTTGCGGACAACTCAAATCCTTCTTCAATAAGCTTCTTTTTTAGGTCAGACCAGTATTTTCTGGCTCTACCAGTTTCTATTAATGCTTCAATAATATCAACTATTGAAAACCACCATTCATCATTAAACCACTTTCTCCTTATTTTCCTGCCTTGGAATATAACCAATGCATTTTTAGGATTTGAGATATCATTCGTCATTTTGATTAAAGCCTTATTAGCAATTAACAGATTGAGTCTTATAAAGATTCCGCCTGCATCTGGCAAATGGCAAGTGGTAAGACTACGAGAGCCCCTTATTTTCAGCAAAAGTTATATAAACAATCCAGCTCTTTGAATTCTAAAATGGAAGACGAACTAAAGAGCGTAAAGCAAAGCAAAAAGCTTGCAATGATGCACACCGGGGAGCATATATTCTTCAAATGCCTTGAAAAGCAAGTAAAAGAATTAAAATTAGAGAAAATAAGCCTTGACGAGGAAGAATCCTCATTGTTTGTCATGGCAGAGGGGCTTTCCTGGGACATCATATTCAAGGCAGAGCAGGAAGCAAACAATATAATCAAGGAAAACAAGGAAGTCATTGCTCATGAGACAGACAAGAAAGGAATAAGCAAGTTTCCAGGCTTAAGAATCAAATTGGAACGAATCAAGGAAGAAAAAATAAGGATTATTGAAATAAAAAACCATGATTTCAGCGCATGTTCGGGAGAACACTGCAAATCAACAGGAGAAGTAAGGAATCTTCTTGTAACAAAGTTCAGAAAGGCGCCAACAGGCTATGAAATAAGATTCAAGGTTGATGCTGAAAAAGAATTGTTTGGATTGGCAGCAACAGCAAGGCTTGCAATGGATGCATTGGGCGCAGAGCAAGATAAAGTTATTCCTACAATAAAAAACCTGAAAGATGAGCTTGAGAGATGCAAGAAAGCAATGAAGAGCCAGAAAATAGAAGCTAAAGAAGAATTGGTAAATGGCTTTCATTTTATTTACGCTGTTTTTGAGGACATGGACAAGAAGCTTTTGATTGACAAGGCAAATGAGCTGATGAAGAATAAGTCAGTTCTCTGCTTCCTAAACAAGTCAGACACACTTCAAGTAGTCATAATGTGCTCTGCTGATTCAGGCAAGGATGCCTCCCTGATTGTAAAGGCATTAAATGAAAAGCTTGGTGGCAAGGGAGGAGGAAAGCAGGCATTTGCAATGTGCTCTGTGAATGAGGGAAACGCTGATAAAGTATTAAGTGCTGTTAAAGATATGATTAATTAAGGAGGAATAATGAAACACATAGCTAACTTTTTTTACGAGACAGGATTATTGGGCAGATTAAGAAGAACAGGGCTTTATTTTGCAGGCATTACAGACCCTGAGACAATAGCCGCTCACTCGCACAGGGCTTCTGTGATTGCTTATGTATTGGCAAAGATGGAAAAGGCAAATGCCGAAAAATGCGCACTGATGTGCATGCTCCACGATATTCCAGAGGCAAGAACAGGAGACGGGAACAAGGTGGCTGCTTCTTATATCAAGTTTGGAGAAGCAGAAGTAAGGGCTTTCAAGGACCAGACAGCAGAATTGCCTTCTGAAACAGCAAGTGAATTCAGGAAATTGTATGACGAGTTTGAGGAATTAAAAACAAAGGAAGCCATTGTTGCAAAAGACGCTGACATGCTTGAATGCGCTTTTGAGGCAAAAGAGCACGTTGAATGTGGGTATAAGGCTGCAAATGACTGGATTATAAGAATCAATGAAAGATTAAGGACAGAAAGCGCAAAGAAGCTATTGAAAGAGCTTGAAAACACAAAGCCAAGCGAATGGTATGAGGCATTGAAAATCAAATGATTCTGACAAAAGAAACACTGCAGAAAGTTGCAAAAAACTCTAGAATCAATCTTACTGAAAAGGAATTGGAGGAGTTTTTGCCGCAATTAACAGCAGTGCTTAATGCATTCTCTGAAATAAGCAAGGTAGAGACAAAGGATGTTGAGCCAAGCATACAGCCTATTGAGATAAAAGATAATATGCGGGACGACAAGCCAAAGAAGTCATTGAGCGAAGAGGATATATTTGCAAATACCAGATTGAAGAAGGACGGCTATTTCAAGGGGCCCAGAGTATTGTAGGTGGTAAGTAGGAAGTAGCAGGTAGCAAACAACGGAAACAAAATGAATGCAATAGAATTCGCGGAAAAAGTAAGAAACAAGGAGATTGATGTACTGGAGCATACTCATAAAGTGCTTGAGAAAGTAGAAAAACTAAACAAGGAATACAATTATTTTAACACAATTTCAAACGAGCTTGCAATTGAGCTTGCTGAAAA
>JBAZYQ010000094.1:0-3620 GCA_041659245.1 Candidatus Nanoarchaeia archaeon
TGAGGAATATGAGGCAGGCATAAGAAAAGAGTATTCATTCTATGCAGACGAGGCATATTATCCGGTAAGAGCCTGGGTTCTTGAGAGGTTTCTCGCGAAAGAGCATATTTACCACACTGAGAAATTCAGGAATAAGTATGAAGCTAAAGCAAGGGAGAATTTAGCTGAATTAATAAAAATAATAAAAAAGAACTAGAGCCTTGAAATCATGTTCCTGAGCTCTGCAAGCTCATCCTCAAGCTTGTCTCTTGGCTGCTGCTTGATGACTAATTTGGAAGCCTTGGGAGGTATCTGTCCTTTAACAACCTTGATTTCTTCCTTTCTCTTTTCTTCCCTTCTTTCCTCATCAACCTTGAGCGCATTAACCTTTGCCTTAAGCTCAACCTTGTCATGCCTTTCAATCACTTTTGCATTCAACAGCTGGCTTACTGTGACAGGCATCTCTTCAACATCAAGCTCTTTTGAAAGCCTTTTTATCTCATTAATGTCAGCCCTTAAAAGCCGCATGATGTCGTCCTTCTGCTTTTTGATTTCAATGTATTCATAGTATCTCTTCAGAAGCCCTATTACGTCAATCGCCACTGCCAGAACATCCTTTCTTATTATAGTAGGATTGTCCAGCCTGACATGAATGCTGTCATCAGGCGTTTCGCGTTTTTCAGTCTTCTTTTTCAATGCCATTAATACCTCTAAAGCTCGAACATTGTCCTGTCAATTGAGATAAGCTTTTCCTTGATTGAATTAAGGTCATCCTGCCATGCAGACAATTCCCTTTCTTCCTGCTCTTTTATCTTATTGAGCTCTACCAGCAAATCACCTGCATCTTTCAGCTTGTTCTTAAGCTCATTAAGAGTGACCATGACTTCCCTGTACTTCTCAACCTTTACGAAAAGCGGCTTTTCCTCTGATTGCTCATATCTTGGGGATTCCCTTTCAGCCGGCATTGGCGGAAGAGAAACCGGTGAGACAGCCTGCTTTAATGCATCTGTTTCTGTTAATGTGGGCTCATGCTCTTCAGGCGGAAGCTCTGGAAATTTTAATGGCGGTAATTCTGTCTTGACTTCGACTTCTTTCTTTTTTGAGAAAAATCCCATAAACGCACCTCCAATTTAATACTCTAAATAGGGCTTTAGAGGTTTAAAAAGGTTTCGCAGTAATAACTTTGGAGTAATTGCGGGAATAAAGCTAATCTCGTGAGAGCACATACCCGAAAAGCTTACTCACTGCACTCATAGCTTCTCGTCGTAGCCTCCGAAAAGCTTAAAAGCATCGAGCTTAATCATAAACCTCAGCGGGATGGGGCAGTCAGGAGTGCCCGATGGGCCCATAACAGGATTCACGTTCTGTAGGATACCCATAGGTCGGTGGAAGCGGTGTGGAAAGAGCCGCTGCCGAATTCAAATCCACCTCCCGCTATCGTTGGAAGCGCGCTCCAATTGACCGCGCTATTCTTTCCAATATTTTCTCACGCAAATAGCCATAAAGCTTAAATAGATTCTATAAAACACAAGAGCCATGGCATTGCTAATAGGAGTAACACATTGTGAGGAATATACAGGGAGGGTGATAAGAAGGCTGAGCCATGAAAATTTGGAAAATAAGAAAGTGATGCTGGAAATGCCTTCATATCCTCTGGAATGTATGAGAAGAGCCATAAGTTCCTCATTTGCAAACTTTTTTGATGGAATCGCATCCTATGCGCTGGAGCAGAAAGGGATTCTTGTATTTGGCGAGGATCCCATTCTCTTCGAAAGGGCAGTTGAAAAAAAGAGGGAATTAAGCCGCCTTATACATGACCTTTGGGAAGATTATGAAAAAAGGTATGATAAATACGAAAAAAACGGATGGCGGTACGGGACTTTTGACAAGGAAAAAATTGAGGCGGCTTTCCGGGCAGAAACGGAAAAACTTGGAAAAGAAGAAAAGCCGCTTCGGGAAAAGCTTAAATTGGTTCCTTTTGAAGAAAGAGACCTGCACTTTGCAAAGGTTGTTGCAGAGCAAAAGCCCGACATCATTATCTTGGGCTACAAGCATATGCCTTATTTGATTGAACACTGCTTTTCAGATGATAATTATTCCTTAATACGAATCCCGCCGGACAGCCTTCTTAAGTTCATGAAAGAAGAATGGGGCTAACGCAGGGGGTTTGTTGTTTTATGGAAAAATATATAAGCTAAAAATATAGTTTAATATTAAGAGATGGCTTCAAAATTATTATATGCTGAATCTAGTACCGTTACAATAGGGCGTAACGTTTGGATAGCAATTTATGTAACATGGCCATTCAATAGAATTGAAGTGTATAAAGATCAAATAGCCCTTTCTTATTTGTCTTACAAAAGAACTTTTAAAAAGAATGAAATAACTCTCCAAAAAATAGGGCGCTTCTTTCGTAAAGGTATTAGGATAATACATCATAACCCACATATAAGTCCTTATATAGAATACTGGCCTGTTTCTGCAGATAAATTATATGCTGTTCTCAAGTCTGCTGGTTATAAAATTAAGTAAATTTATCAACTGCATTTATCGCTGCGTATAAGGGGTTTGGGGTCTCCCCAACTGCCTTTTTTAGAACGTTCTTAAGAAAAATTTAAGCATCCTTTCCCCACGGGAAATAAACAGCCAATCCTCTTTTTGCATAATAATCAGCAAGCGGCTTTTTCTTTGAGAAAAGGCACATTGTCCTTACTTCATTTGCGCCCCGGCTTAAGAGATAATCCTTTCCTGCAACCAAGCTGGAACCAGTCGCTGTCTGGTCATCAACAAGCAGTATTGCCCTGCCTTCAACAGGCATTTTATTTGCCTCGCTGACAACAGCATTCTTGTTCACCTGCGTCAAAGAGCGAGCAACGCTTCTTGTCTTGTCAGAATAATGCGATACTCTCATGTAATCAACATCATTAACCTCAAGGCATATTGCAGCATACCTTGCCATGAAAGCCCCGCCGCTTTTTATGCCTATTATTAAAGAAGGCGCATAGCTGTCCTCCTGTATTCCAATGCAAACCTGCCTTATCATCGCCTCAATATCAGTCCATGAATGATAATGGGTATTCACGTGTGAAATCTCGCAAGGCACGCATTTCAAAAGCCCGCGAAGAATTGCGTCAAGGCCCCTGTCCCTTTTTCTTATCTTTGACCTGTCTCTTTTCTTCTGATAAATCTCCAAAAGCGATGCGTCAAACCACCCCGGGATAGTATTATCCAAAACCATGGAACAAAGGATATCGCACTGGTTTTTAAGCGTTTCTAAACAAGATTAATCTTTATTTTCCTGAATTAATCCAAAGGATTTATATACCCTTAAACTTTCAGATTCTGAATCATGACAACAGTTGTTTTTACAAATAAGAACTCAGGAAAAAACCTGAGGGACAAGTTTAGAATCTACAGAATGAGAAACTTTGTAGGCGACAGGGGAGAAGTATTTGCAACAAGCTCTGTTGAACATCTTGAGCTGATAGTCAGCGAAATATACAGGTACAGGCCAACCAGGATAATTTCTGACGGCGGAGACGGAACCCAGTGCCAGATTGTTAAGCTTTTGAAAAAATACTGGCCTGCAAATGAGCCTCTTCCTGCATTAGGCATACTTCCAGGAGGCACAATCAATGTTC
>JBAZYQ010000095.1:0-3524 GCA_041659245.1 Candidatus Nanoarchaeia archaeon
CCTATGGAAGTTTATGAGGAAAAGGCGCCTGAAGCGCCTGTTATTGCTGAAAAGCAAAGTTGTGCATGGATATATGCAATCCTAATAGCTGTTCTTATGGTGATTGCAGCGGCTTTATCCTTTGCAAGAGTTAAGAACCATCTCCGAAAGCGCAAGCACAGGATTTATAAGAGCTAGGCAAATTTATATAAAGCTATAAGTGTATTCTATCCTTAATGAAGAGGTGGGTATTTGGGCTTATTGGGATTGTTTTGCTAGCTCTCTTGCTGCCGCTGATAATTGCGACAAATGAATATGAGCCAGACAATGTGTGGCAGAACGCGACTACTATTCTTACTAATGGGAGCAGGCAGGCACATACGTTTGATACGGCTGGGGATGTTGATTATGTTAATTTTACAGCAGTTGCGGGAGTGCAGTATGTAATTGAGACATTTAATCTGAGTGCTCCAACCATAACGGATACGGTTATGAACCTTTATGATACGGATGGGACTACACTGCTTGATACAAATGATGATATTGAATTAGAAGATAGTATTTGTGTGCAGTGCAGCTCAAGGCTTGTATTTGATGCAATTGCAAACGGGACTTATTATGTTAATATAAGTGAATATGACAATTCTGCAGACGGTTCTTATCAGATAAGTATCTTAGAGCAGGGAAGATTGATTCCGTCTCTTGTTACATATACAACTGCGAGTAATGTGACTAAGAACAGGGTGTTTTCCTTTACTTCATCACTTCAATGCCTTTCAGCAGACTGCTATAACGTGACAGCTACTTTGGATCCAGAGGTACAGGCAATTAAACTGAAGCAACAGAACCAGGGTAAAGCTGAAAACAAGATTCATTCAATGCTTGAGGAACAGAATAATGTTGATGTTATTGTTATTATGAAACAAAAACCGCTTAAAACTAAAACAAAGAAGGCAGCTTTATCTTCTGCTCAATATTCTGTTTTATCCAATAAGGGTTTTGAAAAAAAGCATGAATATACTTCATTTAATGGTTTTTCAGGTAAAATAACAAAAGAATCTCTGGCTGAGCTTGAAAACAATCCTGACGTTGAAGCAATTTATTTTGACAGGGAAGTGCATGCTTTTCTTGATGTCAGCATTCCGCAGATAAATGCAGATGAAGCGTGGGCTAAGCAGGTTGGCGGAGTAAATATCACTGGCATTGGAGAAACAATATGCATTATCGACACAGGAATAGCATATGATCACGCTGATTTTGGAAGCTGCGCAATAACTTCTAATATAAATGACGGTTCTTGTCCTAAAGTGGTTGGCGGTTATGACTATGTAAACACTGACAATAACCCCTATGATGACAACGGGCACGGAAGCCATGTTGCAGGCATTGCCGCTTCACAGGATTCCACTTATCGCGGAGTTGCGCCTTCTGCAAAACTTGCTATTGTAAAAGTATTGAATTCAGCCGGTTCTGGAAGCTCTTCAAACCTTATTGCAGGCATTGACTGGTGCGTTTTAAATGCAGTTGCTTTGAATATAACGGCAATTTCAATGTCTCTTGGAATAACTGCTGAGAAACATGAGTTTTATTGTTCTGCTTCTTCTGAAAAAACTTCAATAGACGCGGCTGTTGCAGCCGGAGTGCCAGTATTTATAGCGGCAGGCAATGATGATTACACTGACGGCATTTCAGATCCTGCTTGTATTCAGAATGCAACTTCCGTCGGTTCTGTAAATTCAGCTGATTCTCTTGCAGAAAACAGGGGGAGAATACTTAATCTTGTTGCTCCCGGTGTTTCTATTACCGCTACTGATTTTGACGGAACTCACGTTGCAGCAACAGGCACCTCAATGTCCACGCCTCACGCTGCTGCTTTATCCTTATTGTTAAAACAATATGCAAAGCTAAAATTCTCAAGAAACCTGACTGCAGAACAGATCAAGCATAATATGGCGACTTCCGGCTTGATGGTTTATGACTCATCAAGTAAATTGTCTTTTCCTAGAATAGATGCTTTGACTGCGATAAATGCAAAAGGGATAATACCTACAACAGTGGGTGCAAAGCCATTTTATTCACTTACATCTAACCCACATAATGCTTCATGCTTGTCTCATATTGCTTTAGGGGAAACCTGCAATACTGCGTGGCAGGTTAATGCAACAGGCATAATTGACATAGCCTCTGATTATCCCGTTGATAATCAGATTACTAAAGGGAATAATCTGACTTTTAATTGTAGTATCTCCAGTCCGACTTATGAATTTTTTGTTATATACGAAACAGACTACAAACGTAATTTATCTAATAAAGTTAATTTAACTATTGAGAAAAATATTGCAAACTTAACTCTATATGGCAGTTGGGATGGGGCATGGCATGCAAATGAAACAAGGCAATTATCCGGAAATATAAATTCCACCTCTTTTAATAAAACTATTATCGACGATGGCACTTATACATGGAGCTGCATGTTTTATGATAATCAATCAAATTTCGAGTGGGGAATAAACAAGACAATACTAATAGACAATACGCCTCCTTCATATTTTGGGCTTTCATATACTGCCTTGATTGAACTGGGGGATTCGCAAAGCATCAGCGTGAATATAAGCGATTCATACATGTCTTACGCCAACATATCCTATTCTTCTGCAAACTACTCAATGGCAAATTCTTCCTATAATTTCAGCTATTCATACACGCCGCTATCAAATGCCACAATTAACTTTACTGTCTATGCCTTGGATGCAGCAGGAAACTCAAACTCAACAACAGGCGGATTCATAGTGAATGACACAAGCGACGGAGTAAGAATCAAATCTGTTTCACTTGCAAATTCAACAATTGCTTATGGCAATAACCAGACAATCACTGCATATATCTATGACCAGTGGCAGCCTTTGAGTGTTTATCTTGACCATAATGGCACTAATACAACAATGCCAAATTCTTCAATTGCAAATTACAGCTATACCTGGACTGTATCACAATGCGGAACAGTGGCTTACAAGATATTTGCGAATAACTCTTTGGGAACTGCGAATACAACAAACGGAACCTTCACTGCAAACAACTGCTGCGGCAACGGCGTATGCGACGGAAGCGATACCTGCTCATCTTGCTCTGCTGACTGCGGAGCCTGCGCAGCAACTCCTTCCTCAGGAGGAGGCGGAGGCGGTGGCGGCGGAGGGGGCATAAGCGTTTCAAGCAATTATGCAAGTGTTGTTGTAAAAGATATTTCACCTGCAAACCCTGCTGTTTTTTCAATAAATAATCCTGAAATACCTGTTGGAGAAGTAAAGGTGGATGTTGCATCTGCAATTCCGCAGGCGAGAATGCAAATTACTGCATTAAAAGAGCAGCCATCTTCTGTTGCATCTGTCTCAAGCCCTGTTTACAGGTATCTGGATATTTCCACCGGAATACAAAGCAAGGATGTTGTAAGCGCCGAGATAGCATTCAATGTTGACAGAAGTTGGCTTTTGGAAAACGGAATTTTGAAAGATGATGTTGTTTTATTGAGATTCAATGAAGGCAAATGG
>JBAZYQ010000096.1:0-3514 GCA_041659245.1 Candidatus Nanoarchaeia archaeon
CCTGTTGCAGGCAAGAAGCTGACTCTTGAGGAAGAAAAGAGCCAGAACGAGGAAAACTCCTTGGCAGGGTGCTATTACTAAGGTGAAAAATGGGTTCATACAAACTGATTACAGGAAAAAAGCAGGAGCCTTATAATCCTAAAACCCATAACCTTCCTGATTTAACAGAGCTTTTGACAAAGTATTGGGGAGATTTAGTCACAACAGAGGTGCCGTCTCATGAAGAGTGGGAATGCACTGATGTTCTTAGAAATACAACTAGCGCATTCATGGGAAATATTGCGGAGAAAGAGGGTTTTGACAGCGAAAAATTAAGGTTTATTCCATTTACAGACGAATCCCTGCTTAAGTTCAGGTGCCTTGGAGAAAATGAATATTTAAAGGCGCTGTTTCCAAATAATCCCAAATTGGCTTCTTACGCAATGATTGCCAATAAAAGCGTGAATTATCTTGTTTTCAAGAGGAAAAAGATTATTGAGCAGGAAAGGCGTGATTTTGAAGACAGATTTTTTGAAAAATACGGATGGTAAAATGAGAAATCTATCAGAAATACTCGACGACTACTTTGCAAACAGGGATTTGGTCAGCGATGAGCTTAAGGAAGTTATTGCGTGCAGGGAAAGGCATATTGCAAAGGCTGCAAATCATTCTCTTAGAAGCACAACTTCTTACGAAATGTCTTTTGACGTCCAGATGGAGATGTTTAGAAGGTATGTTTCTAATGCTGAAATTATCTTAAGGAATTCAATAAATGGCAGGAAAGCAATAGAGCTTGGACCGGGATTAAGCCCGATGCACAAGTGGCTTCTTGAAAGAGGGGCTTCAGAATACACAGGCGTTGAAATGCTTTATCCAAAGATTTCAGAAAAAATGGTTTCAGGACAAAACGCAAAAATAGTGGATAATGACGCATTGTCCTTTCTTGTTTCACAGCCTGACGAGTCTGCAATAATCGCAAGCAGAGGAGTGCTAAACGAGGAAGTAATGCCTTCTTCAAATTATGCAAGGTTCCTTATAAGGGAGATTTACAGGGTAACTCCAAAAAGCGGAATCACAATACATTCTACAGGCGTGTCATCTGCTGATGAAAAGAGATTTTTTAAGGAAGCAGGATTCACGCCGTTGGATACAAGGGATTATAATGCGGTGTGGATTAAGGATTAAAAGCTGATGACAATTGAAGACAAGCTAAAATCTGCAAGATATTACTTAATCGGAGAAATACACGGGACTGCAGAAGCTCCAATTGCTTGCATGAATATTATGAAAAAATATCACATTAAAAAATTGGCGCTTGAACTGGACAAGTCCAAACAGCCGGAAATAAATGAATATTATGCCGGGGAGAAATCTCTTGAAGATATTACCTTATTTCATAATCCACCAAGCCATGACGGAAGGGCTTCTTTAGCTGTTAAAAATTTGTTAAGAGATGCCAAGAAGAATGGCTTAAAAGTTTATCTAGTGGATGATGCCGATAATCCTTTGGAAAGGGATAAGAGAATGGCAGAAAACCTGATGAATATCGGGGGAAAAGTTGCGTTTTTATGCGGCAATATCCATGCCTCTAAAGAGCCAATTAAAATACCAAAAGCAGTTTTGCTTTTAACAAAGTTTATTAGAAAGTTAAAGCTTGGCAAGCTAATTTTACCTGATGACGGCATTATTAGGACTGCGGCTCTTTCCTTCCTTATGAAGAAACGGTTGCTTTTAATGTTGTTTCAGAGGAAGGCGGGCAGTATTATAACTTTGAAATCCGTTCCGTAAGTCCTGATGCTAGCCTGAAAGATAAATATGTCCCATGCAAGGTAATGATTTCCAGCCCGGATAAATGCTATGACTATCTTTACATTGTTAGGAAATTTACAGCTGTGAAATAAAAGGCGGTTTTCTCTTATTTCTATCGATATCAAATCACTAAAAACATGAGCTTCATGCCGAAGGCTCGCCTTTTTCTTTGCTTATGTTTCTTCTTTCTGCCTTTTACCAAATATCTAGCATAATCTCTCAAAGTATATACAGTACATAATCTATAGGGATTATTCTTAAATAGCCCTCGAATTCTGGAATTATTGAAAGATTTGCGGATAAGGCAAAAGCTTTCGCATCTGCGCCTGTATTTGCAGGAAATGCGAAAACATTCCAAAAATTCCGCAAAAGGAGACAAAAAATGGACAAACGCGAGCTGATGATAATTTCATCATTAAGGCAGAACTGCAGGAAAAGCCTGACTGAAATGAGCAGGGACACGAAAATACCAATATCGACAATACATGAGAAGATGAGCCTTTACAATCGCACGCTCATAAAAAAGCACACTGCATTGATTGACTTTTCAAAAGTGGGCTATAATACAAGGGCAAAAGTGCTTTTGAAAGTGGAAAAAGACCAGAGGCAGAAGCTTCAGGACTTTCTTGACAACTGCAAGAATGTAAACACTTTGTTCAAGGTCAATAACGGCTTTGACTTCATGGCTGACATGGTTTTTGTGCACATAAAAGATTTGGAAGACTTTATTGAGATGATTGAGCACAAGTTCAAGATTCTTAACAAGGAGACATTCTATATCATAGATGCGCTGAAAACAGAGGAATTCCTAACAAGCCCTGTTCTGGCTTCAATGAGCATGGTGTAAAATATGAATGAAATAAACACCTATTTGCAGGAAAGATTCGGGATTTCCGTCAATGAGTCATCTCTTTGCAATCACTCTGATAAAGAATGGAAAGCATTTTCGCAGAAATACAGTTTTAATGCAGAGGGAGCTTATTTTGTAAGAAACAAGTCAGCGCATATAAACTCTGATTCTGATTTTGCCTCAATAGATACATTCCACGAATACTTCGGGCACGGATTATACACAGAGCATTCTGTGTTTGGAAAAGAGCTTTATTCGCTTGAAAGAAAGCTGTTAAAAGAGGAGCAGGAATCAGGCATTAGCACAGGGGGGCTTTCTGCTTTTCGCGAGAACAATGAAACCTGCAAAGAGATAGCTGATTTGCAGAAAAAGATGATTGCGCCTTATGAAGGATTTGCAATGTGGATGGAATGGTATCTTGCAATGCTGACTGGAAAATATGATGTGTATGAACGCAAGGTTGCATTAAGAAGCGAAGGCGCAAACAGGCTTGCAAATGATTTTATTTCATTTTCAAAGCAAAACACTGATTATGCATTATTGTATGCAAACGGCTTTCCAAAGCATTACAATAACAGCATACTTAATGAGATTGCAGCGAATGTTTTCAGGAATGACCTGAGCTCAATTGATTTTGCATTGGTTTACGGCTCAAGAAAGCCTTATTCAGACCTTGACATGTTTATTGTATCTGATAACATACCCTGCTTTTCAAAAGGATGGTTGGATGTGTATTCTGTCTCAAGAAACAGCTTTTCTGATTTGCTTTCAAACCTTGATATTTCAATAACAGATGCTTTGTTTACAGGGGAATTGGTTTATGGAGACAAGGTATTGTTTGAGAATGCAAAAACAAAGGCAAGTGAATTAGCAATA
>JBAZYQ010000097.1:0-3444 GCA_041659245.1 Candidatus Nanoarchaeia archaeon
GCATGCCGAGTGCAAGACTGCGTTCGAAGGCAACGGATACAGGACTTTTGATTACAATGGAATTATACAGGGGTTTACTCACGGATTGGGGCACGGCGTTGGATTGGACATACATGAATCTCCGCACGGAAAAGAAGATAAAATAAAAGCAGGCAATGTGATCGCCATAGAGCCCGGCTTGTATTACAACGGCATAGGCGGGGTAAGGCTTGAGGATATTGTGCATATACTTCCGAATGGATGCGAGAATCTGACTGTATTTCCAGAGGAATTGGAATTGTAGAAAACTGCATTGAAAGCCAGCCTGCCGGCATTAATTAATTCTTTATTTGCATTGAGCATTGGAATTTTCACTGATTCCATAATTTCCCGCTACCTTTTTATACACGCAAGTTATTATTCTTCTTATGCGCGACAACGAATGGCTTTCTGTGAGGATGAACAGAATATGGGAAATGCTTTTTCCGGAAGTTGAGAAGCTGAACAATGTCAATATCCGCTTCAAGGGAAAATGGAAAAACAAGTTTGGGCACATCAAGAGAACAGGCAAGGACACTGAGATTGCAATCAATTCTCTTTTCACTCACGAGGCAGTGCCTGAGTATATTATTGATTTAACCATAGCGCACGAACTTACACACTACTGGCACGGATTCAACAGCCCGCACGAGAGAAAATACAGGCACCCGCACGCAGGAGGCATTGTGAACAGGGAATTGAAGAATAGGGGATTTGCCCATATGCTTGCTCTTGAAAGGACTTTTGTCAAAAGGCAGTGGCTTCCTATATACAGGACGATTTACAAACCGTAAAATGCAGCAACTTCTTCTGCATTGCCCAGCTTTGGATCAACATCAAGGGATGTCAGTGTCATGTCCCAAGGGTTTGAATATACACCCGGAGCCATTGTCCCAAATTCTTTCATGAATTCAGTGTACTTGCCATCAGCATAAGGCTCTCCCATTGCCTTCATTCCTGCAAGAACTTTCTTGAGCAATGGGATGTAATTATCATTTGTTTTCTGAAAAGAAGCAAGCCATTCTTCCCAATTGTCGCCCCTTCTTCCATGGTCAACAAACCCTTCAAGCTCCACGAAGTTCTCCATTTCAGCGTCGGATATAAAGCTGCCTTTTACAAGGCGTTCAAGTCGCGTCTTCATTAAAGGAGTTAGTTGTATTTTTGCCATGAATGAAAGAATAGGGCCATATTAATAAATGTTTTGGGCTCGAAACATATTTATACCGCCTATACATCTATTTCCCCATGGCAAACGCAGAAAAGACAATTGAATTCGAAGGCGTGAAGTACAAAATAGACACTTCACAGAAAATAACCACTACTGGAGATTTTGACGAAACAATCAGCACTGTATATATAGACAAGGATGTTCCTGAAAAGTTTCACGAAGGAATTGCGATTCACGAGATTCATGAGAGGCACGTGCTGAAAAGAGGGCACAGCTACCAGTTTGCGCACAATGAGGCACAGAAAAAAGAGCTTGAGTTCTACAAGAAGAAGTTTGGAGAAAAAGAAGGGGAAAAAATGCTGTGCGAGGAAGATGAAGCAGCGCTCAAGATAGCTTCAACAGGAAGAAGGGTTCCAATGCGAAAAAAGAACCCCGCTGAGCAACCTCCCATGCCAAATATAGTTACGGTATTCCTAAGAGCAATCATTTATGAAGGAAAGACTTATATTATTGACAATTCCAATTTGCTAATAGGCGATGTTGTTGATTTCTATGAGAAAAAAAGCATTATATATATTGACAAGGATATCCCTGAATGGCTTTTTGAGGGGATGGCGCTCTATACAATAGAAGAGCGAAAAATGCTCAAGCATGGTTCGAGCTATGCCGCTGCACAGGAAGCCGCTTCAAAAAAGGAGCTTGCATATTTTGAGAACAAGCTCGGCTCTTTAGAGGCTGCTCAAAAAGCAATTAAAGAAGAAATGGCAATAGAAACACAAAAATTTGCACAGGAAAGAGAAAGCCTGAAAGACGGCGAAAGAAAGATTGTCAATGAGAATGTTCCCAAGTAATTCTGCAAAAAGGTTATAAACAGGCGCCCTATTGCGTGGGTTATGATTGAGCTAACATATCAAAAGAATATTGAATCATATATACAGGAGAATTCCAATTTAGACGCTCTAGGGGACTGCCTTGACAAGACTGCAAATGAATATCTTGAGCTTAAGAAACGCAAAGCAAGCCTTGATTTTGGCACAACGCTTGACAGCCCCGGGCTTCAGGATCTTTTTGAAGAAGTAAAAACCAGGACAGAGCAGTTTCTTTGCGTTAAAGACATTCCTGAAACAGCCTGCTTTAAAGGCTGCGTGCCAACGCCCACAAAAATATGGCTTGCCGCGAGCTCTTGCGTTGTTGCATCTGGATTTTTATTCAGCAATTCGCTTGTTACAGGCGGGATAATAATTGCCGGCGGCTTTTCATTTGGGCTTTCATTAATTTTTGCCGGCGAATATTTAAGCAGTTATTACGATAATGAGAAAAAAAGAATCGGCATTAGAAATAAAGAAAAAGCAAATGCTGCAGGGGTTATAGCACACGAATATACGCACCATATACAAGAAACAAAAACAATAATGGAAAAGAAGGAAGACTTTTTTAATCCTATCTGCGAAGGCCATGCAAGGGGAGTGCAGATTGCAGTTTCAAGAATGTATGCGCAAGAGCATGACAATCCAGCTTATATTTATCGTGCGCTTAAAAAATCAGCAATTGAGCTGAAATCAGCTTACATGTTTGCCTGCAGGAAATCAAACAGAAAGCCAAGCAAGGCGCTTAAAAAGTTAGCTGTGCCTGAAAAAAGGTTTGGCTACTGGTCTGAGGGGCACCATTACAGGATTGGAGTTGCAGCAATGCAGATAGCGGAATTAAAGCACGGAAGCGAGGTTTACAGCAGAGTTGCTCATAATGACTTTTCTTTCCTTGCTGTTTAGAATGCAAGCAATGTCTTCTGAGTCTTAGCCTCTTTCAGTAAAGCACTGCTTTCACTGAATTGAGTTATTGGAATTCTTAATCTTGCTGAAGCGGCTTTTAATGCGTCGTCTATTGTATTGAATAATTCCGGAGATTTTGACATTGCGCTCCTCACTGTTTCCCTTAATATTCCAACGCCGCACGGCGCAAAATACTCGTCCCTTACTTCTCTTAATATTAATACAGAAGCCTGCCTTTTTATTGCATCCAAATGCTCTGCAACAGCTAAACGACAGCTATAGTAAGCCCCTGTGACTTCAGAAGCGTATGTTTTCCTGCCGTAAAATCCCTCATTGTCTTTCATGAAGAAGATTTGCATTCCAGTGTTCCAGCAGGAGCCAGGCATCTTGGCTTCAATTACTTCATAGCTCCACTGCCTTGGAAGAAGGATGATTTCATAATGGTTTCCAACATACTCGTCGTGATAAACCTGATACTCGTTTATCCAA
>JBAZYQ010000098.1:0-3443 GCA_041659245.1 Candidatus Nanoarchaeia archaeon
TTGCTCATGCCTTCCTCCTATATACAGTCGGCATCCAATTTGCAGAGCCAATGAATTCACGGCATCTTGCAATCATTGTAGGCAATTTAATCTTTTCAATGCCTTTCACGCCATCAAGCCCCGGCGTGTATATTGCATATATCAAGCCCGGCTCTCTTAGCTTTCCTGCCAGCTTTTCAACAAACCAACGGACTTCTGCGTTTGATTCGCCGTTATAACCCAGCATATTTGAAAGATAAGCCTTTGAAAACTTTCTCTCTTTCACTTCATCCATAAAATCAGATACATATCTTATATCCAGCTTGTCAAGCCTCAGGCGTATTTTTTCAAGCCTGCTTTTCATTGGAAGAACCTTTGCAAGAAGATTTCCATTTTTCAGGTATCTTTTTGGGCCTAATCTAAATCCTAATTCCGGAAAAAAGCCGTCATAATCCCCTGCCCTAAGCGCTTCTGCCCTGCTTATTGCATATTCAACCTGCGGCTTATGATTGTCAACAGCAACAACTGAATTTGCTTTTTCAAGCATTGCAAAAGCCTGGTCTCCTGAGCCGCAGATTGCGATAATATCATCTGCTTCATTCACATCCATGCTGTTTACAATCGCAGCAAGATTTTCATTTGTGCAGTAGTATACACCATTTGCGCTCATGCTGTCCTCCTAAGTACAGTTGGTACAAAAAGAGAGGCATCATATCCTCTTGCTTTTGCTGTCAGTTTTTCATCGATTACTAAGTTTGCAGGAATTATCTCTTTAATTGCATCAGGATGAGGCATAATTGAAGTAATGCATATGATTCCCGGCTTTCTAAGCATTTTTGCAGCACTCTCCAGGTATACTAAACATATATTCTTACACTCGCTTGTTTCATCCAGTACATATTCAAGCACATTTGAAAGGTATATCTTTGAGAATCTATCTCTTTCTTCCGGCATCTGCATAAGGTCGCCTGCTTTCAATTCGAGGCTTCCTATTTTTTCTTTTATCCTTTCCAATCTCCCTTTTTCTAAGAAATATGCGTTCCTTCTCCCAATAAGTCCATCTAACATGCGTTCGCCAGACAGAAATTTACTAATGTCTCCTTGCTTAAGCGCTTTTTGCCTTTCTATAGCATATCCTATTTGCTGCGGATCAATATCAACAGCAGCAACAGACTTTGCATCTTCAAGTAATGCAAATGCCTGGTCTCCTGACGCACAAACCGTTAAAACATCGTCTCTATTGCAAATATTCATTCCCTTTACAATTCCTGCAAGGGATTCACGAGTCACAGTGAAAGGGGCTTTCATGCTGTCCTCCTTATCACTACTGGGCGCCATTTTGTTTCCAGCAACCTTGCTTTTTCAGTAAGCGCTTCATCCGCTGTTATCGCAGGGCATTCATATGTATTAATTGCGCCGCCGTCTGTGATGTAAACCAATCCCGGATTCTTTAGCATGGATGCAATCTTTTCCACATATGCCTTCCGCTCTGAAACATTTATCCTGCTTTTGCTATAGCTGATAATGTTTGAAAGATAAGCCTTTGAAAACCTGCCTTCTTTCACTTCATCCATAAAATCTTTCACGTGCTTTATTTCAAGCCTTTCTGTTGAGAAATAAGCAACCACTTTTTTCTTGCCTATCCAGCTGTATCCGCTTGTGCAATCTCCAAGATGCAGGAATCCCTCAATGTTTCCTGCTGCAAGCAGGCTTGCCCTTTCCTGCGCATATTCAACCTGCAGCTTATTGTTGTCAACAGCAAGCACTGAGTTTGCATGCTCAACAGCTGCAAACGCTGCGTCACCCGAGCTGCAAACTGCTATCACATCATCTGTCTCGCTTATGTCCATTCCGGCGCTGATTGCGTCAATCTTCTCATTGGGATATGGAAAAGTTGTATAATATCTCCTATAGTCCCCCCACTTTTTAATGAGCATTGCGTCAAGGCTCATGCTCGCCTCCTTAGCACTAAAGGTACCCAATGATAATATGAGCTTTCAAGTGCAGTTGCTTCTGCAGTAAGAGTTTTATCAATGCAAAGCCCGGTCGGCCATCTTATTGCATTATCTGCATCATTTAAAAATTCATTTTTTAGCGAATAAGAAGGATAAATAATGTGCCTTGTCACAATATACGCTAATCCGGGCATCTTAATCTTTTGTGCAAGCTTTTTAAGAAAGCTTTCTGCATGCCTAATTTCTGCCTTGCTAGGATTATATCCCAATGCATTTGAAAAATAGCCCTTTGAAAATTTTTCCAAATCATTCACTTCATAAAGGCTTTTATGGATTATTTTCAGCTTACCTGCTTTTTCCATTATTTTTCCCATTCTTTTTCCTTGCCTGAAGTAAATATTGCTTTTTTCCCTGTCAAACGGGATTGAGCAATTAAGGTCACAAAACCTGCGCGGCTTTAAAAACTCGCTTATGTTTCCTGCCTTAAGTGCTTCCAGCCTGTATTTTGCATATTTAACAGAATCTTCTTTAATGTCAACAGCAGTTACTGAATTTGCGTATTCAAGCATTGCAAATGCCTGGTCGCCTGAGCCACATACTACAAGCACATCATCTGTTTCATTTATATCCAGTCCCCTGACTATTGCTTCAAGAGTTTCATTTGTATACAAGTATGCTGGCGGCCTTCCTCTTGTGACGGCGGGATATAGGCTCATGCCTTCCTCTCTGCCACCATTGTCAATCCGTCCTGCTTCGTTCCAAGGTCGCAAACCATCTCAATCAAAAGCCCATGCGGATTTTTTGAGTCCAGCATCTGCCTGTATATTCCCCTGCCGTGCTTTTTCTCGGCAACAAGAAATGCAGCTGTTCCGGCATAATAGTTTGCTAATACTTTCTTCTCTTCAGACTGCATTATTTTTGGAGACCTGAATATATTCCTATAAAAGGACAGGATGTGCAGTCTATCGCATATTACGCCTGATTCCATATTTTTGTCCCCTGTTTTCAATGCATAGCTGCTTACAGCATCCATGGCAATTGCATTTGCGAAACCCTCGCTGAGGAATTCATGCACAAACCAATCCCTGCTGCATGATTTAACAGCCTGCGTGTGGTGGGCATATTCATGCGCTGATGTAATGGCTGAGGGATTGTGGCTTGTCGGCATAATCATGATCCTATTCCTAAGGTCATACCACCCCAATACGTTTGCTTTAAGTTTTGCGCTGCGCTCAATCTTCGGAACGCTTATTTCATATCCAATAAGGCTGTTTACTTCTCCTGCAAGAGCCTCAACCTGCTTTTCCAGCGGCTTTTCATTCCATAGCCTGCTGATTTCTTTATATGCCTGCTTTTCTTCAGGGCTGTATTCTTTGGACATTTGCTCCACCAGCAATTCACTTTCCAAACTTATCATGTTTTCCAGTGTAGAACTTTCTTCATTATTTAAGGCTGAAATCAGCTGTTTGTTTTTTCCTGAAATGCTACTTATGCCTGCTATTGAAGAGT
>JBAZYQ010000099.1:0-3441 GCA_041659245.1 Candidatus Nanoarchaeia archaeon
TCAGGCATCTACAGGGGGATTACTGATGAGCGGAAAGCTGAAAAAAGAAAGGAGTTTGAGAAGATTCTTAGGCCCGTGAAAACAAGCATACCTCTTGTTGTGGATTCTGCATACAGGCTGAAAAATCTTTTGCCTTTTGGCATCCTGACCCCTTTGCTTTTCTCAATAGGGCCCACATTGGAGGAATTAAAATCAAGAGAAATCTGCTCTCCTTTCGGAGACATTTGCCTTTGGGAAAAATGCCTGTCTGGAAAAAAGCTGGTTGGATGGGACATAAGGGACAAGCTCAGAAAAAAAGGCTACTGCTCTGAATATTCATTATTCTAGTCCTGCAAAGATATATATAGCCTCAAAGCCATAAATAGCATATGCCTTCACTTGAAGAAAGGCTTTTCCATTGCCTGGAAAACAACCTCAATCACAGGGATGAGACTATTGGGCTTTATGAAAAAATGTTTAATTCCATGTGCGAAGCTTCAACGAAAAAAGATTTTTCTTCTGAGTTTGCGGATGTATTGAACAAATATCACGGCAGCAGCAAGCTAAAGGCAGATGATTTCAGCGGCTACAAGCCCATGCATATTGGACCGAATTATCTCCCCTTTGGGCAAAAGCACGGGATAACGAGCTTTCTCTTTGGAATTGTCTTGCCTGGAAAGAAATGGAAAAAGCTGCTGAAAAAGCTTGGCTGGGAAAAATGGGCTGGCGGAATGTTTGTTCCTGCAGGGCATTTTAGAAATTGCGGGAATCCTGAATTAAATTACAGCTGGTTTGGATTTGCTCTCGGAAGCGGGCAGGGCATATATGAGCATGAGGCATTGCACGCGTGCAGGCAGATTTATTCGCATAACTGCTATTTGATTGACGGCTATGGCAGCACAATAAATTATGGGCCTGATGAGCTGAAGGCAAGGTGCGAATACACTTTTGTTGATGAAATGCATGCTTACCTGAGCACCGGCTGGGAAAGACTAAATATTAAAAAAACACTCAAGACAAAATATTGGGTTTCTGAGATTAAGACAATAAACTCATTGATAAAAGAGGCATGGCCAAAGTCCATATTCAGAAAAAATGAGCTGAAAAAAGCAGTAAATCCTGTGTTTGAAGAGCTTGACAAGACAATCGACGCGTGCTTTTATCTCAAGCAAAAGCTTAGCCCTGACATCCTCACTCCTTTGTTTTATGCATTGGGTCCGACTGCTGATGAAATCACGGAGAAAGAATTTCCATCCATCTTTGCAGACATCAGGCTTTGGTCAGACATTCTTGAAAAAGACATTGTAAGGCCGAATTTAATAATGTCAGAGCTTCGAAATAAAGGCTATTGCATGAATAAGTTCATCTCGCCCGTGCCATAGCATTTATAAAGTTGTAAATTGATTATTATTCTATGCCAAAAGACAGCACAATACTTATTTTTTGCGCGCATTCAGATGATGAGGCAGTCGGCATGGGCGGCGCGATTGCTAAATTTCATTCTGAAGGCAAGAGAGTAATCAAGGTTGTATTCTCTTTCGGCGAAAGCAGCCATCCTCATTTTCAGGAGCACGTAGTTATAAACAGGCGTTTGGAAGAAACAGAAACAGCAAGCAGGGCAATAGGAATTACAAAAACAATATTCCTGGGCATGAGAGACACAAAAGTAAAAGAGGATGCAGAAAAGATAAACGCGGTTGCAAAGGTAAAAGAGATAATAAATGAATACAAGCCTGAAAGAATATTCGTGACATCAGCAATAGACCCTCATCCCGACCATCAGGCTGTGAACAAGACAGTTTTAAAAGCAGTTGATTCATTAAGAAAAACCTACCCTGTGTACGAGTTTGAAGTATGGAACATTGTAAAGGAAAACAAGCCGATGATGTATGTTGACATAACTCCTTTTTACAGGAAAAAAATGGATTACACAAGGATGTTTTCAAGCCAGTGGCAGTGGCTTTATGCTTTGAGGATTCCGGTATGGCTCAGGACGAGATATTACGGAAGCAAGCATGAGTGCAAATACGCTGAGAAGTTTTACAAGGTGAGATGAATGCGAGTATTATTTTTTGTGACTGGAATCGGGTACGGCGATGCAACGAGAGTTCACGCTGTAATTGATGAGATGATTAAAAAAGACCCCGAGACAAAAGTCCTTATAGCGGGCTATGACTGCTCGCTTGATTATTTCAAGGGCAAGTTTCGCACGATAAAAATCTCAGGATACAGGATGCCTGGCAGGGAAATGAAATTCACTTTAAGCTCTTTTATCTCAAACAATTACATGCTTCCGATTATATGGCTTTTTACAGCTATAAAGCTCAAGAAAGAGGCAAAGAAATTCAATCCTGACATTGTTGTGACTGATTTTGAGCCTGCAGGAATAACAATTGCAAAGTTTTTGAAAAAGAAATCAATTGCCTTGTACGGATTTGACCCTGAACTGTATGAAACCTATAAGACGCAGCACAAGCCCAACAAGCTGATGGCAATGGAGGCAATATTCCTGAAAAAAGTTTACAAGATGGCTGACTATTCAATTATTGTCTCGCTTATCAGGAAAAGAAAAAGCCTTATTTACAATTATGTTGAGCCGATAATCAGGGGAAGGCCCCAGCAATTAATTTCAGAAGCAAAGCTGATGAAAGAGCTTAATCTTGACAGAAGGCCTATCCTTGTTATGCTTGGAGGCTCGCATTTTGGGATTTCCCTTGCAAAATCGCTTGCAAAAGTGTCTTCTGAATTCAATGAGCTGTTTATTGTGTTTGGCTCCGGAGCTGATATTGAATCAGGCGGGAATTTTAAGTATATTCCGTTTAGCGGGGATTTTCTTAAATACCTGAAGATTTCAAAAGGGCTTATAACTCTTGCAGGGCAGAACACTTTAAGCGAGGGGCTTGTTTTCAAGAAGCCAATGCTTATTTTTCCGATACAGGACCATGTTGAGCAGCAGCTTAATGCCTATGCCCTGAAAGAGTATGCAGTTATTGGCAGGAACATGATGCCTGAGTCATTACAAAAATCAATATCAGAGTTTATAGCAAAGATACCCTCAATGAGGTATGATGCTGCAAAGCTTAATCTTGATGCGAACGGCGCAGGGCAGACAGCTGACATAATAATCAAATTGGCGAGGAAAAAATGAAGTTTGAGAATATTCTGTACTGGTGCGAGTTTCCTGCAAGGGCAGACTGGAAAGAGCTTAATTCCTTGTTTGTTTCAAACGGCATGAAGGCAAAGTGCTTTTTATGCGTCGAGTCTGTTGAGGAGCTCAGGCACTGGAAGAACCAATTAAGGCATTACAAGGGAATAGATATAGCAGGGGCATGGCCTTCAATACCTCTTGACAAGGGCTATTGGTTTTCGGGCTTTGTTGAGCAAAGAGAAATTGATAAGCTTGGCCAATACAAGTGGATGAATCTTAAGATAGACATTGAGCCGCCTTTCAAATATTTCAAA
>JBAZYQ010000100.1:0-3401 GCA_041659245.1 Candidatus Nanoarchaeia archaeon
TCAGGTTTAGGGATTATCCCATAAAATTCTTCCAGTATGCAGCAGAAAGGCACGCAAGCCACAAGATTCTCTTGGAGTTTCCTGCAATGGAAAAGAAGTTTGAGACATTCCATATGAAGTCAAACAGCGGAAAAGTCTCAAAAGGCGAGATTCTTGCTGTGATGGGAGCAAACGGGCTGGGAAAAACCACTCTCTTAAAAATGCTTGCAGGAGAATTAAAGCCTGACAACATAGAAGCCCCAAAGCTCAAGATTGCATACAAGATTCAGTATCCTTCCTCTGAGATTGAAGGCACTGTTAAATCATGGCTTTTCAAGATAGGGGGGGCAAAATACATGTCAGGATGGTACAGGCAGACTCTTTTGGAAAAGCTTGGATTAGGGACATTGCTTGACAATGAAGTAAAGGGGCTTTCAGGCGGGGAACTGCAAAAGCTTTACATTGCTGTTACATTACTTCAGGACTGCGACATTTACGCGTTTGACGAGCCTTCCGCGTTCATTGATGTTGAAGACAGATTAAATGTTGCAGAAGTCATAAAGGATTTTGTCGTGAAGAATGAGAAATGCGCAATTGTTGTTGACCACGATGTGCAGTTCATTGATTACATAGGAGATTCAATGCTTGTGTTTGAGGGCAATCCCGGAGTTGACGGCAATGTGTTCGGGCCTGTGACAAAAGCAGAGGGCATGAACAGGGTTCTCAAGATTTTGGATATCACCTACAGGCAGGACATGGAAACAAAGAGGCCGAGGATAAACAAGCCTGGAAGTCAATTGGATTCAGAGCAGAGAAGCAAAGGAAGATATTATTATACTGACTGAGATTGATTAATCTTATTCTATAGACTAATTCTTAGAAATAATTAAAGAGAAATAATAAAAAAAGAAAAAATAAAGAAAGCCCCTTACGCAGGGGTTTTTGTGCCAAACAGCCTGCTTAATAAGGAAGGTGTTTTGGTTGCTGTTATAGGTGTTTTAACTGCAGGCGTTTTTGTTGCTTCAACTGCGGGTGTTTTATCAACAGATACCTTTCCGCCTGCCTTAAGAGTCGCCTTCTTCAAATCATATGTCTGCTTTGTCGTCACTGCAATCAATGACGCAACATTGCTTTCGCTGCTTGCAGCTTTTGTAAACTTTGCAGTTGCCAATCCCTTGCATTTTGCAATTCTTGCCTGCTGCTCATATATCTTTGTGAGCTCAACTTCCAAATTGCTGAAGCTGTTTACATTTACTGCATTGTTTGCTGCAACTGCCTTTCCTGTAGGCAGGTTGGCAGCGCCGCATGCGCTTTTTTCAAGGTTGTTCAAATGTATTTTTATACCTCTTATCCTTGCAGTTATGTCTTCCCAAAGTTTTTCCCTGAGCCTGTCGCCTGTCAGAGTTGCTCTGCATACTCCAAGAAAGCAAACCTCGCCTGTTGGGCAGTCTTTGTATTCATACTCAACCAGACTTCCAACACTTGCTGCAATGCATTTTCCTTCAATGACCTTGGCACTTAATGTGTCGCATTCATCATTCCATGCAAAATCTGTACCGGTAGTATCTATTCCACTTACAGTGCCAAGTATATGCACATCATTTGCAATGTCTGAATCATTACATGTTGGCTCTATAACTGGCTCTGGAGGGGTTGTTTCTTTGTGCTCACAGATATAGGCAATATTTGTTATGAAATGCGTGCTGGACATTAAATCATTTATTGCAATATTGTTCCCGGCTGTTTCTATTTCAATGCAGCTTTCCAGAGTCCCAAATTCTTCTCCCGCATCGCTTAGGTCTATATTGCGTTGAACTCTTACCACTGCGTTTTGGTTTAAAGTAATTCTTGCATTATAGTCTGTCGGGGTATTTGAGAAGGCCAGCCTTAATTGTTTTGGACTCTCCAACTGTTTGTAAAACACGTCAAATGTCGTGCCATGCACATGCCCGCAGATATCTACAATGCTTGTCCTGATTAATTCCCCTGACGCATTTACAAAAGATATGTTTGCGCCGGGAGCATATATTTCAACGCAAGTTTCCAAAGAACTGAGCCCTGCATCGCTTAGGTCTATATAGCGGTCAATATCAATAGTGGTATAATTGTCCAACAAATTGAATCTTTCGCTCATAGCAGTAATATTTGAATAAAGCAATATCATATGCTTTGGTGTCTCTTCTTGCCTGTAAGCCACGTCATAAGACGCAGAAGCCATGCTTGCCATCATAAGCATAGCCATTATGATTAATATTGCTCGTTTCATGCTTTCACCTCCATAAGAGCATCATTCTTAATGCTTGTGTCCCACTTTCTTGCAGTAAGACCAAGAGAATTCTCCATCTGCCTCAATCTGTTGTCAACATGAGTAAGAAGTTGGTCTCCTGAAAACTTAACAGGTGTGCTGTCAAATTCAGCAGGCGATACTTTATTTGCCGCAGCGGCTTTTACGCCACTATTTGTTATCTCAGTTTTAACGCCTGTGTTTGTTATTTCTGAATTTGTTACGGCTTTTTTGCTGAATATGCTTTTCAGGCTTATTGCCTTTCCAGTCACCCATTCAGTAAATCCTGCAGATGCAATCGATGTGCAAAGCAGCGCGACTATCAACACGATTAAAACTGTTTTTGCTTTCATTAAACACCTCACTTGATTTTATCTTAAATATTACTGATAATAAAGAGAATTGTCGAGAATATAAGTATTTCTGTCTTATAGCATATAATTAGAATATTTGGCTATTTGTAAAGCGCCATCAGATAAATCGCGTTTCTTTTCTCATTAAAGCCGACTGCGTCAACATTCTTGTCTTCCAATGCAAGCTTTAAGCTGTGGAATCCCCTTCCTCTTTCATCTTTTCCTTTTCTGTAAATAAAATCCTCATGATAATTTTCCTTATTTAGAATTTCTATAATCCTTTCAGGTATTCCCTTGCCCTGGTCTTCTATTTCCGCAATAATGCCTTTTTTGCCCTGGTGCAGCCTGAGTATTACGTGCGAATCATGGTGAGGCAGTGGAATGCTGTTTGCTGGATATTCGTTTCCGGATCTTACTGCATTGTAAATCATTTCCCATACGCAAGGCTCAAAAACACCGCGTGTTATGCAGCGCCTTATGTTTCCTGCAAAACCAAAAAAATATTCATCAGGAACAAATCCCCATCCGTTTTTCTTGGCAAATTCCGCTATCTTTTGTGTTGCTCTCTTTGAAGACATTATCAGAGTTTCTTTTCTGAAAGCCTCTGTTTGTTCCAGCATCTCCTCGAGTTTTAGGATGTTTGCCATAGTAATTGGGATATGTGACTACTATTTAAAGATTACGTGATAGTGTATAGTCTAGTGACATATGTCACCACCCTTTAAATTCAGCGGTTTCTGCTGAATTTTGGTGGTATTTATGAAAAAAGAAGAAATAAGACGCGA
>JBAZYQ010000101.1:0-3391 GCA_041659245.1 Candidatus Nanoarchaeia archaeon
GACTGAGAATCTTCTCAAACTCCTTTCTTTTTTCAGCTTTCCGCTCATCAGTAATCCCCCTGTAGATACCTGAAAGAAAATCAAGCTTTGATTCCATGTAATTAGTGTTTAATGAGTCTGCCACATGCGCTTGACTGGAATCTTCCGCCATATAGCATTGTATTTCCTCTGCAAATGAAAGCTCTGCCAATGCCCGCCATCTTGAGTCAGAATAATAAGCATCATAATCAGGCAAAAATCTTGATATATAGCTCTCAGTGTATATTCTTCTGTCGCAGTGGAGAGCTTCATGCTCAAAACTGCCTGTTTCCTGCTCCAAGCCAAGCCCTAATTTATTAAAATTAAGATGGCTGTGATGAAATCCCTTAAACTGGGAAGGCAGGAAATACAATCCGCCATACCATTCTTTTCCGTCCACTTTGGACATAAGTGCCTTGAATTTTTCCCTCGGTATTTCAACATCAAACAAAAGGCTTTTTATGCCGTGCTTCTGCTCATATTTTCCCACTGTTTCTTTTGTGTGAAGCAGTTTCATGCCGTTAAAATCAGAAGGCTCAATGTCATTCCTCTTTTCATAAATATTAAGCGCAGTTGCAAGCTCATTCCTTATATCGTGATTGTAAGAATAGTCCCGCATGAAGTCTATTGCATTGCCGTATTCCTCAACAACCTCTCCCCTATGCCTTAGATTCGCATCAAGGCAGTGCATAAGCTGCTCTTCAAGGCCCATTTATAGGGAGATAATTGATTAGAGAATATAAATGTTATTAAAAAAGAAAGCCGCCTTCAATATTTTTATTTCTTTGGCTTTTGATAAAGCGCTTCAAGCCTTGCTTTCAGCGCTTCTTTATTGCATTCAGCAGTGAAACTTTCTGTTACAGCCAATACCTGTTCAAGCGTTGGCGTACTCAGCGCGCCTCTGTCACTCCGCCCCGCTTCGTTCCGAGGTTCACTTCGCTCCGCTCGCAAACCTTGGCTCGCAGCCTCCGGCTGCTCGCTACGACGTACCCCAAAAGCACGGCCGTCGCCGTCGCTGAGGCTGCCGTAGCCGCCAAGGGCTGAATTGAGACTGAAGCCGTAAGCCCAGAGGGGGCGGCTGAATGCCTTGCCCTGCTTTTGAGCATGCGCCTTGTCAACAACATATAATGGAGCATTATTTATTCCATTTTCCTTCAAGAACTTACCATAATCTTCTGCCTTGTCTCCAAACAAGAAAGATGTAACATCTTCCTCGCCAAAAGCCTCAACAGGAATATCGGAAAGAACTTTGCTTCTTTTCAAAAGCAAAACCCCAAACTTCATTGCCTGATTAACATCACTCGAAGCTGCGCGCCTTAAGTTTTCAGTATCATTAACGGAAAGATAAAACTCCATAAACGGATTCTGCCTGTGGCAATTTGTTGCTTCAACAGGATATTGCAAAAGAGGATTAAACCCCTTTGATGCAACAAGAATATCTCCGTTTGGCAGATAATTAAAATTCTCTGCTGTCCATGTCCATTTTCTGCTTACAGGATGATTTGCTCCGCCAAGCATTCTTGCCTCAGCAAGCTGCTTTGCAGTTATCACTTCAAGCCCTTCGGCTTTAAGCTCATCAACACACTTGTCAAAAAAAGTGCCGTTAGCTTCATACACATTAAGCGCCTCGCCCATGGGTATTATGTATTTTTCCATTTTTACCCTAATAGTAGATTCTTTCTTCAACAGGCTCAAGAGGATAGTCATCGCCTCTTACTCTCTTGAATGCAATCATGAGCCCGACGATTATCAATAAGATTACCAAGCCGATGAACACCATCTTCAATGTATCATCTTCAAACGGAAGGAATGTGCTTTTCTCTGCAGCTGCAGCTTCAACGCCAAGCGAGAGTGACAATTCCTTATAGAGCTTGCCTTCATCCATTACCCTTAATGTAAACTGGCTTACCTTAAGCTCTGCATCTGATTTTGGCTTTGCATAAACATAAACATCTGCCTTGCTTCCGCCCTCAATTGTCAGAACACTCGGGTCAATCCTTACGTCTGCAAACAACTGCGCTCCTGCAGAAGTCAGCGTAATGTCCCTTGCTGTTGAAGCAAGGTTTGATATTGTCAATTTGTATGCAATTTCTTTTCCAACTGCAACGTGTTGGGAAGTTGTGTCAAAGGAAATTGTAAGCTCTTTTGAAGGGTCAACAGGCGTCTTTGGCTCTTCTATAACAGGCTCCTGAGTTCCATCTTCATCTTTAACAGGCTCTGCTTTCACTTCAACGCCTTTAACATTAATAGTTGTCTTCACAATCTGAGTGTCATGCTCGTCATTGTATGCAATGCCGACTGCAAGCTCATATTCTCCTGAAACCGTATCTGCAGGTATAAACAAAGACAATGTGATTGTTTCACTGTCTTCCTCATCATCACCCACATATTCGTAAGCAACAAGGTCTGTCCACTTTACAGCAGACGCTTTTAATGCGTCAATGGCTGCAACTACCTTAACATCATTCTCGTCCTTTGCGCCCTCATTTCTTAATCTTACCTCAACTTCGGCTGTCTGTCCTGCAAGAATATAAGGCGTAGGAACAACAACACCAAGAATATCAATAAGGTGCCTTTGGGATATTACGTCTAAACGAATTACTTTCTCAACAGTGGGGTTATTAGCACTGGTAATTTCTACATATAAATTGTAATATCCTTCTTCCATACCAGAAGGCAGTTCTAAATTTAATGTTCTTTGATATTTTGTGGGTGGATTACTGGGGGTTATTGTAAACATAGACGAAGAATCAGAAATGGATTCTTCATATCCATCAATATTTGCTCTTATTTTAACATCACATTCCGAAGTAAGATTCTCGCCTGTCTTAACATAGACTACAATATCAGCGGTGGTTCCTCTTTCAACAGAGATATAATCATTAGAATCTGCATCCATATCATTGACAACAACTCTATCAATCACAAAGCTTTCCGCGCTTGCAGCAACTGCAAAAGCAGAGACTATAGCGACTAAGAACAATACAGCCAAAGTTATCCTTGATTTATTCATTTTTTACCCCCAAATTGCTGTTCTGAAGGAGATACATGTTGTTTATAAAGCTTTCTCATATCAGAATTTTCCGTGGATAAGAAGGGGCTTGCAACGCCAACAAACAGCTATTTCAGCTGCGTAAATCCCTCAAGCCTTAGAATCGCGTCTATTTCTTCTGTTGAAACAGAGCATCCTCTTAATCTCAAGCCCCACAAGACTCCGTCAAGAACAGTCATCTTGGGGTTTTCAACGTATTTCTCTTCTCCTGAAAGCGCGTACCTGTCAAAAAGCCCCATCTCATATGCAATCACTCCAAGCTCGCATGAGCGAAGAACCACCAGGTCATCAACCCTTTCCCTGAAAGAATTAAGGCTTTCC
>JBAZYQ010000102.1:0-3329 GCA_041659245.1 Candidatus Nanoarchaeia archaeon
GGCGTAAAGCATTTGAAAGCTGATGATGAAGTGCAGTTTGAAAGATTTGGCTTCTGCAGGTTTGACAGGAAAGAGGGAAGCAAGTATATTTTCTGGCTGACGCATAAGTAAGCAAGGAATTAATGCTGGAGGCCGGCTTTCTTAACGTCTTTTTTACATTTTTTACCACTTTTTCAATATATAAACATTTTTAAACCAGTATAGCCATTATTTATGCATGCCAGACGATACTATGGAGCCTGAAATATCAAGCGCTAAAAGGCTTAAGCAGATTGCGAATTCCCTGTTCAAGCAGGGCATGGGATATGCTGTTGAGCAGATGGACCTGAAGCACCATCTCACATTCCATAAAAGAATACAAAAAGATGAGTTCTCACAGCCTTTAACCTCATTGCCGATAAGGCTTAAGAGGGTTCTTGAGGAGCTTGGCGGAAGTTTTGTCAAGTTAGGGCAGATGCTGAGCTTAAGATATGATCTTCTTCCCAAAGAGTACTGTGATGAGTTTGCAAAGCTGCAGGATGATGTAAAGCCAATGCATTTCAGGCTTGTGAAGCAGATAGTTGAGTCAGAGCTGGGGGGCAGCCTTAACCGCATTTTCAGGGAATTTGATGAAAAGCCGATTGCGTCAGCTTCAATAGGGCAGGTGCACAAGGCAAAATTAAAAACAGGGGAAATGGTTGCTGTCAAAGTCCAGCGCCCCGGCTTGTATGAATTGTTCTCGGCAGACACTAAATTATTGCATTCTCTTGCGAAAATGCTCAATCACCGCTATCCTGAAATAAGGGAATATGACCTTGACGGCATTATAGACGAGTTTGAAGCTTATTCCAAAAAAGAGCTTGATTACATGCTTGAGGCAAGGAACATAGAGATATTCCATAATAATTTCAAGAATGACCCCCATGTTGCAATACCAAAAGTATACTGGGAGCTTACAACAAAGAAGATTATTACAATGAGCTATATCAGCGGCGTGAAAATAAGCGATGTTGCTGATTTTGCAAAATACCACAGCACCATAAAAACAACCGCAAACAATGTCTTTAATGCAATGCTTGACCAGATTTTTGATTACAGGGTTTTTCATGCAGACCCGCACCCCGGCAATATACTGCTGATGGAAAACAACAAAATCGCGCTGCTTGATTTTGGGATTGTGGGAAGAATCACGCCTGACATGGTTAATGAGATGGAAGACATTTTAATCGGGCTCCTGACAATGGACCTGGATTCGATTGTTTCCGCTTACCAGAGAATGGGGCTGAGCGATGCAGCGTCATTTGACGCAAAGCAGTTCAAGGAAGACCTTGTCGAGCATTTTGCGGAATATTACGACGCATCAAACAGCCAGATAAATTTTGCAACATTCTTTTCAAATGCTTTTGACATGGCAAGAAAATACAAGATGAAGCTGCCTATCAATTTCATACTGCTTGGGAAATCAATCATAACGCTGCAGGGCTTTGGCGCAAAGTTTGTGCCTGATTTTAATTTCACAAAATACATGCAGCCAAGGGTTGAGCAGATGATGAAAGAAAAGATAAGCCCCGGGCACATATTTACAAGCGCAAAAAGGACTGCATTGAATGCAAGGGATTTCATGGCAGGGCTGCCTTCTGACATAAACAGCTTTTTCAAGACCTGGAAAGACGGGCAGAAGCTCAAGCTCGAAGTTAGAAAGAGCGACATGGACAGGGCTGTCATGGAAGTTGACAGGTCAAGCAACAGGCTTGTTCTTGGATTCATAATAGGCGCAATCATTGTTTCAAATGCACTGATAATACACGCAAAGGTGCCGCCGTTCATATTCGGCATACCTGTGCTTGTGTATTTTGGGGTAATCCTGATTATATGGCTTGGCGTTTTGCTTACCTTCTCAATCTTAAAGGAAGGCAAGTACAAAAGCGATAATGAATAACTAAAGGAGGCAGCGAAACTTGCGTTTCGGGCCGTCCTTTTAAGACTAAAAAGGAGGAATAAAAAATGGAATCTGACGAAGTGAAACAAATTGCAAAGAAGGCTATGCTGATGGGCATAGGGCTTGGAGTAATTACAAAAGAAAAAGCAGAAGCAGTTGCAAAACAGCTTTTGGAAAAGGGAAGGGCAAATGAGGATGAAGTAAAGAAGTTTGCCGATGAAATCCTTGCAGAAGCAGAGAAGAAGCACAGGGAAGTAAGGGCATTTGCCGAGAAGCAGGTGAAGGAAGCTTCAACAAAAGCAGAAGCGCTTTTGAAAAAAGTTGAAAAGAAATATGCTTCGCAGCTTAACCAGGCAAAAGCAAAGCTCAATGCAAAGCTAAAGCCCAAGGCAAAAGCAAAAAAGAAAGCAAAGAAGAAAACCCGAAAAAGATAATTTTATTTTTTTATCTTTTTTTCAGCCCGCTCTATCATCGGCTTTTTAAGGGCTATAAATGCCCCGCCATTTTTTCCTTTTATGAATGTGATTTCACCCGGCTTTATTATGTCCTTGAAATCCCCTTCCAAGTCAATATGGGTGACAGTGGCTCCTGCTTTTCCTTTCTCGTGAATGTATATTTTCACATTCCTAAGCAGATGCTTTCCTTCGCATGGCCCTGACATGCATTTAATGAGCTGTTTTAAGAATATAAATTTATGCAAATGCTATAAATTGAATAGTTAGGGGATTAATAGGGCTTTACTCTTTTTACTTCTTTATAATAGGAAAGCTTTATAAATTGCCTTAAAATAGCAGTTATTAAGGGCCCTGCGCTAAAAAACGCAGATGACAGGTGATTCTGCGCGGTGAGCAGGGCATTCATGCTTTCGGGGATAACATGGGAGAACCAACAAGACTTTCACAGTGCTACAGCATAGAGCATGGAATTGAAGTCAAGGATGATGATTCTTATTATTCAAAGATTGAGATGATTGCTACAGGAAAACTTACTTCTAATGCATATGTGGGGCTGGGCATCCAGGCGAGAATTTACGTTTCATGGCAAAATTCGTGGAACGGCAAGGACTTCTCGGAATATCCTGTTGACGTATGCCTTAGGATAAATTCTCATTTTGAGGAATGCTGCGCGCGCGTTTTAAACGGAGAAAACAGGAATAATGCCGTGACAAATGTCAAAGGCTTATCCAGGCTCGTGGAAAAGCTTGACCAGACAACTTCAAAAGACTTCAAGATTTTTGCAGGCTATGACGGAAGAAGATGGGACTTCATAGCGCATATGGATGCAAGCAAGGCTGTTTTGTACATAAAGAACAGCTTGGAAATTGAGCCAATAATGGCATATCTTGCTCCTTTTTTTGAAGTGGAAATGGCAAGATATATAGTTGCAAGCGAGATTGAGAAAAGGCACAAGG
>JBAZYQ010000103.1:0-3296 GCA_041659245.1 Candidatus Nanoarchaeia archaeon
TAAATCATTCCATCTGCAAGAACCCCGTGAAGAAACAAAAGAGGCTTTCCTTTTCCTGCTGTTATATAATGCATCCTGATGCCTGAATCAATGTATGTATTATGCATGAGTTTCATATAAAATCCTTTACTTTGTGCTTTACATATTCATGTATAAGCCATGCTGTGAGAATCACACCGTCAAGCACTGCGAAAAATATCCTGCCATCTATTCTTATAATGTCAAGAAGATTCAGCCCTATGCTTAATCCGCTTAAGGGATAAAACGGCATTATGGTGCCCTGTATAAGCACGTCAAGCAGAAGATGAATGAATATTCCAAAGCTTATTGCGCCAAAGAGCAGGAGGGCTTTCTTATTTTTTCTCCACAATAATGCAACTGCGAGGAACAATAAGGGAATAAATATTGTATGGGTAAACTGCCTGTGTATCATTGAAAAAGGGATATTTGAAAACATTCTGACAAAGAATGCTATTGCAACATCAATGTCAGGAAACAATCCTGCAATGCCTGCTATTAGAACATATATGAGGGGAAACTTCTTTTTTGCAAAATAATCCCTCCAGATGTCTGCCAGTACAAGGGGAACAATCAAATGCGTTGCTGGATTTGGCATAATATATTCAATGCAAATAGGCTTTTAAGCTTTTCCCGACGTAGAAATTATGTGCGTGTGAAAGCCCCTATCAATTTTAATATTTATAGCGAGAGACTTAAAGATTTAAAAATGGTTAAGTCTCTCGGATATACTGGCAGAATAGGATCAGTAATGATTTCTGCCAGTATATGTGATAAAGTATTACAAAGAATAATTTTAAAAAGGAGTCATAATATCAAATAGTAATGGTATTTGTTCCAAAGAAAATTTTCCTTACAAAAGGCGTGGGCGTGCATAAGGACAAGCTTGCTTCATTTGAATTAGCTTTGAGAGATGCAGGCATAGAGAAATGCAACTTAGTCATGGTTTCAAGCATTCTGCCTCCTGGCTGCGAAATAGTGCCGAAGGCGCAGGGAATTCCATTGCTTAAGCCAGGGCAAATTACGTTCTGCGTAATGGCGAGGAATGAGACAAATGAGGCAAACAGGTTAATGTCTGCCGCAATAGGTATTGCAGTGCCGACTGACAGGGAAAAGAATTACGGCTATCTTTCGGAGCATCACACTTTCGGGGAAAAAGGCGAGGTTGCAGGAGAGTATGCAGAAGACCTTGCAGCTACAATGCTTGCCACTACTCTTGGAGTCCCGTTTGATTCTGAAACAGCGTGGGATGAGAGGAAGCAGATATACAATGCATCGGAGCACATATTCAAGACAACCCATATTGCCCAGTCTGCAGAAGGCGACAAGAACGGCAAATGGACATCTGTGGTTGCTGTTGCAGTGTTTGCAGAGTAAGGCATTGAGGCGCCGGAAGGCAGCGTCACAAGGGGCTTTTGCTGAAGCGGTTGTCACTAGCTCACAGAAAGTATTATAATCCTCTCTATTCTATCCTGCATTATGGCTTGGATTAACGCAAAGCACGAAGAAGATCTGGCAGGGATTGCAGCAAGGCTTAGGGATTCAAACCTGTTTCTTTCTGATTTGGATGACACTTTGGCAAAATCTCCCACAAAGAAGGTTGCATACAGCTTTCTAAGAAGGAAAGATATGCTGTTTAATTCAAAGTTTATTGCGTGGTGCTCAAAGGCTTTGTATCAGAGAGCAGTTCACGGCAGGAAAGCAAAATCAGGGCTTGGAATTGAATTCATTGAAAAGTTCATAAAGCCGCAGAAGATTGAAACAATCCAATCAATATTAACTCCTGAATATGCCGAGTCCTCATTATTCCCTTATGCAAAAGAATTCTATTCAATGTTCCCGAAAGCAGCCAAGGTGATTGTGACAAGAACAATTGAGGCAATTGCAGAGCCTTACAGCAATGCATTGGGTTTTGACATGACTCTTGAAAGCCAGTATGCAAAAAGGGAGTCTGTTGATTTCATGATGGGCGTTTTTCCTGACTTGAAGAGGTTTGCAGTATTAGGGGATTCTAAAGAAGACGAGGAAATGGTGGATTATCTCAGGTTCAAGCTTAAGAAAGGCAGCATAGACACTCTTGTTTCAATATATGTTGCAAAGTCAAAGAGAAAGATGAATATGAATTTTGATGCTTCAATAGGAAGGGATTATTCTCCTCTTGTTGAGCTTGTAAAGAAATATTCTAATGCGCTGTAAATATTCTGTTATCAGATTCTGCTTTATTGTTTTACTACTCTTAGCTATCTTTATTCTCTTTTTGCTATGTCCATGAAATCATGCGCCTGCTTCAAGACCTGCTTGTCAGTCGTAAAGCTCAGCCTTGCATATGCATCGTCAAACGAGAGCCACGCAAAGCTGTTATGATAATCTGTCAACACTACTTCTTCAGTGCTTGTCTCTGCAAACAAATAAATCGCTGTCTTGTGAATCAGCTGCCCGTTTGCCCTGTAAAACCACGTGACAACCTGCTTGAATCCCTTTACAAAGAACAAGTCCCTTATTCCTGTTTCTTCCATTATCTCCCTTCTCGCAGTCTGCTCCAATTCCTCTCCCTGCTCAATCTTTCCTCTTGCGAAAAACCAGCCTTCCTTGTAGTGGTCGTGCGCTTTCCTGTAAAGCAGAAGGTATTTTCCCTTGTTGTAAACTATCGCTCCTGCAGATGTTTCTTCTGTCATAAGATGGATAAGTATAGAGGTATATTTAAATGTTGGGCAAAATAAGGGCTTAAAGCAAAAATGAAAGCCATTGGGGACACCCCAAACCCCTTACTTACCTTATTATATGCCAGAAATATAAGCTGCGCCGGCCGGCATTTTCACTTACGTTCAAGGCCGTCCGGCTCGCTCGTTTCACTCGCTGCGCCGGCCGGGATTCGAACCCGGGTTATCGACTTGGAAGGCCGAGATTCTAACCACTAAACCACCGGCGCGCAGTTATTATTGCCTTTGCTGTTATAATAAAGGGGATTTTATAAACTTAACGCTTTATAGTAATTAAGAATTATTTCTTTATTGGCTGAGCAGATGCTTGAGCCGGCTTGGCTGCAGATTGTGCGCTTGTAACCGCGGGCTTGTTTGCCTGCTGTGGATTATTTATCTTGTTAAATGCATATTTTATCTGTTCCTCTTTCCAGCCTGCTTTCTTAAGAGCCCCTGTTATCTGCTCATCCTTGTATCCTTTTCCTTTTGCAGCCCTTATGTAGCCAAGGACAGAATCAAGGTCTTTTTGCGCTGTAAAAGGCATTACCTCTTTCTCTCCGGGCTTTGCAGCGCCTGCAA
>JBAZYQ010000104.1:0-3139 GCA_041659245.1 Candidatus Nanoarchaeia archaeon
AAAAGCGAACAAAAATTGAATTTAGTGACTTGAAGTCACAAATTGTGACTTCAAGTTGGGGCGGCAAAAGAAAATTACCCTGTGCTTTTACAGAACAGGGCGTGGCAATGCTTTCAGGAATTTTAAAAAGTGATGTTGCTATAAGAATAAGCATCCAGATAATAAACGCCTTTGTCGCAATGAGAAGATTAATCTCTGCAAATGCCCAAATGTTTCAGCGTTTGGACGTTGTTGAAAGAAAGCAGATTGAGCATGACAAGCAAATTAACGAGATATTTGATGCAATACAAGACAAGGGTATTAAGCCTGAGAAAGGCATATTCTTTGACGGGCAGGTGTTTGATGCATATAATTTCGTTTCTGATATTATAAGGTCTGCTGAAAAATCAATAGTTTTAATTGACAATTACATAGATGACTCTGTTTTGACACTTTTAAGCAAGAGAAACAAAAATGTACAAGCCATAATATTTACCAAGGGGCTTTCCAAGCAATTATTGCTTGACCTGGAGAAGCATAACTCACAGTACCCTCCTGTTGAAATAAAAGAATTCAGGCAGTCCCACGACAGGTTTCTTATAATTGACAATAAAGAGGTGTACCATTTCGGTGCGTCATTAAAGGACCTGGGCAAGAAGTGGTTTGCATTCTCAAAGTTTGGCAAGGAAGCGTTCAAGCTGATTGATAGGCTGGAAATGTAAAACCTATTTGCTGCAATACACAAATGTTTTTATATGGCTCTTTTCTAGAATATCCCATGGAAATAAAAGCAAAGACAAGACTGATTGCCGCGATTGCCACTATTTTCATACTGCTTGGCATTGGCACGGTTGTTTACCACCATCTTGAAGGCTGGGGATATATCTCCTCTTTTTATTTCTCTGTTGTCAGCGTCACCACAATAGGCTATGGCGACTTGCATCCGACGTCAGATGTTTCAAGATTGTTCACTGCAATTTATCTTCTTGTGGGCGTTGCAACAATGCTCGCTGCACTGGGAATAATAGGCACTGCTTACATTGAAAGCAGGGAAGAGCAGGTTGTTCTCTGGATGAAAAGAATGAACCTCGCAAAAGAGGCAAAGGAAAGGAACAGGAAGCTGAGCCAGTATAAGGAAGAAGATTTACAGAAAGATTTATAAACCACCTCAGTTTCTCTATCCGAGAAGATAGGGATGTTAAGAACAAACCTATACTGGCGCTAAAAATGGCAAGAATGTATTCTAGAGCAAGAGGAAAGGCGGGAAGCCACAAACCTTCCGAGCCTGTAAAGCCTGTTTGGGTTTCATACAAGCCAAAAGAAATTGAGCAGCTTGTTGTGAAATTAGCAAAAGCAGAAATGCCTCCAAGCCAGATTGGCCTTGTCTTAAGGGACACTTACGGAGTTCCAAGCGTAAAAGCGCTTACTGAGAAAAGAATTGTTGAAATCTTAAAAGAAAACAATGCAGCTCCTGTAATGCCTGAAGCTCTTGTTGCATTAATCAGAAGCCACATCAAGATTCTGAAGCATATGGAAGAGAACAAGCACGACGAGCTTGGAAAGAGAGGAGAATTGCTTATACAATCAAAGATTAACAAGCTGGCAAAATACTACAAAAGGACAGGCGTATTGCCTGAGAACTGGCAGTATGACAAGACAAAGGCCAAGCTGCTGGTAGGATAAACATGGTAACATCAAAAAAACTCCTGAAAGGCAAAAAGAAATGGTTCACTATATTGTCATCTCCTGAGTTTAAGGAGCAGATAATCGGCGAAACATCAGCCTATGAAGGAGAGCAGCTTGTCGGCAGGACAATCAGCATGAATTTGGGCTACTTGGCTTCTGAGTCAAGAAGGCAGAATGCGCTTGTCAAGTTCAGGATAAAGACTGTTCAGGGCTTGAATGCATCAACAGTGTTTACAAGATACGAGCTTGCCCCCATGCTTGTCAAGAGATTGGTCAAGAAAGAAAGGGATAAGGCAGAAGATTCATTCCTTGCAGAGACAAAAGACAATGTCAAGGTAAGGGTAAAAACATTCTTTGTCACAAGGGGCTTTGCGCACAATTCATTATTGTCAGCAATAAGAATGAGGGCAAGGCAGTTTATCGGAGAGGAAATGAAGAAGATGTCATTTGCAGAAGCAGTTCTTGCAGTTGCGACAACTGACCTGCAGAAAGCAATGAAGTCTGACCTGAAGAAGATATCTCCTTTGGCAGTTGGAGAGATAAGAGTTTTTGAAGTTGCTTAGAAAAGCTTATATAGAAATTCTAGTTTACAAGCAGTAATAAGTTACGGGGTAATTAAAATGACAACAGGATTGGAAGACTATGAGATTTATGTGCAGATTCTTCCAGCACCACCAATATTTGGGGCGCATCCTTGCACTGATTTAACTGTGAGATTATCGCAAGGGGAAATAAAAGCAGCTGTTGCAGGATTCCTGTTTGGCGCAGGATTGAGCAATTACTTTTTTCCTTTCTTTGCTTCGCAGGCAGAGGAAATGGCCAGAAAAGCTATGTCTGATAAAAAGGATTTTTTGGTTGAATTGGCCGAGAGAGGCTATATATTGCCGGAAAGGCATGACCCTATAATGTTTGCTTATAAGCCTAAAGATGAACAGCATTCCCTTAAAAATTTAACAAATTCATTTGATGAGACAATCGATTATCAGCTTGGCTTTTATTTTAACATGGCACGTGTTGAAAAACAAAAGTAATATTCCTCTTATTTTCAATAGCTAATCTTTAAATATCATCACTGCGTCTATAATTCTATGAAATACATAGCAATACTGGCTTTGGTTGGATTGCTGCTTTTGGCAGGATGCGCAAAGAATGGAATAAACATTGTTGCGCCTGAAGATACTGCTGCAGCTTCATCTGAGCCTACTGAGCTTACAGGCGACATGGCTGCCCTGGAAGAGGAAGCGCCTGTTGCAGACCCTGAGATTGACACTGCAGAGCTTGAAAACCTGGACATGTAGGTAATTCTAATGAACCAGAAACAGCTTGCAATGCAATTATCTAAACTTGTTTCTGTTAAAGACAAAAAAGTAAATCTTGAGCAGTACCAGACTGATTCTGAGATAGCTGCTGAGATTCTATGGGCTGCTTTTATGCAGGGAGATATTGAGGACAAGTCAATAGCTGACTTTGGCTG
>JBAZYQ010000105.1:0-3062 GCA_041659245.1 Candidatus Nanoarchaeia archaeon
TGAAATGGTTGAGAAATATTATCTTGGTTTGGAACGTAAAGAGAAGAAAAATAATGATTTTATCCTTTGCTGACAATCTGCCACAACAAATTAAAATGACTCTTATAAGTATCAGCAATCTGCCTGCTGTCTATTAAGACAATTGTAATGGGCTCTTCATATAATATGATTGCAACTTTATGACCATATATTATTGTGGGGCTGGGGAAATTATACTCCTCAGGCAAATGTTTTATTGAATTATATTTCCAATTGGATTTTTTAGCTTTTGCCGTTAATATCCTTGCATAAATCCCTTTTTTCTCCCTTGCTTCTGCCCAATGCTTTGTATATATTGGAAGAACGTCTGAAAATTTTAATTCGCCCCCAATCACCATAAATCCCTTATTATCCGCAATAATATCCTGCATTACTGCCTTCAGCCCTTCTTTTCCGGAATATATCTGGGCAATATCTTTATTTTTTTCAAGCGCCCTTATTTTTTCCAGTTCTTTTGCGCTTTCCTTGATTTCTTCTTCTTTGCTTTCCAGCCATTTTTTCTTTTCTTCAAATATCTCAATAATCCTGTTAGGCGCAGCTGCCTTGTAATATTTTTTCTTGTTTTTGAGGATATAGCTGACCATACCTTTTTCAATCAGCCTGTTCAGCACATCATAGGCAGTTGCCCTGTGAATCTGCGCGCTTTTGATAACATCTGCTGCCAAACTCATTCCCATTCTTAATAATGCCTTATACACATTAAGCTCTGTTTCTGTAAGCCCTATTTCTGATGCTTTCATGCATTAAATAAGCCTGCCTTAATTTATAAATGTTGTCATGTAATATGACTACAAATGTTAATAATGCTCAAATAAACATTACTTATCAGGGGTAAAATGAAAAGAATACTGGTATTGGATGATCATGAAAAGTGGCACAAGCTTGCAGAGAGGGATATATCTTATATTGCGGATTGCAGTATAGACCATGCATATACTCTCAATCAGGCAATGGATTTACTGAAAATAAACAGCTATAGCCTTATTGTATCAGATATTAATCTTGATTCCGAAATTCCAGGCTCTCAAGAAGGGATATATTTTATAAAACATATAAGGCAAAGTAACAGTAAAATTCCAGTTATATGCGTAACCTCCGGTAAATGCCTTGAATCAATTGTATTGCAGGCAGGCGCTGACAAATTTGTGGCTAAATCAGAATTTTATCCTGAATTCATAAAAGCTGTTGAGGAGTATTTAAAATGAAATGGCTCGATGAATTGTTTAGCGCATTAAGGCAGTCTTATACAATGGAAGATAGGAAGAGCTTTCCATTTGAAATAAGGGATTTGCCTCTGGCATACAGGGAGCTGTGGCTGGAGAAAGTTATGGCTGCTATCGTGCAGGTAAAGAATATTAAGGCATTGGCTGAAAGATTTAATTCAGTCAATGAACTAAGAGTTCCATTTGTAGAACTGTTAAAGACAGCAAGGCAGAAAAATCACCCCCAGATTAAACTATTATGCAGCTTTTTTTTTAAGCTGGCTAAATCCAAAGCAAAAAACTGCCCTTTCAGCTCAGACGGCAAAAATATAAAATATGGCTGTGATGAGATTAAAAATATATTAGCAAAAACACCTTTTGTTAAGGCTGTTGAGCCTAAGAAATTTGGGCAGTTATCTGCTTATTTGCATATGCTTGCATGGAACCTTCATATGGACTCATTTTCGGGAATATATTATCATGGGCCTTATAAAACTGAAAAAGGAGTATTAATAGCAAGGGAATTTTTTGACTTGGATTGCAAGGAAATATGGCCGAAGTCTAAAACTTCTTTTAAAACAGCCACTTTATTGGCAATTTACAAGCCGATGAATATCAAAATGAAATTTTATACAGAAATGATACCTGACAAGAATTTTAATGAGGAACTTATTGAGTATGCTGTGCTGATAGATAATAATCCTTTGGCTGAAATAGAGAATCTTTTGGAAAATGTGAGAGAACTTGCAAACAAACAAAAAACAAATCTGCACGCTTTGGAAGGCATGGATATGAAAAAGAAGTTTATTGAAATTCAGGGTTTTCGCTTCAGGCACCTGTTTGACGCAGCCGGCATGGATTGGAAGCCGGAAAGTGAGATGCTGTACTCTCTGGCTATAACTGAGCCTATAAGAAAGTGGGATTTGTCTGGAATATCAAAAGAAGAGGCATTTACAAGATTTGAATCATTTCTTGATCCGAGAAAATAATTTTTTCTATTTTAGGGACTACAATCTTAAGGTGCATATCTAATGGGAACTACTAGCCTCTTGTCTTTTTAATTAAAGATGGGCTACAGGGGCTCTTTTAAGAAGAATTCTGAATGATATTGCTTTTGCAATGCTTATTTCATAATTTGAAATCCGCAAAGTTTATATACTAAATGTTATTTATATCTAACATAAAGTTATATCCCTATAACAAAATATGCGAAATAATCAACAGGAGATGAAAATGAAACCAAAAACAAATCACAAAACAAACAAGATAAGGCTCTTATTAATGCTGGTAATAAGCCTGATTGTAATCGCAACACTGGCTTTATTCTGGTTCAATGCCTTTAGGAAAGGGGATATTTCCGGAGGAATCCTTGGAATCCTGATTGGAGTTTCAATACTTGCATTTGCCATCTTTATTTTTAAAAAAGGAAATAAAGACATGCGCGAGGGATATCCGCTGGAAGATGAAAGAAGCAAAAGAGTAAAGGAAAAAGCATCTTCAAGGGCATTTTATGTATCTCTTTATGTATTGTTATTGATTGGATTATTGAGTGACAATATAATTAACTTCAGGGATGCCAGCCAGGCAATAAGCACAGCAGTCGGCGGAATGGCTTTGCTATTTGCAGCATTCTGGGCGTACTATAACAGGAAAGAAATATGAAAACAAGAATCAAGGAATTCAGGGCAAGGCACAATCTTACGCAGGAAGATCTTGCAAAGAAGGTTGGAGTCAGGAGGGAAACAATTGTATTCCTGGAAAAAGGAAAATACAATCCTTCTCTTCAATTGGCCCACGATGTTGCAATGGCTTTGAAATCAA
>JBAZYQ010000106.1:0-3048 GCA_041659245.1 Candidatus Nanoarchaeia archaeon
ATACTAAGCGAGCATGTTGACTTTTATCTGGATGACAAGATGGTTGACTCATTGCAGATTGGCGCTGACTTAAAGGGCAGCGAGACAACTGCAATCGCGATTTCAGGGCCTGGCACAGGGCCAAACAGGAATGCGGCAATTGATTCTGCTGTAGCCAACATGGCAAAACTGCAGACAGTATTAATCACAGGCTCACTGCCTTTTGATTTGGAGATTGTAAAGCTTGATACCATATCGCCTGTACTTGGGCAGAATTTCACAAAGAATTCTTTTATGGTCATAATGATTGCACTCTTGGGCGTTGCGCTTGTTATATTCATAAGATACCGCTCATGGAAAATTCTTATTCCAATGATGGTCACAAGCGTGAGCGAAGTTGTAATACTGCTTGGCTTTGCAGGGTTAATTCAATGGAACCTTGACATGGCTGCAATTGCAGGAATCATAGCCGCTGTCGGAACAGGGGTTGATGACCAGATAGTCATTATTGACGAAATAATGAAAGGCAAGAAAGACATGCACACAAACTGGAAGGCAAGAATGAAGAGGGCTTTCTTCATCATATTCGCGGCTTATGCAACAGTTGTCGCTTCAATGATTCCATTATGGAATGCAGGGGCAGGACTATTGAGGGGCTTTGCAGTAACGACAATAGTAGGCGTTACAATAGGCGTATTCATAACAAGGCCTGCATTTGCAGCTGTTGCAGAAAGGCTGTTCAAGGATTAAAAGAACACCTATTTTTATTAATTTTTTTCTACAGCAAGGATTATATACCTTTGCAGACACTTATAGCCTATGGTTGAGCATAAATTAAAAGCAGGGTATGTTGCAAAAGAGCTTCCCATCCCGAAAGTCAAGGATGTTTTGAAATACAAGCTTTTGACTGAAAAAAGGGACAGGGCTGTGTTTGAGATTGCTCCAAAGAAGTATGTGTTTGTTTATTCTTACGGCGTTCTTGTGTTCTATGATGTTGATGATGTGATGGTTAGCGCAACAATCAAGAACCTGCGGGGCCTGGGGATAGACATTGAGAAAGACAAGCTTTGGGATGAATATCAGCTTGTTGAGCATGTGAAAAATGCAGTTGAGTTTAATCAGGTAAAGCTTAAGAATCCGTCTGTTGAAAATGTCGAGGTTGTTGCAAGAATGCTTGCGCAGTCTGTTGCCCTGGAAAATTATGAAAACAAGGTTGACGGCATGGTTAACAGCTTCTCGGCATTGAACAAGCAGCTTAAGGACAAGGGAAAGCTGAAAGGCGGAAGCAAGGATCTTTTGAGGATAATAGGGACAAACAATACAATTGTTGAAACAATCGTGTCAAAGATGGCTTTGCTGGAGGAGCCTACGGCTGCATGGGAAAGTGAGGAAGTGGAGTGGCTTTACCTCAGGCTAAAAAGGATGTTTGAGCTGGAAGAGCGCTTTAAGCATCTCCAATACAAGCTTGAATTTATCCAGAACAATTCAGAGGTAATGCTTGACATACTGAACAACAGGAAGTCAGAGATTCTTGAATGGGTTGTGATTATCCTGATTGCAATAGAGATAGTGATATTTGTTTATGAAGTTATTTTTATGTAGCAAATTGTTTATTTTTATTCATCAAATCAAAAAATAAATCATCACAGGCACCAATAAGCAGCCCATCATGTTGCTTTTTCTTATGCCTATGAGATTTACAAGAATTCCCATTGAAGTTGAGGCAAATAAGACAAGAAGCCCGAGAATGCCGCTGAGGGCAATAACCACAACAAGCATAGTTATTATTACAGCTGTGCAAAGCCATTTGTAATTCACTTTTTCAACAATTCTTGAGAACATAATGGATAATGGGCTTGCGAGCATTATGGATATTCCTCCGACAAGAAGGCAGATGCTGAGAAACAGGATTAATTCTTTTGAGCCTATTGCAGGAACAAGCGTTGACATTGCAACAACAGCGCCGTTCCTTGCCTTGCTTATTGCATATAATGTTATGAGGCTTACTACAAAATTTGCAGAGCTTATGCCTCCCATTGTGTAAAGAAAGCTTTTTCCCTCACTTTTATTTAATCCTGAAGTAATCATTGCTCCCTGCGAAGGACCCAGGCCGGGAAGGAATGCGCAAAGCCATCCTGTTATTGAAGAAATGAATGTGGCTGGTATTGAGCTCTTATCCAGCTTTAATTTGGGCGGATTCTGCTTTGGAATCTTTGTATTTGTTCCCATGCTTAATGACAAAGTGCTTACTCCAAACAATCCTGAAAGAAGAGGCAAAAGAGGCTCTTTGAGAGTATGCATGTCAAGCACAAAATATCCTAATATTCCTGAAGCAATGAATATTGCCAAAGCCCACAGCTTTCTTTCCATCGCAATCAGGTAAATTACTGCAATAAGTATGAGCCAGCCAATATAGGGGTTGATAAGAGGATAGACTTTTGTGAAAAGCCAAATTGTCGGCACTGCAAATGCAACTGAGAAAATTAATGCAAAAAAGCATCCTGCTGCTGACAACAGAACAGCTTCGCAGCCGTTGCCTTCAAGCAAAAGCCTGTGCCCCGGAAGTATTGACAACACAGTGTCAGCGTCAGGGGCGCCAAGAAATATTGAAGGAATGCATTCAAGAAAGCTTTGCGACACGCCCATTGAGACAATTATGATTGCTATTGAGATTGGCTGGAAATACTGGAGAAGAACCGGGGAAATTGCCACCATCATTGCAGATATTGTGTTTGAGTGTATGCCTGGCAGCAAAGCAGCTATCAAACCCAATATTACCCCTGCCAGCGTGCATATGATGATTTCCCCGAGCATAAACTGCTTAAGTATTTTTTCCTTTTAACAATTGCTTTCAAAAAACACGTGTTTTTTCAATCATGCTGTAAATCTTACGGAATTTTTGATTTGGTTTTTATACTCTTTCAGACTCTTTGAAAATTCAGATGTTTTTTTCCAGCAACGCATAAAAAGGCAGGAATGATTATTACGGCATGAAAAAATATAAATGGCTAATCGCGGGAATTTCAGTGATTATTGCTGCTTTCCTACTTTATTCAGTGTTTGGATATG
>JBAZYQ010000107.1:0-3004 GCA_041659245.1 Candidatus Nanoarchaeia archaeon
CGGATTTTGCCATTCATTGTTTACTTTTGTAAGCATCCAGATATCTGTTCCTCCTTTGCCTCCTGCTTTTGCAGAATGGTAATATAATTCATTTCCGTGGATATGCAGTTCCCCAACTTCATATTCTGTATTGAAATCAGCATTCTTCCAGTCCTGCCATTTTCCTTCCTTGTATTCTGCAGAGAACCAGTGCACTCCCGTGTACCCTTCCCTTGCAGAGCAGAAAAGCATTTCATTGCCATGCACAAACTCGCATCCGTCAAGCGCAAGCTTCTTTGGGTCTTGCAATAAGACTCTTTCAGGCTTCTGCCATTCATTGTTTTGATATTTTGAAACATAAATCCCGTTTGCAATATCCCTTATCTGTATGTATGCTTCCTGCCTTACGTCTGCTGCAAAAAAGAAATACAATTCATCCCTGTCTTCAGGAATAAACGGGCTGTCCTCGGCGCCTTTTGAGCTTATTGCTGCAACAGGCACCGGCTTTTTGAATTCATCAGAGTGTAGTACTGGCGGAGATACGTCTGCTTCAGGAGTTATCTTGATTGTATCGTTTGGAAGGCTGTTTTCTCTTATTATCAGAATAGGGGCTTCGGGTGCTTTCACTTTTTCTTCCTGCAAAGGCGCATTTTCAGGCGCTGTTTGAATTGCTGCTTGCTTTGCGCATCCTGTTATCATTAATGCAACAATACAAAAAGCAATTATCCATTTAATCATACTACTGGATTGACTGCTGTGCTTTTAAGTTTTGCCATAATGCTTATATATTGCACTAATATCTCTCGCCTTATGAAAAAATTAATTGCTTTGATGCTCGTGCTTCTTTTGGCAGCTTGTTTTGTGTCTGCATTCAAATTGCCGACAGTAAGCCCTTATGCGCAAAAAAATATTATGCTTAAGGCAAATGTTCTAAATTTTGATAAGATTCAGCCAAGAATAAGGCTTCCAAGGTGCTACAAGGAGCTTGCGCCTGAGAATTATTGGGAAACAATAAGAAACAGCGAAAAGCCTGTTGTTGTGAAATTCTATTCGCAATTGTGCGAGCCATGCAAGAAAATGGCCCCTTACTATGAACAAGCCTGCTGGGAATATAGGGGCAGGGCTGACTTCTATGCATTGGACATATTCCAGAATCTTGATTTTTATTATACGTTCGGATTATATCATGTTCCTGCAATCTTGTTCTATAATGGCGGAAGTGAAACAAGCAGGGTTACTGAGATAACCCCTGAATGGGATTTTATAAAAAATGCAATTGAGCAGTTTCTTGCAAGCATTTAGGATAGATTTATAAATCTCAGTTCTATTCCCTCTCTGTCTCGGAAAGAGGCAAAATAGAGGGGTTGAAAAAATGAAAAAAATAATGGCATTAATTTTGGTGTTATTAGTCGCGCTGCCCATGTCATTGGCTTTGACAAGTGCAGATTTGTTAAATTTTGGCAAAGTGCCAAGGGTTTCTTCTCTTGCAACAAGCATGCCAACTTTTAATTTTGCAACAGTGCCCGGCATTGAAAGAATAAGGGCAGGGCATAGAGTTCCGCCTAGAGAATGCGTAAAGCAGGCAACGCCTGAGACATTCAACAGCCTTGTGCTTGAAAGCTCAAAGCCTGTTGTTGTTGACTTCTGGGCGCCGTGGTGCGGTTGGTGCACAAGATTCAAGCCGGTATTTGAGCAGGCTTGCACTGAATACAAGGACAGGATTAACTTTGTTGCATTCAATACAGACTTGGATGAAAGCGTTTGGGCAGCATATGGCATAGAAGGAATTCCTGCGCAGATAATGTTTAATGACGGAACCGAAGTTTCAAGGAATGGCGGCTATGTCGCAATAGAAAGATTCAGGGGCTGGCTTAACGACGTGCTGAGAAACCTCTAAAGAGGTTTATTTTTTATTTTTTCTTTTATTTTCTCTATTTTTCATTCATTTTTCCCAAGTCTCCGCAAATCTTCCTTTGACGACGTAAAAATGCGCACTTTTCCGGACAAGGTATTAAATATTAGTTCCGCATAAGTGCCTGCACAATGCAAAAGAGGTATTACGTTGACAGTTGTATCTGGCTTAACCTGTTCAAGAAAGAAGGCGATGAAACAAAAGGAAAGCCGTATTGGAAGATTGCCGGGGAGTTTATAGAATATGTAATGTCTTCAGAAGATGAAGAGATAGTTTATACTATGCCTGTATTGAGGGAAATTAAGCTAAAGCTTCCAGACTGGCAGATTTATAGCGAAAAGGAAGCATACATAATAAACGAATTTTGCTTTGTGGAAGTTGCAGATGAAGACATTTCATTTGCAAGAAAGCTGGAAGCAGAATCTAATTATACAATTAGTTTCTTTGATTGCATACATACTGCTGTCTGCAAGAGAATAGGCACTATACTTGTTACAAGGGACAAAAAACTGCTTGTTTTTGAAAATAAGTATATTTCTGCTTTAAAACCAGAACAATTACTCGAGGCTGTTAAGCCTTTTGACATCCCATTTTTCTTTTGAAAGCTTTTTTCTTATTGCTCTTATTTCTTTTACAGAGTCTCCTGTATTTGGGATAGTGCCTACCTGTGCATGCACTCTTTCATGTATGAGCTTCCTTATGCCTTCCCTGAACACGTCGGACTTGCTTGCATAGTCCCCTGATTCAACCATTGCATCAACTTGTTCCAGTATTGCCTTTGGAAGCCTTACCTGCGCCACGCCCATTGCCATTGTAATACAGATGTAGTACGGGCTGGTATTTAAGGGTTTTGGTTTTTTATGCGCAAAGCTTTTTAAAACAAGGCTTTTCTCAATTCCCTATGAGCGAAATAAAGAAGACTCCTTACAAGTCATATGCCATCGGCGAACTGCCCAAGGGATGCCAGATGTGCGTCAGGGGAGAGAAGGAAGTAATATTTGTCACAGGCGTTTGTTCAAGGCAGCCAACTTGCTATTTCTGTCCGATTTCTGACCAGAAGCATGGCAAGGACGTGATTTATGCAAATGAAATGCCTTTAACTGATTTGAAGGA
>JBAZYQ010000108.1:0-2996 GCA_041659245.1 Candidatus Nanoarchaeia archaeon
AGATCATAGAAGGAATGATGAAGCATATTTTCAAGAAAACAAAGAACATTGAATTAAAACTGCCGTTTGAAAGGCTCACATACCACGATTCAATGCTGAGATTCGGCTGCGACAAGCCTGACATGAGATTTGGATTGGAGATAACAGATATCACAGAAATAGCTGCAAAAAGCAGTTTTTCTGTATTTAAAGATGTAATTGCAAAAGGAGGAACAGTAAGGTGCATCTGTGTAAGCCATGATTTTTCAAGAAAAGATATGGATAAGTTAATAGAATTTGTCAAATCAAATAAAGCAAAAGGAATGGCCTGGGCAAAAGTAATTGAGAACGATAAGCTTGAAAGTTCAATTGTTAAATATTTACAAACTGAAAATAAAAATTTCTCAAAAATAGAATATTTAGAAAAAGAGATTATAGTAAAGTCAAAGGCAAAGAAGGGAGACATGCTGATGTTTGTTGCTGACAAGCCAAAGATTGCATGCGCTGCATTGTCTGCATTGAGAAACCTTCTTGGAAAGGAATTAAAATTATACAAGGAAGATGAATTCAAGTTTGCGTGGGTTGTTGACTTCCCGCTGTTTGAGTTCAATGACGAGACTGAAAAGCTTGAGCCTGCGCACCACATGTTCACAATGCCTAACAAGGAAACTCTGAAATATCTTGAGACAGCGCCTGAAAAAGTAATTGCAGAATGCTATGATTTGGTATTGAACGGGCTTGAGCTTGCATCAGGCTCAATAAGGATTCACAGAAAGGATATTCAGGAGCGTGTAATGAAATCAATGGGAATTTCCCACGAAGAGGCTGAAAAGAAGTTTGGATTCCTTTTGGAAGCATTCAAGTACGGAGCTCCGCCTCACGGAGGAATAGCCCCTGGCTTGGACAGGCTTTGCGCATTGATGACAGGGACAAATGACATAAGGGAAGTAATTGCTTTCCCAAAAAACAAGGCAGCGCAGTGCCCGATGGACGGAAGCCCTGCAGAAGTGTCTGACAAAGAGCTGAAAGAAGTCCACTTGAAGTGGAACATTGTAAAGAAGTGAAATTATATGCTTTCTAAAGAGCAAAAAATTAAAATAAGGCAATTTGCTGAAGAAAAAATAAAGCATAATGATTCCACGCACCGGATGCCGCACATAAAGGAAACTATTAAGTGGGCATTGCATTTTGCAAATCTTGAAAACGCAGGCAGGGATATTTGCTGGGCTTCTGCAATGCTTCATGATATCTGCAAATGGGAAGAGGAGCACGGCAAAAATCACGGAATAACAGGCGCTGAAACAGCTGCAGAGTATTTAACAAAGCTAAAGCTTGACAAGGCATTTATAGAAAAAGTAAAGGATGCAATATATTACCACGACAAGCCTTTTGAAGGCGGCTCAAAAGAAAGGCAGATATTGTGGGATGCTGACAAGGTGCAGAACGAGCTTCCTGCAGGGTTTAAAAAAAGAATGATACCTTATTGGGAAGAAAGGGCAGATAGAAAAGAGGCAATAAGGCTGGCCATAGATGAGTATTATTTCTTTTACCCGCTATTTCATACAGAATCAGGCAAAAAAGAAGTTGCAAAAAACAGGAAAGCCATGGAACTTCTGTTCAGGAAGCTAACGGCAGAATAAAACCTGCTTGGCAAAGCCCTGAAAATCAGCAGCGCCATATTGCCTGAAACCCAGAAATCTTTATAAATAACAGAGTAATCTAAACAACCATGGATAAAAGGGCGCTTTTCATATTCTCTGTAGTATTATTGGCAGGCATGTTCCTGTTCGGCGAAGGAATAACAGGGTTATATGTGATGGAATTCACGCAGCAGCCTTGCGGAAGCAATGCAGGCTGCAGTGAAGCAGGGCAGGCTTGCTGCAAGTTTTACAATGAAAATTTCGGCGTCTGCGACAGGCAGGCAAACTGCGACGCAATAGGCAGGGTTACTTTTGACGCAAGAAGAAAAGTCTCAACATATGAATTGATGAGCAAGGATGAGAAATACAAGCTGTTCAACACAATGAGCGTGCATGTTGAGGCTCCAAAAAAGCCTTCAAACCTTTACTCGCTAATAGCTGGAATGATTCTGGTGCTTATCGCGCTTATTGGAATATTCATAGGCAAGGTAAGGGACATTCACGCAGGCAGGAGCCATTCTCTTTACAGGACAAAAGACATTGATGAAATGCCTGTTCTCAGGAAAAAGAAAGCAGTCAGGAAGAAAAAGAAATAATTCTATTTCAGTATAATAAAAAGAAGGATATATTAGGAATAATCAATCTGCCTAGAAATGCACTTGCTTTGCAAGCTCAATCTCGCTTACTATTCTTGCCAAAAGCCATTCCCTGTCTGACTCGGAAGCAATAAACGGCTCAGGAAAATAAAACATTTCCATTTCATTCATGTCTTTATGCATGTATATGCGCGCCTGCTTTTCATCCATTCTTGCGCTAAAAGGAGAATAGCCGTTATTCATTGTTCCTAAAAAAATACTTACTGCCTTGCATGAAGTCTTGTCAATCATGCTTTCCAAAGAATTAAGCGTCAGCAAGCCTGTGCGCCCCCTGTCATCCAGCGCATTCACCGAAACAAAAGTGTCGCCTGATGCATATCTTGAAAACTTGAAGTCAGCAATTGAATTTTTAATTGCAAGCATGAGCCTTCTTTGTATTCCCTTTACAATCTTTGCGTCTTTAGAAAGCTGAAGAGTGGGGCGCAGTTTAATAATATAAAAGTCATCCTCCTTGCCAATAGCGCTTTCCCTGTTGTCAGGAAGCTCAAAATAATCCTCAATCCTGCTTGAGATTACGTAGTTGCTTATTAGGTTAAGCTGCTTTGTATTTAATTTGGGCATTATGAGCGCCCCGCCTTGTGCCTTTTCTCAATCTCGCTTGCAACTATATATCTTGCCATTTCCACTTCAAAAAAAGGAGCAAGATATGCCATTATTGGCTCAATTTCCAAGCTGTTCTTTATGTACAAAACAGCCTTGCCTGTATCCATGTGCGCTATGA
>JBAZYQ010000109.1:0-2887 GCA_041659245.1 Candidatus Nanoarchaeia archaeon
TGCTTTTATTTTATCTTCTTTTCCGTGCGGAGATTCATGTATGTCCAATCCAACGCCGTGCCCCAATCCGTGAGTAAACCCCTGTATAATTCCATTGTAATCAAAAGTCCTGTATCCGTTGCCTTCAAATGCAGTTTTGCACTCGGCATGCAAATCAAAAAGATTCATTCCAGGCTTCATCATAAACATGAAATACTGCTTCATCTTCTTCACAGTGTCATACATCCACAAAAGCCCCCGGGGCGCCTTTCCTTTCACAAAAGTCCTAGTCATGTCTGAAAAATATCTTGTAGTGCAGGAGCGTGGAAAGATATCAACTATAATGCTTTCATTTGCCTTCAAAGCCCCTTTTCCTTTATTATGCACATCCATGCAGGAATCTCCGCATACAATAATTGACTCCTGGTCTGAATAGCATCCATTGCGGGCAAACTCAAGGCTAATTTCCCTTTTTACCCATTCAGAAGTCAATGCCATTGAATTGTAATACAAGACATTCTCGCAGCCAACAAGAGAATGCGAAATCATGTCCTTTGCAACATTCATTGCAGATTCAGCAACGCGCTGGACATCTTTTATCTTGGCTAATTCATCAAGCGTCTTGCACTCCCTTCCTAATTCAGTATTCTTGATTTTAACAAATGCCTTATTTTTTAATCGTCTGGCAACGCCTGCCGGGAAATCAGAAGGTATTGAAATATCCCAAATGTGCTTTTGCCCGATATACCTGATTAACGCATCATCAAGCTTTCCTCTCTTGCCTAATATCTCTTCAACAGAATAAACAGAAGTTGCTTTTGATTCTTTCTGTGCTCTTCCTTTTTCCATGCCTGAAGTTATGATTACCTTAGAACTTCCTTGCTTTATGAAAACAAAATTGTCAAAGCAAAGAAATCCTGAAGAATAAAAAATGTCGTTGTTTGATGAAGAGCCGTAAAGAACAAGCGCTTTTCTCATGTTTAGTTCTTCTTAAACTTTCCAATGTCTTCAATCAAGTCAATATGCCCTAAGAACTGTGCCCTACAGCAGTATCTCTTCAAGCCCAAATCGTCCATTATCTTCTTTCTGTCCTCGCCCTTGGCAATTCTTGCATTGTATTCTTCCCAAAGGTGGCCGATTGGCTTTCCGCAGCTGAAACATCTAATTGGTATCATCATTTTGTTTTCACCTGTATGACTTCTGCCTTGCAGCTCTTGCTTTTGAATCGTTTGGCTTATGAGGCTCGTTCCTTCTTACGTCTGCAACAAGCATGTGTCTGTCATAACTCAGGAATTCTTTCTTCAATGTTTTGCTGCCTGTATACTCAATTATGCCTTTTGCTAAGGCGAGTCTTGCAGCTTCTGCCTGCGACATTGCGCCGCCGCCTTTAATCACTATGTCAGCATCAATCTTTTTTGCAACTTCCTCTGCAAGCATCAATGGCTCCATTATCTTTAATCTTACCATTTCAGGCTCAACAGTGTCAAGAAGCCTTGAATTAATCCTGATTATTCCCTTTCCTTCGTAGATTGTTGCCCTTGCAACAGCCTTTTTTCTTTTTCCGGATGTGTGTACTTTCTTGCTCATCTTGCACCTAAACCGAATGAAAGCTCCTGTAGTGTTATATATTTTGTGGTTTCAAGCTTTTCAACGCCTGCTTTAGTGGGATTTTCTGTTTTCTTGCCTTCGAATTCTTTTGGAGTTCCAATGTAGCACTTTATTCTTGCCAGTGCTTCAATTCCTTTTTCCTGCTTCTTGGGCAGCATGCCTTTTATGACGTGCTTAAGCAGCATGTTTGATTTTCTTGGAACAATTGGACCGTGAAAAGGGCCTCCCCTGTCTCTCTGCTGAAAGTATCTTCCCACAAGGAATCTTCTGCTTCCTGTTACAATTGCTTTTTCGCAGTTGATTATGTCGACTTTTTCTCCGACAAGCGCTTTCTTTGCTGCAAATGCGGCAATTCTTCCCATTACCAGATTAGTTGCGTCGATAATCATCCTAGTATCCTCACTTTGCTTCCCTTGGGGTTTAATTTCATTAATTCCTGTATTGTCAATGCTTTTCCTTTCTTGTTAATCTTTTCTTTTGATTTGCCTGAAAATTTCCATGCAGCAACAGTAACTTTCTTTGTAAGCTCGCCTGCTGACAGGACTTTTCCCGGCACAAGGACTGTGTCATTCTCTTCTGCAACCAGGTCAATTTTTCCGACATTGGCTTCCCTTCTGCTTCTTGTTGACCTTCCAATCTCTTCTGCAGCAAGCCTCCAGATTGGGGCGTTCTGCTTTCTTCCGAGCTCCCTGAGCTCTGTGATAAGCTTCTGTGTTTGTATGTTTGTCGGTCCTGTTCTTGATGCCATTTTTGTTTCCTTCCTTGATTATTATGATGCGGGGGCCGCGATTTGAACACGGGAACCCACTAAGGGACTAGACCCTCAATCTAGCGCATTTGACCACTCTGCCACCCCCGCAATGAACATTTTTTGATGTCATTGGGTGCGCGCTTATGCCAGTAAAAAACCTTTTGTCTTTTACTTAACAGCTTTTATCTCTTCTTCGAGCTCTTCTAGCTCCTTGTCAAAAAGCTCCATTGCTGTTGTCATTATCTGTTTTGCGCTGAGCTGTCCCCAGCTTTCAATATTGACTATGAACTCGTCCTTGCTTCCCTCAACCTGGATTGCCTCAGGGCATGCATCAACGCATGCCTTGCAAAGATCGCATTTTGCCTCATCAGTGACTTTTAATTTCTTGCCGTCAAGCTTTAATATTTTCTTCGGGCATGCATCAACGCATGCTTTTGCATCCTTGTCTTCCTTTATCTTGAAAACAGGGTATCCCTGGAAATATACCATGCCTGGCGTGTATTTTATGTGATCTTTTCCGAATCCCAAATTTGCAGTCATTTCAAGCTT
>JBAZYQ010000110.1:0-2871 GCA_041659245.1 Candidatus Nanoarchaeia archaeon
AGAGCCTTTTGGTAGCTCTTCCCTGTCTTTGGGTCGCTTACTACAATTTTAAGTTCTGCCATGAGTGAGAGAATTACGCACGTTGTTTATAAACCTTTTGTTTTTCTTTTGGCATTAAGGCAGAGAAAGCCGATAAGTATGGAGGGAAAGCCAATAAGGGGGCGCCCTTATGATCCCCTGATAATACTTAAAAGTCTTCTAAGAAAATAAAATAATAAAAAGAAAAGATTACTGCTTTAAGAAATCGCAATATCCTGCATTAACAAAATTATCTGTACCAAATATACCCCTATAATTAGAACTATATTCAATTATGCAACATACCTTTCTTTTGTCTATGTTCCCTGCAGGGTTAATGCCTTTAACATTCACGACTCTCGTAAAAAATCCGGGATACTGGCTGCTGCAATATTCGCCTTTAGCCGTTTCAGCACCTGCAACATATTTCCATCCTGCATTGCTTAAAAATTGTTTTACATCCATATTTACGGTATCATGTGTTTCTGTGCATCCAGCCAAGCCGAGTGCCGCGACCAAGCCAGTGATTGCGCCTAATGTTTTTCCTTTCATTTTTTACCCCCCTAAACTATCTAAGGCTGGAATTCCAAGCTGCCTTTTATACTTTACTCTTTTCAGCCCGAAAGCTTTTTATATATGCTTTATTTATAGTACTATATGGGTATTATCAAGTACCAAAAGAGTACTCTTAAGATATGGAGCTTTCTGCTGAAAGAGCCGCTGAGGCGCCGCAGCATGCAGGAGATAATCTCCCTTACGAGCACAGGAAGGACTGCCGCATTCAGGGCTGTTTCAGAGCTTAAGGAAAAAGGCATTCTGGAATCAGCGGACAAGGGAAACCAAAAGGAAGTAAGGATAATTCCTTCGCTGCAGGCTTTCAGCATAAGGCTTCTTGAGGACAGCGAGGCATACAAGTCACTTGACAAAAATGTAAAACTTGCGATAGGTGTGTTCCTTGAATGCCTTCACACGCAGGATGCGAAGGCTGTGTTTGTTTTCGGCTCTGTGCTTTCAGGCAAAGCTTACAATGACATTGACATTGCAATAGTCTACAAGGACAAGATTGACAAGGACAGGATTTCATGGGCGCGGACAGCGGCAGAAGTTGTGTCGGAAAAGCCGATAAACGTGCATTTCAACAACAGCGAGCTTAACAGCCAGCTTAACGGCATTTGCGTGAGGGGTTTTGAGTATTATGTCTCCCTGTTTGCCGAAAGAAAAAGGCTTTTTGAACAGTACGGCGAGGCGCTCAAATGGCTTGATTCAGCGTCAAACAACATCAAGGACAAGGCGCTTTTTGCCGATTGCCTTGAATCCGCCTTATTGAACCTTGCTTTCTGCTTCTGCATCATGCAAAACATCACTTATTCAACAAAAAATGAAGTTTTGGAAATTTTCCGGAAAAAGCACAGCAACCTTTTTAAGGCAAAAGGAACGAAGAAAATGGAATTGATTAAAAAGGCGGCTGTTGAGATTGGAAAAGACATATATGCGTGACTGGAAAAGAGCAGAAGGGTTTCTTAAGGCTGCAGAATCAAACCTTAAGCTTAATGACTACAGGACGGCGGCAAACAGGGAATATTTTGCATGCGAATCAGCTGTGTGCGCTGTGCTGAAGCTTAAGGGAATAGCTGTGTGCAGGGAGCACAAGGACATATGGGTGAAATCAGCTTTCATAAGCCCGAATGCTAAATCACTTTTGCGCGAGCTTTATGACTTGAGATTGCAGGCTGATTATGGAAAAGCATCTGTTATAACACTGCTTTCTTATGATATTGCGGAAGAGTATCTTGAGAAGGTTAAGGCATTTATTGGAATTCTTGGGAAAGAGGCGGGCATATCAAAAGGCTTATAAGTGTGCGTTAGATTATTGCTGTAGAAATAGTTTAGGGGGTAAATCAAAATGTCATTGGTAGACAAGTTGAAAGACGTGCATGTAGGGGATTTGGTTCTTCTTCATGATAAAGATGTACAACGTGTAGGATTTGTATTTAATTATTCGGCTGATAGTATAAAGCTTTCTAATAAAAATACAAGAAATAAGGATGGTACAATAAGAAGTGACAGTGTCTGGCGTAGGTACGCAGATGAGAAAGTTGTTAATCTTCCTCTGGGCATGTTTGATTCATACGAAATCTTAAAAAAGTATGAATAAGCAGCATTTGGTTAAGGGCTTTGGGGCTAATACATTTTTATTTTGTAGTTAGAGAAAAGAAAGCCCATAAGGGAGTGCCCTTATAATCCCCGTGATATATTGCTGTGCTTTTCGTAAGCTTTATAAGCAAGAGCCATATTATTGCCTGTAGTTTAGGGGGTAAATAAAATGGCAAATAAATTATATCGGGTTCAAATAAACACCTTTGAAGAGCCTAATGAATATGACTGGATGGCAGCACGCGGAGAACGACCTTCCACTTCTTTCGGGATGCGCGAATATATGGTTGTCGGGAATACAGAGAAAGAAGCCGAAAAGAAGGCAAAGGACTATTGGCAAAATAATCGCGGAAGAAGGCAGCAGTTTGGTTCATGCAGTATAAAACACATGGAATCATTAAACGGGATTTCCCTTGAAGCTAGGCTGAAGGTTCTTGCAGAGCACTTTACAGTTATAAAGTGAAATGGCAAAAATATACATAGCTTCCCCTTTGGGATTTTCTGAAACAGGAAGGTTGTTTCTATACGGAAAAATAGTTCCCCTTATTGAGAAAATAGGATGCCAAGCGCTGGTTCCCTGGGAGCTTACAGACAAGCAGGGAATAATTAAGGTAAAATCAATGTCTCCTGGAAAAAGAAAGCTTAAGGCAAGACTGCAATTAAACAATGTTATAGGAATGAATAATGAGAAAGCAATAG
>JBAZYQ010000111.1:0-2862 GCA_041659245.1 Candidatus Nanoarchaeia archaeon
TAATAAATAATGTCACCTGCCCTCTTTTAGGATTATGCCTTGGTTTATATATAGTTTTCACAGGAAATTTTAAGTCAGCTAACTTTATATATTCTGCGGTTATAGAATAGAGTATATCATAGAGATATTAAAAAGAGGTGGGAACAAATGACAGTAGGACTCGTTCTTAACAACAGGGATTACGGCGTGGCATTGGCTGACTCGATGGTTACTATCGGCGATGAAAGGAAAGGCGACACAGCGAACAAGCTTCTGCACATAAATGCCAAAGATTTCTACGGCGCAATGGTCAGCGCAGGCGATGCAATCAACATATTTGCCACATTTGAGCACATAAAAGACCAGACTTTCAAAAATCCAAAAAAGATGCTGGATTCCATAAAAAAATTTTCTCTTGACTACAGCCTTAACATTGACAGGCAGGCTCTGGAAAGCCAGATGAAGATTGAGGAGATTGCAAAGAAATACCAAGGCAAAGCTGAAGAGCAGGAAGATGAGAATGAAAGCGAAGAGGGGAATGAAGAAGATGCAGAAGAGAACCCCTTAGGACTAAAAGAGAAATACAAATTAGGCGGACTCGAGGATTACATAACTTCTGACTTTGTAGCTGCATTTTATGACAAGAAAGAAGGAAGAGTGAGAAAATATATGATTAATGCCGCGATTTACACTGAAGACCCTATTTTTGAGACAGTAATCGGCTCAGGAGCAGACTCTGCCGGCTTGGAGCTTATGAAATTGATATCAGGCGCGCCATTGGGCAAATTGCACAAATGCGAAATTGCATTTTTTGCCTTGTGCGCTTATGTAAGGGCTACGCAGAATGTCGGCGTTGGAGGAAATCCAAAAATAGCATTGATTGACAAGGACGGCTCAAAAATTGTAAGCAGGGAAGACTCGATAGCGCTTGCAAACATAGTGTCTGCTTACCACGCTGATTTGCTGCCAAGGGCTTATGCAGAGCACAATGCAGAATTGATATTAAGAGGGCAGGGAAAGTATGAAGAAGTTGCGCAGGCGTTTAACATGACTGAGTTCACGCTGAAAAATATGCTTATGCCATTGGACAGCTGGCTGAATCTTGCGAATAACCTGAGGTATTCTAGGGAACCATGCAAGTGCGGCGGAAAGGGAAAAGGCAAGGATAAAGACTGCGGCGGGCATTGCAAGGAAGGCGGCTGTGACGGCAATTGCGGGAAGAAGAAATAAAAATACCCTGAAATATGAATTTGGGAAAAATATTATACGTAGCCAATAGAACTGATTGGCGTTCATGGCTTGCCAAAAATCACTCGAAAGAAAAAGAAATCTGGCTGATTTATTACAGGAAATCATCAGGCAAACCCAGAATTTCGTACAATGATGCTGTTGAAGAAGCGCTTTGTTATGGGTGGATAGACAGCATTCTTAAAAACATAGACAAAGAAAAGTTTGCCCAAAGATTTACCCCGAGAAAACCTAAAAGCAATCTTTCTGAAATGAATAAGGAGCGTATCAGAAGGCTCATCAAAAAAAGAAGAATAACTGCCGCAGGGCTTAACGCAATTTCAGGAAGCTTTGACAAATTGAAAGACAAGAAAGAGAAACTGATTATTGCCCTGGATATACTTGAAGCGTTAAAGCTCAATAAGCAAGCATGGAAAAACTTTCAGAATTTTCCGGAAGGCTACAAAAGAGTCCGTATTGGCTTTATTGAAAGCCGCAGGCGCCATGGCAATGAGATATTTCAAAAAAGCCTGCAATATTTTATAAAAATGACAGCAAAAAATATGAAATTTGGGATGGTAAAATAATCCTAATTTTCTAATTCACTTTTTCTCCCTTTGTCCTGCCCACAGCTATCGCAACCCTTATATACAGCCAAAGGCATTATATTGAGATAGAATATTAGGAATTAATTGAGGTGAAACAATGGCAGACGTAGCATGGTTCAGGGAACTTCATAATACAGACGTGAATATAGCAGGCGGAAAAGGGGCTTCTTTAGGCGAGATGTATAACGCAGGTATGCCAATTCCCCCAGGCTTCGTGATTACAGCAGAGGCTTTCAAGAAATATATCACAAAAACCAAGATTGACACAAAGATTTACGGAATTCTAAAAGGGCTTAATGTTGACAACAATGCGGCATTGCAGGAAACTTCAAAGAAGATACAGGCTTTAATCACAAGCACGCCGATGCCTGAAGACATAAAAAAAATAGTCCTGGAATCATACGACCTGATGTCATTTGGCGACGCTGCAAAAGCAGGGGGAAAAGCATTGGGAGTAATAAAAGCAGGAAGAGAATCAATGTACGTTGCCGTAAGAAGCTCCGCGACAGCAGAGGATTTGCCAAACGCTTCATTCGCAGGGCAGCAGGCATCTTTCCTTAATGTCAAAGGCGCAAATGAATTAATAAAAAAAATTCTGGAATGCTGGGCATCACTGTTCACTGCAAGAGCTATATATTACAGGACAAAAAATAATTTCGAGCATTCAAAGGTATTGATAGCAGTTGTTGTTCAGAAGATGGTAAACTCTGACAAAGCAGGAGTAATGTTCTCTGTCAATCCAGTTACAGGCAATGAAGAGGAAATAATGATTGAATGCAGCTTTGGCTTGGGAGAAGCAGTTGTCTCAGGCTCAATAAGCCCTGACCAGTATGTTGTTGACAAGAAATCAGAGGAAGTAAAACAGGTAAATATAAGCAACAAGAACTGGATGTACACTCTTGACAAAAAAACAATGAGAAATGTCAGGCTTACTATACCGCAGGAAAAAGCAACAAGCCAGGCATTGTCTGATTTTGAAATAATAGCGCTTGCAAAGCTTGCAAAAAAAATTGAGCAGCATTATGGGAGGCCGCAGGACCTGGAATAT
>JBAZYQ010000112.1:0-2840 GCA_041659245.1 Candidatus Nanoarchaeia archaeon
CTACTGAACTCAGTCATTTCAATTACCTTAAAATCTCTAAGGATAAACGCTTTTTCAAATTCTCGCTCAATGCTTGTATCTTTTTTAGGGACTTGTTTATTTGCTTCATGCTGAAATTCTAAGAATTTTCCTTCTTTTTTTAATTTATCAAAATGCCATATAGCCATTTTTCTCATTCTTTCTTTTAAATCTTCAAGTTTGCCTTCTTTTACTAATTTTTCAAACGCCGCTTTTGCACCTTTTTTTCCAATTTCGCTCAGTTGTTCATTACTTAATTTTGCAATACCTCTTGAATATGCAATTTTCCCAATTCTTATCCTCTCTTTTTTAGACATTCCACCTATTCCTAAACCTCTATGATAGGTTTTCTTTCCTAGATCTTTTCTAATTTTTGTCTTATGTTCATTACTTTTTTGGAGCTTATTTTTAGATGCTAGAAGAGTTATTTGATTTTCATTCAATCCGAGCTTTTTTGAGAGGAATAAATTAGTTTTATGGGCATAATTTTTTATAAGATACTCTAATTTATACTTCGGAACTTTTTTCCAGCCACCCCTATATGCGATTCTGCCTCTTTGTGTTTCGGCAGGGGTTCTTATTTCTATGCCATTATTTTTTAATAACGAAAGTATGGGCTTAGTAGAACAATTAAATTTTTTTGCAATTTCTGTACAGGATCTTCCTTTTAAATATAATCGTTTTATTTCTTTAATATCTAATTTTAGTTTATTAGGGTGTTCATGCGTTTTGTAATACTCTTTTATAGCTTTACTAAGATTTTCATTATGTTCTTTAGAATAGTGTTTTCCGAACATATGGTGCTTTTCCCCTCTTCTTTTTTTATTTGCTTTAGATACCCAAGGACATTTTCGTTTAATACCATACATGGGGTTTCCAATGCCTTTAAGGGTAGATTGATAACATTTACTTGAACAATATCTTCGAATATTTGTAATATCCTCAAATTCTTTTCCACAATACTTACATTTGGTCATCATAAACAAAATATCTATTTAACCTTTTAACGCTTTCTATACTAAAAATAGTCAAAAAGGAATTTCATTAGTTTTAGTAAGAATTAATGCCTCTAGCCTTTTCATCTATTAATTACTATTTTAATTTTATTCCCAATATTGCTAAAACAGTAATACCTAAATAAAAGAAAATTCCAAAGAATATCCAATTGATCATATTCTTTAAGTTGGGATCTTCTTCATTTGCAATAAGCTCTTTTCTTTCTTCATTTAAGTCTACCATTGCACCAGTAATTGCATTTGTAGATTCTATCTGAGCTTCTTGTTTAGCATCATTTAAGGTGTTAGGCAGATTTTTAGTTTCGTTAGCAGCTTCTGGTTCCCCAACTGCAAGTAACAATAGAAATGTCACAAAAAGTCCTAAAGAAGAAAAACCCAAAATTCCCAAAAATATTTTACTAATTCGTTCCATAATTAACCCCTTTTATATTTATATGGGCCCAGAGGAAACCAGGATATAGATTTCACTTCCTCAAATGATTTCTACTCTGATTATTCTTCTTTTTCCGAGGTGGTAGGGGGGCAAATTGAAGGTTGTTATTTACAGGAAAGGCAAGAAATGTTTATTGCAGAGCCTGCCTGCATGGCTCCTTGTTGAGCTGAATAAAGAGATTACAAAGCTTAGAAATATAAAAAAGCCTCGCCACAAAGGACCGCCGAGATATGGCAGCCTTTCCCGGGCATTCACTCAATCAGAGCTTCATGCTTTCCTGTCAGCTTGTCATAATGAAAAATTACGCAATCTATTCACATTACAGGCACTTTTAGGTTTGAGGGTTGGAGAAGTTGTCCGCATCAAAGACAGCGACGTAATGAATGATTACAGCCTATTGCAAGTGCATACAGAGAAAGCCAAGACAATAGATTTTATGCCATTAAGTCAGGCTGTCGGACAGCTGCTGTTTGAATGGATACAAGAACATAAGGCTGCAATAGATGCAGCCGAAGGTTACATCTTCTTCAGCTGTAACAGGGCTAGGCAAAAGCCATACATAAGCTCTGATTGGGTAAGGCGAGAGTTTAGGCAAATAGCAGAACAGGCAGGCCTGAACATGAGCTATGGTATCAGCAGAGGCAACGTGAAGATTCCAAACAAGCGACTATTCAGGCTCACAACTCACAGCTTGCGGCATTTCTTCGCCACTCAGATTTATGGCATGACAAAAGATATGAGGCAAACTCAGATGCTCATGCGCCATAAGGACATCAAAAGCACAGCCGTCTATACTCACATTGGAATTGAAGAAATGGCTGCAACATTGGAAAAGCTGAAAATTGCATGAAGTGGGGCATAATCTCAATGTGCCACACTATCAGCTGATTTTGTAAAGCATCAGGCTATTTTTTTATGCTGCCCTGGCTGTTTTTTGCTTGCCTTCCGAGTGTCAGTTCTGCCTTTATTTTGTTAGAAAATTGCATTTGTAAAACATTATTGGCAAGTTTAAGGGCTAATTTTAGAGCCGTGCTGTCGCTGTCAATACCTGTAACACTCTTGAAGGCTTGAAGTGTGGCCTGCCATTCTTCATTAAGCCTGACATTCACATTGATGTCTTGCGGCCTGGCCCTTTCTTCAGGCAGCAGCTGCGGAATAAACGCCCTTGCTTTCATAAGAAAAAATCATCTCCTATCTGCTCCCCATTGTAGCCAAACGGCACAAAAATTACGCTGTTGCATTTGTGAGTTGTCTTTTTCAATGGGCTTTTCCCCTGCCTGTATTGCAATGGATTTATAATGCCTGACTTTTTAATGCAGAAATCAATTACTCTTTTTATCCATTTCGGTGTTCTCTGAATGACGTAATCCCAA
>JBAZYQ010000113.1:0-2763 GCA_041659245.1 Candidatus Nanoarchaeia archaeon
ATTTGGTTTTTATACTCTTTCAGACTCTTTGAAAATTCAGATGTTTTTTTCCAGCAACGCATAAAAAGGCAGGAATGATTATTACGGCATGAAAAAATATAAATGGCTAATCGCGGGAATTTCAGTTATTATTGCCGCTTTCCTGCTGTGTTCAGTGTTTGGCTATTCATTTAATAATCCAAATGAGATTTCAAAGCCAACAGAATCATATTTTTGCCCTGCTGATGACTGCTTTGGAATTATTGCATCTTATATTTCAAATGCAACGCAGGTTGAATGTGCTTTATACACTTTGAATTCTGCTGAGATTGAGAATGCATTGAGGGCAACAAATTCAAGAATGGTTTCTGACGAGAAATGCCCTGATGGAATTGAATGCAGGGCAAAGCCGTCTTACAAAAAGGGCCTGATGCACGACAAGTTCTGCATATTAGATGATTCAATTGTGATTACAGGAAGCTTTAACCCGAATGAGAACAGCAAAAGCTACAGGAATAATGTTGTTGTATTATATTCAAGAGTGCTTGCAAAGGCATATTCAAAAGAGTTTGAAGAGCTTTGGAACGGGGAATTTGGAAAAGGGACAAAAGGCTCTGCGCAAGTTATGCTTAACAGCAATATGGCTGAAGTCTATTTCTGCCCTGAAGACAACTGTCAGATGCATTTGCTTGAAGAAATAAGAAATGCAAAATCAAGCATTTATTTCATGGTTTACAGCTTTACAGACAATGACATTGCAGATGAATTGCTGGGGAAAATAGGGGAAGGCGTTATCGTAAGGGGCTTTTTTGACAAGTCGCAGAACAGCAAGTGGAGCGTTTATCCCGAGCTTGAACACAAGGCAGATGTTGATGTATATGGCAAGGGAGTCTTGCACCACAAGGTATTCATCATAGACAATGAAACAGTTGTCACAGGAAGCTATAACCCGACAAATAACGGCAATGAGAACAATGACGAGAATATGCTGGTATTGCACGATAAGACAATAGCCGCCTCCTTCTTAGGCGAATTCAGCCGAATTTCTAATCCAAAAGCTATATAAACCACCATTTTGCCTTTTCTTTTATGGTTAAGAAATCATTTTTCAGGCAGCCCTCTATCTCTGAGATATTTGAGGGAAAGCACAAGCTTGAAGTAAACAGGGAAAGTGATTTAGTCGCAATGATAAACTCCTGCATGCCGAGCTTTGCGCTTTACATTGATTTTCCAATACTGCCAAAGCATTACAATCACGCAAAATACTTTTTGAAATACGGCAATGAGGCAATGGCCGGGAATGCAGTTCATATTCCTCCAAGAGAAGCAATTGCAAGGGCTCTTCATTATGCAGAAGCGCCGTTTGCAAGCTTTGCAGTCAGGTCAAGAATTGACAATACAACTGTGACAAGAACATTATTGGATACCTGCATGCAGGGAATGAAGCTTTATGCCTATTCAGTCAATAACGCGCCGATAACTGTTGAGGGGCTTTACAGGATGCCTAAAATAGCTGATTCAGGCGCTGAATTTATGGTGTCAGTGCCTTCTGAGGAAATGCACAGGCACAGGCATAATGTCAGGTTTTCAAATGTTCCCTTGCATGACAATTACCAGAAGAAAAGGCTGTGGACAGACATTGGAGCTGTGTGCGACTGCGACTTTTCAAGATGGTGGATAACAAGCAGATATACAAAAGAAAAATTATTCTGCCAGCACGCTGTTGCAGCTTATTTTGCAGTTGCTGCTGATGCATTTAAGAATGGATATGTAACTCCTTCGCAGTCTATTCCGTTCCCGATATTCTCAGAGGAAGCTGCTAATTTCTGGAACAAGATGAGAAAGCACGTTGTTGCAAACAAGGGCATGCAAAGAAAGCCCCTTAACGCCGCTGAAAGGTCTTTATTGCTTGGCGAATACATAAAAAGCCACGGCGTGAAAGAAGCCTTGTACCACGGCGGCAAGAAAGCAGTTGAGTTTGATTGGTAATTCTTATAAACTAATGGGGCTTTAAAGTAAGCATGGAATACCTCAGGATAATACTCATTGGGCTTGCAGTATTGTTTATTGCATTGCTTTTGAAGACAGGAGCATGGAGAAGGATGCCTTTTATATCAACAATATTCTCAGTGGCATTATTCATCGGAGCAGTGGCTGTTGCAATCTTCATAGGCTCTGTATTAATCTTCATACTGCTTGCAGTAGTGGGATTCTTCCTGATTTTATTCATCATATTCAGGATATTCGGCAAGGCAAAGCTCTACAGGCTTTCAAAAAAGGATTTTATATTCAGAACCAAGGAATCAAAATCATCCGGCGTCAAGAAAGCCAAGATTAAGGTTATAAAATAAAACTATTAAAATAAAAGCTGTAATGAAATACTTAACAAAGAATTTAGTATAAAATAAAAAGAGATTTATCCTCTTCTCAAGCCGTATCTTCTTACCTGCTTCTTCTTGTTTGCAGATACTGAAGGCCTTACTTTCTCAGTGCCCTTTCCTTTGTGCCTGAGTCCTCTTGACTTCTTGCCAGCGCCTGTAAGCCCTCTGAATACTCTTCCTTTTTCATTGCAGATCCAGTTTATTCTTCTGTCTGCCTTTATTTCAGGGGTGCTGGGGTCAACCATTATAACTTCAAACCAGAAATTCTTTCCGTCCTCTCCCACATAGTATGAGTCAAGGACTTCAAGATTAGAAAATTCTTTTTGAACTCTTTCTTCTGCGACAAGCCTGTAATTCTTCTCAACAATCTTCATATGCCTTGAGTTGTGGCTCTTCCTGCCGC
>JBAZYQ010000114.1:0-2737 GCA_041659245.1 Candidatus Nanoarchaeia archaeon
GCAGGAATAAGGGTTGTAATGATTACAGGAGACCAGCTTTTTACAGCAGCTGCGATTGCCAAGGAAATAGGCATTGCAGGAAAAGCTGTTTCAGGCGAAGAGCTTGAGAAGATGAATGAGAAAGAATTGCTTTCAATTTCAAAAGAAGTTAATATCTATGCAAGGGTAAGCCCTGAGCATAAGCTAAGAATAATAAATGCACTTAAGAAAGCAGGCAATGTTGTTGCAATGACAGGCGATGGGATAAATGACGCGCCTGCTTTGAAACAGGCAGACATTGGCATTGCAGTGGGCTCAGGCACTGATGTTGCAAAGGAAGCGTCTGACATGGTGCTTGTGAATGATAATTTTGCCACAATAGTAAGCGCTATTGAGGAAGGAAGAACTATTTATGACAATATAAGGAAGTTCTCTGCGTTTCTTTTATCGTGCAATCTTGCAGAGGTTCTTATTGTATTTATCGCAATAATGCTCGGCATGCCTCTTCCATTTATTGCAATACAAATTCTCTGGATAAATCTGGTTACTGACTCATTCCCTGCTCTTGCAATGGGCGTTGACTCTGCAGGCAAGGATATAATGAAGAAAAAGCCAAGAAATCCCAAGGAGCATATTGTGTCAAGAAGCGTTGCAGCATCAATAATTGCTTTGGCTGTTATTGTTTCAGCAATATGCCTGTTTGCGTATAGCAAGTTTGAATCACAGACACTGCTCTTTACCTTGCTTGTTGCATTGGAATTGCTTGTGCCAGTGATTATAAGAATAGGATACAGGGCATATTCGCTTAACAAGTGGCTTTTAGGAGCTTGTTTGCTTTCATTTGCATTGCAATTGGCAGTGGTGTATACGCCTTTGTCTAAAGTGTTTGACACAGTAGTGTTGGGAATGCAGGATTGGATTGTTATTGTAGCGAGCTGTGTAGTGCTTCTGATAACTGGAATAGGTGCAGAACTTTTAATCAGGAAGTCCAAAGAGAGAGCAAGGGCGTAGAAAGCCCATAAGGGGACACCCCTTATCAACCCCAAACGGATAAATTCATTTTTGCAAAACATTAATAAGCATTGATTATTACTCTGCGCATATGCCAATATCAAGATATTCTCACATACACCAACAGCCTTTCTGCTGCGTGCCTGCATGTATTCAGATGGTTTTATCACGGAGAAATCTGCCTTTGTTTTCACAAGAATATATCGGGGCTGAATTAGGATTAATCTTAACGGGAAAAAAACCTTCTGCCGGATGGGGAACGCAGGTTGACAAGCCAGAATATTCTATAAACGCATTCTTCAGAAAGCACAATTTGCCTTTGCAAGAAGAATATTTTCCTGTTTCAAGGCTGGAAAGCATTGCGGAATGGGCTGCCGTGCAAAAAGCTGAAGATAATGACATTCTTGTTTGCTTTAATTATGGATTGCTATACCAAGACAAATACCAAAAAGGGCAAGGGCATGTGTGTATTCTGGATTCCATAGAAAAAGAAAATGTAATTCTAATTGATCCCAAAGAAAACAATAGAAAATACAGGTATGTAAAGCTGGAAAAGCTGATAGATTCCATGAGACAGCACGGAGAGAATAATCGTGGCGGCTTTTGGATAATAAGCGACAGCTTTGACGACGAGAACTAAAATTGCCTTTCGGCACTGCCGGAAATATGCATCTTAATTTTGATTTTTTGCATGAATCTTCAGATTCGCTGCGGGATTTTTCAACACCCACCGTAAAAACACGTGTTTTTTGATAGAAGAGTTTATGAATAAGAAGCAATAAACGCCGGTTATGAAAAAAGAAGCGAATAATTACAGTAAAATCCTTGAATCAGTTGTAAAGCAGATAGAGCAGTCAAAGCTGAGAGCCTTTTCAGAAGTAAACAAGGCATTATTGCAGGCGTATTGGAACATTGGAAAGGAATTAAGCAAGACGTCAGAATATGGCAAGGCTGTTGTTGAGTGGCTGTCAAGGGACTTAAGGATGAGGTTTCCGGGGAGTAGGGGATATTCTGTGGCAAATCTGTGGAATATGAAGAGGTTTTACGAGACATACTCAAAACTGCAGACGCCGTCTGCAGAATTGCTAGAAAACCAAAAACTGCAACCAGTGGTTGCAGAATTGATTTCAAGCCGAAAACTCCAGACGCCGTCTGGAGAATTACCTACCTGCCGAAAACTACAACCAGTGGTTGTAGAATTGCCTCAAAAACTTCAATCAGTGATTGAAGAATTACCTGTCTGCCGAAAACTACAACCAGTGGTTGTAGAATTGCTGTTTAAAGTACCATGGGCAAACCATTTACTTATTTTGGGAAGAGAAAGTAGTATAGAAGAAAAAGAATTTTATCTGATAATGTGCATTAAAGAAAGATGGAGCAAACGTGAACTGGAACGCCAAATAAACTCCTCCCTCTTCGAGCGCTACATGACAGCTGACAAACCTGAGAAAGTAACTGCCTTAATCCCGAGGCACAAGGATGAAGACATAGCAAGGCGCTTCAAGGACGACTACGTGCTTGAATTCCTTAATTTAGGCAATGAATACTCCGAGAAAGAGCTTGAAACGGCGATTCTCAACAACCTCAAGGACTTTTTCCTTGAATTCGGAAAATCATTAACCTTTGTAGGTTCGCAGTATATGATTGAAATAGACGGAAGGGAAAACAGGATTGATTTATTGTTCTTTGACAGGGAATTAAGGTGCCTTGTTGCCATTGAGCTGAAGACAGGGGAATTCAAGGCAGA
>JBAZYQ010000115.1:0-2735 GCA_041659245.1 Candidatus Nanoarchaeia archaeon
CACATTCTTCTTCTGCCTTATTGCAGCATACACAGGAGACAGTGCTGTTCCATAGTCAACAAAAGCAAGCCAGCCTGCGTTGCAGTGAGTCAGCACTCTTCCATTATCCTTGATGAACCATTTGCCTATGTCCCCTATTTTCTGGCAAGCTGTTTCATCCTCATAAGCTATCTTGTCAGCTTCTTTCTTTGCTTTTTCAACAGCCCATCCCAATTCATTTGCTTTCAGCATTGCATTATACACCCTGTCAACTGCATAAAACAGATTCTGCGCAGTCGGGCGTGATGCCTTTATTCTTTGCTCAGCTTCAAGAACATACGCAACAGAGCTTTCCAAGCCTGATTGATTTTGCGATTCAATAGCAGCCTGAGCCATTGCATATCCTGCAGCAGCTCCAATAGCTCCTGCTCCCCTGACTGTCATGTCCTTGATTGCCTCAACAGTCTCATAATGGCTTTTTGAAAAGAAAATCTCAAACTTGTGAGGAAGCAATTTCTGGTTTATCATGCCCACAATTCCCCTTCTGTAATCTTCCATCCAGATGGTTTTATACTGCTTATATCCTTCTTTTGTCTTGACTTTCATTTTAATTCCTTATTACTAATTTTAATCCTTTACAATCCCGTGCGGATAAATAATAACCTTCATCGCGTCTTTGCCCATTGCATCTTTGCCTGCAGCAGCTGTCTTAAACCCCTCTCCTGTCTCATAAAGAGGCAATCTGTGCGTAATCATATCACCAATATCCACTTTTCCGCTTGCAATTAATTCCAAAGCTTTCTGGTTATCCCTTGGCCCTGCGCCGTAGGAAAACACCATCTTTTTTTCGTCTTTCCAGAACTCGTTAAATGGGGCAACAACATCCTCGTCTGGTTTAGGCACTGCAAAATAAAGTATTGTCCCTCCCCTGTCAACGCATTTGAATGCCTGTTTCATTGCAGGAAGAACTCCTGTGCAGACAATTACCTTATCAGCAAGCTCTCCAACAACAATCCTCTTAATCCTGTTTGGCACATCATCCATTGCATTTATTGGAATAGCCCCGTTTTTTTCAGCTAAATTTAATCTATACTGGTTTATGTCAGTAGCAAGTATTATTGGAGTTCCATTGGCTTTTGCCAATTTGATATGAAGAATCCCTGCAGGCCCGCAGCCCATTACAAGCAATGCATCATTTGGCTTGATTCCTGCAATTCTCTGTCCTCTTGCAACGCATCCAAGAGGCTCAACAAAAGTTCCTTCTTCAAAGCTTACGTCTGAAGGCAGATTAAGCATTCCTTTTTCAATATTGGCAGAGGGTATCCGGATATATTCCGAGAATCCGCCCGGATAAAAATTAGTTTTTCTGAGCATATCACAAGCAGTGTCATTTCCCCTGAGGCAGTACTTGCATACTCCGCAAGGCACGTGATGTGTTACAAACACCCTGTCGCCTTCAAGAAAATCAGCAACATTTTTCCCTTTTTTCTCAACAAAGCCGGCAACCTCGTGCCCCAGCACCAAAGGGGCTTTCTTAATCCTGTACCACTCAAGCAAATCACTGCCGCAGATGCCTGAAGCCATTGTCTTGAAAAGAATCTCATCATCTCCAATGTCAGGGACAGCCAATTCCTCATTTCTGACATCGCTGTTGTTATAATACATTGCTACTTTCATTTTTTCTTTAATTCACCAAGCTCTTGGATTACCTTGTCAAGAAATTCTTCCTTTTGCATTTCAGTTGTCATTATAATATTCTTGGGCTTTGCAGGTTCTTTTTCTACTTCCACTTTCACAGGCTCCGGCTTCATCCTGTACTCAACATTCCATTCCCTGCCTCCAAATTCCCTTACTGAGTTAAACAGCCTGAATAATTCTTCCGCTTCAGCCGTATTTATTCCAAAGAGAATATTTGTTGCTGACCGCATGTTTGCATACAATTGTGTTGAATAATGCCTTGAAAAAGATGCACCCATTATTTTTCTTTTGCCTATTGACCTTAAAGAAACATCAAAGCCATTTTCAGATGCAAGCTCATAAGCCCTGGCAGGTTCCCATAATCTGTCCATGCCCACAAGCTTTGCTGCATAAGCCATGCCTCTTTTTTCGGAAATTTCAAACATATTTTCAGTTTCAGTTTGCGGCTTTACAACAGCTCCCAGCTGCAATGCAATATTCTTGTAAAGAGTCAAATCATCTGCTGAAACATTGCCTTCAGCTTCCATTCTGTATAAAACAGTAGCTGCAAAGAAATTATCAAGCACGCTTGCTTTTGTTATTTCCAATTCAAATTTCTTTTTTTCATTGTCCTGCCATTTTCCAGCACTAAATTGCAGGTTGTATCCTTTTCCTGTATCCACAATTTGAGATATAATCTTTCTTGCTTTTCCATCAGCTAATTTTGGAACATGCGTGTCAAAGCTGAGAGTGTCATATTTTCCGCTTAAAAATCCCTTCGGGCTTGCCCTGACATAAATTTGGTTGCCCTGCTCTGAATGTGAATAATTACTTGTTTTTAAGTCCATGCACTCAAGCCTTTTAATGTCAACTTTGCTTGCGCATTGTGATATAAAATTATACAGCGTTTCTGTCGGTCTCCACCATTGCTTTGTTTCCATTTTTTGCCTCCGAATTACTCTCGTCAAACACTATAAATCACCTGTTTATAAGCATTATGCCTAAGAAAGCAAAAAAGAGGAAACTGCGAGCCTAAACAGACAGGTTGAGCCGAAGCTCTTCGCCTCTTTCAGTTTCCC
>JBAZYQ010000116.1:0-2678 GCA_041659245.1 Candidatus Nanoarchaeia archaeon
CCTGCAGGAACAGATGTGAATATCAGCGGAATGACAAAAGTATACAATGAGGAAAAAGCATTGCAGATGTATATCCCGCACATCGCATATACGCTTTACATTGAAGTGAATCACATTGTGCCATGGAGCATACTGGGATACAATGAAAACGAAAGAAGCCTGCTGCTTGACGGAAGAAAATTCATAAATTATGACCCTGCAAATGCAGGATACAGGTTTTACACAAATTACCAGGATGGAAGCGGCTTGCTGGGCATTACAGACTGGAACCCGTTTTACAGCTATGATTTCCTTGAAGACAACGGCATGATTAAATCAACGCAGGCTGAAACAATATATGCAATAACAGAATGGATAAGAGCAAACATTGTGCATGAAGCATTGGCAAGCCAGTACAGCAACAGGGCAATGTACGGCTATTCAGGCTATTATCCTGTTGACAAGGTTCTTAATCCTCCTGCAGGAGCAAGGCACTGGACACAGGGATGCTCAGGAACAGCTTCGCTTTATGCCGCAATACTCAGAACAGTAAACATTCCTGTTTCAATAAACCTTAGTCTTGGCGGGCACAGGAGCCCCATATTTTTAACAGCAAACCTTGCATTGGGGCACGGAGACGACCCTTACAATCTTTATAATAGGAAAGCAGAACAGGAAGTGCCTGTAGAGGAAATATTTTACACAATCGAAGGGTTTACTGCAATGAACCACGCGTCTCCCGAGCCTTACGGGAGTTATACGCCCAATGTTGCAGAGCAAGCCAACTTCAATCATAATAAGCGCACAATACAAACTGCTTACAGCCATATGGCATACCCGCTTTTGGAAAAGCGGGCATATGATGAGCTATATTACGTGCCTGCAAATATCACGGCAACTCTTGAAAACTCATTAAAAAATGATTTCTGGAAGCCTGTATTTGAAAATGTGGATGAGATGCTTGCAAACATTGATACAGAAATAACCCGCATAGGAGACGGAGATTACAGAACCGGAAGGCTGAGAATAGCGCGCGCAATAACTAATGTCCCTTAGAATTACTTCTTTTGATATAAGCTTAAAGCAGATAATAAGAAAGCCATTAAGGGGAAACCCCTCCTTAGATTAACGAAGCCCACTTTTCAGATACTTTTATAAATTAGCTTTTCTCCAATTGCTATAGGATGAAAAGAGAAATAATTACCCTTTGTGGAAGCACAAGATTTATGAAAGAATTCAAAGAAGTTGAAAGAGCTTTAACTTTTGAAGGCAAGATTCCCCTGCCTCCTGCAATCTATGGGAAAGCAGAGAATGTTGAGTATTCAGAGGGATTAGCAAAAAATTTATTTGAACTGCATCTTGATAAAATAAGAATCTCTGACGGGATATTTGTTATTGATGTTGGGGGAAAGTTGGGAGAGTCCACCAAGACAGAAATTGCATTTGCAGAAAAAAATAATAAATTTATTAAATATTATTCAAAAGAGATTAATAGCATAAAAAAGCTATTAGATAAATTAGAAGGTTCGTTTAAATAAAAATAATTTTATTATTTTCAAGACAATATAAACAAAGAATTAATGCCGAAGGCTGGCTTTCAATCAATAAAGGCAAGTTTTAAATAATCTACATCTCTTTATATGCTTATGAAATACTATTCAAGAAAGATGTATTTTATTATTGCAATCTTAGTTGCGTGCTTGTCAATTGCATATATGATAGTACCTGTCTCAGAATGTGTTAATCAAATATTTGAGCCTCTGGGAATGCATTGGGATGTTTGCTCAAACCTGACTTTTACACAAAATCTGATTTATGTAATTTTAGAAGCAATTATGGTATTGGGCTCTGCATATTTAATAATAGCAGGCATAATGTATTTGAAATATGAGCAATAGAATTACTTCTTCTGGCTAACAATTCTCGTGATTGACTTTACCTTATCCCCTTCCCTAATCTTCATAATCCTGACGCCCTGCGTATTACGCCCAACTTCTGAAATCTCCTCAGCAGGCACTCTTATGACAACTCCATTTGAAGTTACAAGCATTATCTCATCATGAGGCATCACTGTCTTTATTCCAACCACATTCCCGTTTCTCTCAGTTGTCTTTATGTTAATTACTCCTTTTCCGCCTCTCTTGATTAATCTGTATTCAGAGATAGGAGACCTCTTTCCATAGCCGTTTTCAGTGACTGTAAGCAAAGCCCCAATCTCAAGAGCAACTTCCAAGCCAACAACATAATCATCCTTTGACAATCTCACAGCGCGAACGCCTGCAGCTGTCCTGCCCATTGAACGCACGTCCTGCTCATCAAACTTCACAGCCTGCCCTTCTGCAGTTCCCAATATTAATTTAAGTTTCCCGGGAGTTAATCTTACCTGCACAAGCTCATCGCCAGGCATTAAGGAGATTGCAATTATTCCTGTCTTTCTCTGGCTTGCAAACGCTTCAATCGGCGTTTTCTTAATCAATCCCTTCTTTGTAACCATAATCAGATAATGCTGCTGCTCAAACTTCTTTAATGGAATCAGGGCGTTTACTCTTTCTCCATCTTCCAATTGCAACAGGTTGACAATTGCCTTGCCCATTGAGTATCTTCCGACAGCCGGAATCTGATAGCCCTTGAGCCAGTAAATCTTTCCCAGGTTTGTAAAGCATAATATTGTGCTCAGTGTTGAGGCAGTGAATATGTGG
>JBAZYQ010000117.1:0-2545 GCA_041659245.1 Candidatus Nanoarchaeia archaeon
TCCTAAGGGAAGCAACGGGAAAAACAGGCGCGTAAAGCTGGAAAAGCTCATAGATTCCATGAGGCAGCACGGAGAGAATAATCGTGGAGGCTTTTGGCTGATTGCACAGCAATAGAACCGCCGTAATCCACGCCGATAGGCTGGCTTTTGCGTTCTTTTCCTCTGGTTTTCTCACAACCTTTATATACTTCCAATTAATAACTTCCTCTATCAATACGGGAGATGATAACAATGGTACTAAAACCGTCAGACGCAAATGAAAAGCTGGAAAATATACTCACGCAGGCAGCAGGCAGCATCCAATATGACATCGACGATTGGCTTGTTGCCATGGGCATGGCAAGGGGGTACGAGGAAGGGCTTAGGTATCCTATGCCTGAAAAGCTTACAAATAGTTATGTAAACTGCCCAAGGGCTGAAAGCTTTACGCTCTCGAGAAGCGCACAAAACAATCTTGCTGACCGCCTTCTTAAGTTATACCAGAATTACGGCTGGAATGTATCAAAGGAAGAAGAGACAATAAAAAGCGGGGAGAATACATTCACAAAAGTATATCTCCATTTTAAGAGGAGGTGATAACATGTCAACCAGATTCAAAAAGGCGTTCAAGAACTGCGAATACTTTGATTATTCTAAGGATGAAAACAAGAATCCAATGCTTGAGGCAATAGCAAAGGTAAAATCTGAATTTGGAAAGCAATATCCAATGATTATAGGCAAAGGCAAACTGCAATTTACATCTGATGAAAACACAATAAAATCATACAATCCTTCAAGCAAGAATGAATTAATAGGCATAGTAAGCAAAGGCAATTCAAGCCACGCAGAAGATGCATTGGAAGAGGCATCAAGGGCATTTGAAACATGGAAACGTGTTCCATTGGAAAAGAGAATTGATGTAATGCTCAAGGCAAGACAATTATTAATACAAAGAAGGCACGAATTCAACGCATACTGTGTTCTCGAAAGCGGACAAATCTGGAACGAAGCTGACGGAGAAGTTGCAGAGGCAATTGACTTCCTTGACTTTTATTCAAGGCACGCTGAAAGGCTATTAAGAAAGCAGAGAGTTACAAAGAAATCTGATGAAGATGGATTTGTGCAGAACATTCCCTTGGGAGTTGGAGCTGTAATACCCCCGTGGAATTATCCGTGCGCAATACTTGCAGGATTAATAATAGCGCCTGTTGTTGCAGGCAACACAGTTGTTGTAAAGCCGGCGTCTGACACGCCTGTAATAGGCTATAAGTTCGTTGAATTGCTAGAGCAGGCAGGTTTGCCTCCAGGAGTTGTAAATTTTGTTCCGGGCAGCGGGAAAGAAGTAGGGGAATACTTGGTTAACAGCCCAAAAACAAGATTTGTTGCATTCACAGGCTCAAGAGACGTGGGATTGCACATATATGAAAGCCTTGCAAAGCCGCAGGAAGGGCAGATATGGCTCAAGAGATTGATTGCAGAGATGGGCGGCAAGAACGCACATATTATAGACTCTGAAGCTGACTTGGAAAGCGCAGTGCTGGGAACAATGCAGGCTGCTTTCGGAAGGCAGGGGCAAAGGTGCTCGTCCTGCTCAAGGGCAATTGTTGATGAGAAAGTGTATGAGAAATTCGTTGAAATGCTTGTTGAAAAAACAAAGCAGTGGAAAGTCGGACCGTCAGAAGACTTGGCAAACAATATGGGTCCTGTGATAAATTATGAGGCATTTAACAAGATAATAGGGTATATGGCAAGAGGAATAGATGAAGGCAGGCTTGTCCTTGGCGGGTTTGGAAACCCAACTAAGGGATATTTCATACATCCTACGATATTTGCAGATGTTTCCCCTGATGCAGAAATGGCAAATGAAGAAATCTTCGGCCCTGTATTAGCTGTAATAAAAGCAAAAGACTTTGATGATGCATTAAGAATTGCAAACAATACAGAATATGGATTAACAGGCGCAGTATATAGCCAAAATGAGGCAAAGCTTGAGAAAGCAGTACAAGACTTTCACGTTGGAAACCTCTACCTGAACAGGAAATGCACAGGCGCAATGGTTGGAGTCCATCCGTTTGGCGGCTTTAACCACTCAGGTACTGACTCAAAGACAGGCGGCCCTGATTATGTAATGCTCTTCCTGCAAGCAAAGACAATTGGGAGAAAGGTAAGATAAAAATTCAATTAACGCTGGAGGCTGGCTTTCTTTTTTATTTTCTTTATATTCTTCTTTTTATTTCCGAATACTTAATATACTTCTTTTAACTTATTCCAACATATGCCACGAATAGGCACGAAAAGAAAGGGGACAAAAGCAGAAAGGGAACTATTCCATCTATTCTGGGAAAGCGGCTGGGGATGCGCAAGAGTTGCAGGCTCTGGCTCAACACAGCGCCCTTCATCTGACTTGGTTGCAGCAAACAAAGAGCAAAAGAGATTATTGGCAATAGAATGCAAGGCAATAGGCGACAATGCAAAATACTTTGAGCCTGAGGAATTAGAGCAGCTAGCACAATTCGCAGCATTCATGGGAGCAGAGCCTTGGTTTGCAATGAGATTTAACAGGGAG
>JBAZYQ010000118.1:0-2541 GCA_041659245.1 Candidatus Nanoarchaeia archaeon
GCATGGGAAATTCAGTTCCTGAGAATGATGTTGTTGTTGATGTTTCAAAATTAAACAATATTCTCAACATAAGCGAGCAGTTTGCAGATGTGGAAGCCGGTGTTGCACTGCAGGACTTGAACAAGGCAATTGGAAGCAAGTTTTTTCCTGTCCAGCCTGAAAGCAAGAAAGCCTGCACAATCGGCGGAATGGTTGCATCAAACGCAATAGGCGTCAAGGCAATGGAATTCGGAAGAATGGCAAACTGGGTTGAGGAAGTGACTATTGTTGACGGCAACGGCATGTGCCTGAAATTAAAAGGCGATGCATTGAAGCACGTTATTGGCATGGAAGGAACAACAGGAATAATTGTTTCTGCAAAATTGAAAATATTGGACAGGGAAGACCAGAAAAGCATTTCAATGCTCAGCTTTAACACTCTTACTGCAATGCAGGAAAAGCTTGAAGAGCTAAGGAATAATCCTGCTGTGAGAAACATTGAATTTCTTGATGACTTGTGCTCAGAGATTCTTGGCTTTGCGCCAAAATTGCATTTTATCGTGGAATACGAAGGTTCAGAAGGGACACTCAAAGAGGCAGAGGCTAGGGAGGTTTGGGCTGCAAGAGAGAATTTACCGTTTATGCTCGGGCAGAAGCGGCATCTTGTTGCAGACGACCTTCTTTTGCCCTTTGAGTCCCTTCCGAAATTTTTGCATTTGCTCAGGAAAGACAATGTGCCCTGTTATGGGCCAATCGGGCTTGGAATTGTTTATTCTGTTTTCAGGGAAGACAGCTCAATGATTGAAAGGTTCAGGGGCTTGTACAAGCAGTTCGGAGCAAAGTTGGGAGTAAAATACGGGCACGGAAGAAGAAAAAATACTGTTTCTGATGAAAAAGCAAAGAGAGTTATTGAGCTTAAGGCGCATTATGATTCAAAGAACTTGTTTTCAAGGGGGAAGCTTATATGACAAGGTGCGTTGAATGCGGATTGTGCCGCACTAAATGTCCTGTCTTCAGGGCAACAATGAAGGAAACAGCTTCTCCAAGGGCAAAAGGGATGATTCTTAACAGGGAATTGAATGACAAGATATTTTATTTCTGTGCAATGTGCGGAATGCACGAAAAGGAATGCCCTTACTGCGCTGACCTGCAGGTTCTTAGGCAGAGGGAAAAGCTTGTGAAATCAGGCGTGGTGCTTTCAAGAAGCAAGCAGATTGTTGATAATATAAAAGAGCACGGACACCCGTTTAGAGAAAATACTAATTCACAATAGAATTACTGAGGATTTATTACAACCCTAATATCCTTATTTACCAGCTTTGCAAATTCTTCAGGGCTTGCGTTCATTCCAGGCAGGGTGTTGTAATGCATTGGAATCACAACTTTTGGCTTTATTGCATTGGCTGCCTCTGCTGCCTCATTAATATCCATAGCCACATTTCCGCTGATTGGCAATAATGCAATGTCAACTTTTAGCTTTTTCATTTCATCAATAAAATCAGTGTCGCTTGCGTGATACACCCTGACTCCATCCATTTCAATAATATATCCAAATCCTTCGCCTTTTGAATGAAACGGAATCTTGCCCATCCTGAATTTATTGATATTGTAAGCAGGAACAGCTGTGATTTTCACAGAGCCAAGTTCGAGTGTTTCATCTTCCCTTATTATCTTGAATTTGCAGTCCAAACCAGAAGCGCAGCCTGGCGGTATGATAACTTCAGTGCCCTGCTTGATTAATTCCTTTATCTTGCTTCTGTCAAAATGGTCAAAGTGCTCGTGAGTCACAAGAATAATGTCTGCTTTCTTAGAGCCTGCCGGCAAAACATAGGGGTCTATGTATATTGTCTTGTCTCCTTCTATGAGAAAGGAATCATGCCCAAACCACTTTATTTCAAGCCCTTCTATTTCCATTTTACCAACTTTTACTTAGTAAGTAATACTATTTATACTTTTTTAGCGCAGATATTGAGTATTACAAATAATAAAATCCGTTTTTGGCTGATTAGGCGCAGCCCTGCATTTTCAATAAGCTGTTTCATCTCTTTCTTTGAGTTCATTTTAACATGTCCCGGCTCTATATTTTTAATAATCTTGTTGAATAAAAAAAAATTCTCATCAGCAAGCAGCAGCAGCCCATCTTTTCTTAGCACTCTCTTCATCTCCTTTAAGGCATTTAATTGTTTTGGAAAATGATGGAATGCACTTGTGCATAGTATATAATCAAATTTGTTTGCATTAAAAGGAAGCTTGTCTGCACTTGCCTCCTTTAGCTGGACATTTTTTCCAAGCAGGGTTTTTGCTTTTGCAAGCATTTTCTTTGAGAGGTCGATGCCATAAATCCTTGCATTCGGAAATTTATTTTTCATAATTTCCAGCGCTTTCCCTGTGCCGCAACCTATATCCAGGATGCTTATTCTTTTGCCTTTAATATGCGAAATGGTTTTTTTCTGTATTACTTTTGCCCAACCTGCATCAAAAAGATTATAGCTTGCAGCCCATTTGCCAAAAAATCTCCTGTTGCTTTCAAGAATTTCTTTTCTCGAATCCATCAGAACTTTT